>CAYQYG010000112.1:0-21241 GCA_964421485.1 uncultured Polyangiaceae bacterium | reverse complement strand
GCAAGGGGAGGCGGCGCGGCGGGCGGCGGTGCAGCGGGCGGCGGCGCGGCGGGCGGCTGTGCAATGGGCGGCGGCGCGAGCGGCGCGGGCGCGGGGGCCGCGAACGGCGTGGCGTCGCGGCGCAGCGCGGCGCCGCCGGGGTGGGACGGGGGCGGCGCGGGGGCGCCGGCCGGCGCCGCGGCGAATGGAAGGACGGCCTTGCCCTGCACGTTCCCGTGCGACGTGCTCGCGAGCGGGTGGTCCTCGGCGGCGATCATGGCGGCGATCTGCTCGGGGGACAGCGTCGGCCTGTGCCGCGTGCGCGGGCCCTCGGATCGCGACGGCTCGCTCGCCGGGCGATCCGGCTCGTCCAGGGCGTGGCCCTGCCCCGGGCCCTCCAGCGCGATCTTCACGATCCCCGGCTCGCGCGGCTGCTCGAGCGGGATCTGGCCGCGCCACGTCAGCGTGCAGAGCCCGCGATCGGTGTGGATCCACAAGAGCTCGGGCCGCATTGCGACGGGCTGCGGCGGCTTGCCCTGCCGCTCCACGAAGGCCGCGGGGTGGTGCCCGGAGAGGCTCGTGACGAGGTGCGGGACCGTCGCGTGCAGGTGATAGAGGACGATCCGCTCGTTGTGGCGGAGCAGCGCGGGCTGCTGATCGCGCGGGGCCGCATTGAAGTACGAGCCGTCGATGTCCGCAGGCAGCGGCCTCTGGCGGATGTCGGCGTCCGACCACGTCGCCGCGTGGCGCCCGAGCCTGCTGCGGCGCGAGGGCCAGGAGGGCGCGATCGGGCCGAATCCGAGGGGCTCGGACGCGTCGCCCGGCCCCGTCAGGGGCGCGCCCGGGGCCTGCAGGTTGGGCATCTTGCGATTGCCATAAGCGTCCCGATCGTCGGCGCGCATGCCCACCGGGTTCGCGGTGTCCGGACCGCCGGCGGCGCGCTCGTAGAGGAGCGGCATCTTCATGAAGCGCGCCCCCTCCTGCACCGACCCGTCCGGCGCGAGCAGCCGGTCGCAGGCGACCTCGATCGACTTGTCGACCTCGGCCACGACGATCCGCGCGACGATCGAGCGGGCGGGCTTGTCCGCGGGCGCGAACGCGTGCCCCACGAGGACGACGTCGGCGCGCGGCCGGATCGGCACGAGGTCACACGGCGCGTACACGCTCCACGCGGGGTCGTTGCTCCAGTGCCGATCGGCGTCGTGGATCGGCTCCTGCGCGGCCGCGAGCGGCGACTCGCCGGGGCGCAGATCGAACGTGCCCTTGCAGACGAACGTGAGCATCCACGCGCCCGGGCGCGGCTGCCACAGGAGCGACGCGACCGGGAGCGGTCCGAGTGAGACGACCTCCATGGGCCGCCCAGCATACATCACCCGCCGCAGATCTTGTGCTTGTAGGGATCGATGTAGCGCTCGCCGGGCGTCTCCGGCGGGCGGCGCTCGGCCTCCTCCTCCAGCGCCGCCGCGATCTGGTCCTGCTCCTCGCGGCGCAGCCCCTGCCGCTCGACGTGGCCGATCTGGTCCTTGTCGTGCGAGACCCGGCCGATCCTGGCGCCCATTCCCGACAGCCCCTCGTTCTGCCGCGGCGGCCCCGCGCGCCCGGGTCCGCGCTCGCCCTCGGGGCCCTCCACCACGGGCGGCTCGACCTCGGGCTGCTCGGGCTCCGGCTCCTCGACGACCTCGGGCCGCCGCTCGAGCTCGGGCTGCTCGAGCTCGGGCTCATCGATACCGGGCTGCTTGATCTCCGGCTGCCTGACCTCGGGCTGTCTCCCGCGCCGGTCCGCTGCTGTGGCCATTCCGAAATTCCTCCTCATGGTGCCGCCTGCCGGAGATCTCTCCAGCGCTCGGAGAGAAGAGAGAATCACAGGGAGGCGGGGAGGCGGGGAGGTCAGAAAGAATTCTGAGAAAACCTGCCTCTCTCTCTTCTCTCCCTCTCTCTTTCTCTCCCTCCCCGTCCTCCCCGCCTCCCTGTGATTTTCTCTCTCTCTCCTCTCTCCCCGGTCCCTTCACGCCCTCGCCTCGGCGGGGTGGGCGAGGAGGTGACGGGTGAACCAGAGGCCGGCCACGCGGGCGACCTCCTCCAGCGCGCCCGGCTCCTCGAACAGGTGGGTGGCGCCGCGGATCACGGTCAGCGAGCACGGGCAGCGCATCCGGTCCATGGCCTCGCGGTTCAGCTCGAGCACCAGCGGATCGGCGCCGCCGACGATGAGCAGCGTCGGGGCTCGCACGCGCTCCAGGTACGGGCCGGCGAGATCGGGCCGGCCGCCGCGCGACACCACGGCGGACACGACGTCCGGCCGCTCGGCCGCGGCGAGGAGGGCCGCGGCCGCGCCCGTCGAGGCGCCGAAATAGCCGAGGCGCAGGCGGGCGAGGTCGGGCCGCCCGAGGATCCAGTCGGTGGCGCCGACGAGCCGGCGGGCGAGCAGATCGATATCGAAGCGGAGCCTGGAGGTCGCCTCGTCCTCCAGGGCCTCGTCGATCGTGAGCAGATCGAAGAGCAGCGTGCCGAGCCCGGCGCGGCGGAGGCTCTCCGCGACGAACCGATTGCGCGGGCTCATCCGGCCGCTGCCGCTGCCGTGCGCGAACAGCACGAGCCCCCCCGCGCCCTCCGGGATGGCGAGATCGCCCTCGAGCACGGCGTGCTCGGCGCGGATGCGGACGGGCTGCTCCCCGGGCCGCGCGGGCGGCGTGGGATCCGCGGCCGGCGGCGGGGCCGCGGCGGCCCGGGCCCGATCGAGCAGGGCGCGGACCTCGTCGTCCGACGTCTGCGTGAAATCGAGGTAATGAGCGCCGATCGAGCCGAGGCTCGGGTCCGCGTCGATGGTCACGATCGCGTCGGCCTCGTGGCGGAGGGATTCGACGGTGCCGGCGGCGGCGATGGGCGCGGCGATGACGATGCGCTTCGGCGAGCGCTTGCGGATGTCGCGCGCCGCGGCGCGGATGGTGCTGCCCGTGGCGATGCCGTCGTCGACGAGGATGACGGTGCGCCCGCGGACGTCCGGCGGGGGCCGCCGGCCGCGGTAACGCCGGACGCGGCGCTCGACCTCCGCGGCCTCGCGCGCGGCGATGTCGGCCAGCTCGTCCTCGTTGATGTCGAGCTCGCGGAGCATATCCCGGTCAATGACGACCTCGCCCCCCTCCGAGATCGCGCCGACCCCGAGCTCCGGCTGGAACGGCGCCCCGATTTTCCGGACCATCCAGACGTCGAGCGGGACCCCGAGCGCGCGCGCGATCTCGTACGCGACCAGCACGCCGCCGCGCGGCAGACCGAGCACGATCGGGGTCTCCTCGCGATAGCGGGCGAGGAGGCCGGCGAGCCTCCTGCCAGCGTCCTCGCGATCCCGGAACATTGTACGTCGAGCCACAGGCTCACCCTCCTCCCCTGCCCTCCATGATCCCCTGATGGTTTCCTGGGGGCGTGGGCGCAGCGCGCCCACTGTCAGGACCTTCAAAAGCGATGCCCGAGCTGCATGCCGGCCGGGCCGGCAATGCCGCTCTCCTCTTTTTTTCCGGAGCCCTGCGGGAGCTTGACGTCGCGAGCGTGGATCCGTAGCGTCCGCCGCGCCGGTTGAACGATGGGCCCGGATCGCTCGGCGCATCGCGATCGGGCGAGCGCAAGGAGCATGGGGCGATGGAGCAGCGACACCTCGGACGCAGTGGGCTCAAGGTCAGCGCGCTCTCGCTGGGGGCGATGACCTTCGGCGAGTCGGAGTCGTTCATGAAGGGGGTGACGTCCTCCGACGAGGACGCGCGGCGGGTGTTCGACGCGGCGATCGACGCGGGGATGACCCTCGTCGACACGGCGAACATGTACAGTGAGGGGAGGAGCGAGCAGCTCACCGGCAAGTGGATCGCGGGCAAGCGGGGCAAGGTGCTGCTCGCGACGAAGTGCAGGTTCCCGGTCGCGCTCCACCGCGGCGTCGGGCCGCACGACATGGGGCTGTCGCGCAAGCACATCCTCGACGCGTGCGAGGCGTCGCTGAAGCGGCTCGGGACCGACGTGATCGATCTGTATCAGGTGCACATGCAGGACACCGAGGTGCCGATCGAGGAGACGCTGCGGGCGCTCGACGACCTCGTGACGCAGGGCAAGATCCGCTACGTGGGGAGCTCGAACTACACGGGCTACCGGCTCGTGGAGTCGCTCTGGGCCGCCGACCGGCTCCGGACGCACCGCTTCGAGTCGATGCAGCTCCAGTGGTCGCTGGCGGTGCGCGACGCGGAGCGCGAGCTGGTGCCCGCGTGCCGCGCGTTCGGGGTCGGGGTGATGGTGTGGTCGCCGCTGGCGCGCGGGTTCCTGAGCGGCAAGTACCGCCGCGGCCAGCAGCCGCCGCCGGGGACGCGGCTCGAGGCGTGGGCGGACAGCTACAAGGCGTTCGACAACGACCGGATGTGGAGCCTGCTGGACGTGATCGAGCGGCTCGCGGGGCGGCACGAGACGACGCCCGCGGCGGTGTCGCTGGCGTGGCTGCTGGCGCGGCCCGAGGTGAGCACGGTGATCGTCGGGGCGCGGACGGTGCCGCAGCTCCAGGACAACCTGCGCGCGCTGGCCGTGAAGCTGGCGCCCGAGGACATCAAGGAGCTCGACGCAGCCTCGAAGCCCGCGTGGGGCTACCCGTACGAGTTCATCGCGCGGGTGCAGCCCTCCTGGTGAGGCGACGGGTCCGGGAGGTCCACCGTTCACCCGGCCCGGCCGTCCGGCACGCGTGACCGGGGCGGAGCCCCGAATTTCCACCCGGAGCTCGGGGCGGAGGGCGCCGAGGATTCGACTTCGGCCCTGACCTGGGCTAATCGGGCGGGGTGGACCTCATCCGCGAGTTCTTCAGCCGGCTACGGGAGCTCGAGTCGCTCCTCACCTGGGGCGGTTACCCCGTCCTGATGCTCATCGTCTTCGCCGAGACGGGGCTGCTCATCGGGTTCTTCCTGCCAGGCGACTCGCTGCTGGTGACGGCCGGCGTGCTGGTGAACGCCGGGCTGATCAACCCGCTCGAGCTGTCCAACTTCCAGAATCTGTTGCTGATGAACGTGACGCTGATGGCGATGGCGATCATCGGCGACGCGGTGGGTTTCTCGATCGGGCGGAAGGCGGGCCCGAAGATCTTCACGCGGGAGCAGTCGTTCTTCTTCCGGCGCGACTATCTGATCGCGACGAAGGAGTTCTACGAGCGGCACGGGGGGAAGACGATCATCCTCGCGCGGTTCATGCCCTTCGCGCGGACGTTCGCGCCGGTGGTGGCCGGGGTCGGGCAGATGGAGTACCGGCGGTTCGCGTTCTTCAACATCGCGGGCGGGATCGGGTGGGTCGCTTCGATGACGTTCCTGGGGTACTTCCTGGGGAAGGTGTTCAATGCGAAGCAGATCGAGCGGGTCGTTTACCTGATCATCTTCATCTCGGTGGCGCCGCTGATCGTGGGGGCGATCAAGCACCGGATGGCGCAGCGGAAGCAGGGGGCGGTGGCGGCTGAGAAGCCGGAGTAGGCGGGGCTCCACGGCGCCGCGGCCGCAGCTTCTGGGGGGATCCGCGGGGGCGGCGGCGGAAGAGGGGCGCGCGCGGTCACGGGGTCGTGGTCAACGAGGCCATCACCACGGGCGCGGGGGGCCTCGCGGCGGCCATCTGGGAGAACTTCACGGCCGCAGGCGCCGGGACGACCGACAGGGCCTCCAGGGTCGACGGGGGCACGCTCTCGTAGAGCAGCTCGATCACGAGGCGCTGGACCGCGGCGCCGCCGGGCACGCGGTACGTGACGCGGTCCTCGCCGGCCGCGAACGAGTCGTCGCCCTCCACACCGACCGGCGCGATCCAGTCAATCCACTGGTCCGACGAGGACCAGCCGGTGGGCAGGATGCGGTTGTCCTTGATGAAATGGGTCGCGCCCAGGGCGAGGTGGGACGGCGAGCCGGAGATGTCGGCGGCGACGGCCTCGTAGACCTGCACCTCGTCGCTCGAGGTGATCTCGTCGCGGTGCGGCAGCACGACGCCGAGGCCGTCGAGGCGGCGGCCCGATCCGTCGACGAGCGCGCCGGCGGCGTCGAACGCGCCGGACTCGAGCAATGCCTGGCCGGCGGCGTCCTCGGCGCGGAAATGGATCCACACACGCCGCGTGGGGTAGGCGGTGGGCAGCTTGTGGCCGGCCTTGTTGGCCACGCGGACGACGACGCGGAGCTCGTCCCCATCGAGCGCCGCGCTCATCACGCCGAGCTCGGCCGCGCCGCGGAGGTGCTCCTCGCTCCTCGCCGCCGCGGCCTGGAGCTCCGCGCCGTCCACGTCGCTGCCCGTCCACTCGACGTTGTCCGCGAGCACGCCCAGCATGTACGCGTTGCCGCCGACGAGCGTGTGCTGGCCGAACGGCTGGCGCGACGCGAGCCCGTCCGGATATTTTGAAATGGGGGACGACAGGGGGGTGTCGTCCGCGTCGACGATCGGCAGGTGGCAGCGCTGGCAGGGCGCGGTGTCCCGGTGATCGGAGTTCAGCCACTCGAGGTACGGCGCCTGCTCCAGGAAGTCGCCGTCGAGGGACCCGCCCTGCTCGTCGAGGATGGGCACCACGACGGTGTGGCACGTCGCGCAGAGCTCGCTCGACGCGATGTGCCCCGAATACATCGGCGTGTAATCGACGAAGAACTGCATCGGATCGGGCAGCGGGCCGAGGTGCGGGCCATACATCTCGCGGTCGTATCCCACGTCGAACCCCCCGGCGAAGCTCGACGTGGTGCCGAGCCCGGCGTCCTTGATCTGGTGGCAGAGCGAGCAGGTCACGCCGTCCCGACCGAGGTGCGCCTCCGGGCCCTGCCCGCTCGTGAGCTCGTCGAAGGAGAGGTGGCCGTCCGCCGCCTCGTGCTCGACCGATCCCGCAGGCGCGTGGCACCGCGTGCACGTCGCCTCGATCCCATCCCGGATCGCCGGCCGCTTCAGGAGCTCCTCGCTGAACGCGGCGAGGTAATAGGGATCCCTCGCGGCGAATGCCATCATCGAGCTCCGCCACAGGTATACCGGCGAGATGTCAGCGCCCGCGGCGTCGCGCATGACCGGGGCGTCGCCCGCGAGGTGGCACTGCCTGCAGAACCCGCTGGTCGCGAAGCGATCCGTCTCGGTCGGCTCCACCGGCGAGAGCGGGCCGAGCGGCGGGGGGAGCTCCACGGGCGTGACGCCCTGGGGCGCGGGATCAGGCTCGCTGCACGCGAGAGGGGCCGCCAGCGCGAGCAAGAGGCAGGAACCGATGAGTCGGAGGCGACCGGTCAAAGCATTCCTCCCGGATCTCGGAGCCGGAATCGACGCGCGGTCGCGCGGGGCGCGCCGCACGACCATGGGAGCAGATCCGCGCGACCGCTTCCACCCGAAATGACCATGGACCTGCGCAGGATTTGCGCCGGCGCAGGGAGCGCGTCGCCCGGGGGCAGGGCCCGGCGAGGCTACGGAGAGCTCTCGGGCGGGTAGATCGCGAGGCAATGCTCCTGGTCCGTCGCGACCGCGGTGAAGGCGTGCTCGGGCGGGTAGGCGTAGCCGAAGAGGATGCACATCTCGTTGTCGCCCGTGCCCTCGACGATGGTCTTGTCGAAGGTGTTCTGCCAGGTGCAGGCGTTTCCGATGCTGTTTCCTTTTCCGGTTCCGTATCCGTTTCCGTTTCCGGTGCCTTTGCCGTTTCCGCGGCCGTTTCCGCGGCTGTTCCCGTTTCCGTATATCCGGGATATGATCGGCTCGTGAAGCGCACCATCGCACCGTGGCTCCCTCTCCTCGCGACCCTGGCGGCGGCCTGCGGCCCCGCCGCCACGCCCGCGCCGTCGGCTGCGCCCGCGGCCGCGCCTCCTGCCGCGCCCGCGGCCGGGGTCGCGGCCGATCCGGCGATGGCCCGGCGGGCGACCGACGTGACCCTCGCCGCGCTCTCCAGGCGCAGCTTCGACGTCGCGGGCTGCGCCGCGGCGGAGGCGCGCGTCGTGCCCGAGGCCGAGGCCCGCGCCGGCGCGGCCGCGGGCGACCGCTGCCTGGTCCTCGTCGCCAGGAAGGCCGACGAGTCGTGGCTCGTCGTGGTCCGCTCCGCGCTTTCGTCGAAATCGTACGGCGCCCAGGCGCTCGTGACCGTCGCACCCGGCGCCGAGGGGATCACCGCCGTCGAATACGCCCGCTGAGATCGTCGAGCATGAGCCCGCGGCACCTGCCCCTCGGCGAGGGCAGGTGCCGCCCGCGGGCGGCAGGAGCGCCGCCGCCGGGATCCGCGCGCCGCTCACCCATTGCAGCGGCTGGCTCACGAGCGATCATACAATCGTGGATCCGCGATGAATGCGTCAACGGCCCCGCCCATCGACCGAGATCACCGGAGGCGGCCGCGTCGGCCAAGCGCGCGCCCCGCGCCCGCGCAGTGATGGCTTGACCTGGCGAGGCGCCGCGGTCGAAGCTGCCGGCATGAATCCGGCCGGCCGAACAGGCGTCGCGCTCGCGCTGGCGCTCCTCGCGGCGCTCGCGCGCGTGCCCGCCGCCCAGGCGGCGCCCGTCGCCGCGTCTGCTTCCGCTGCCCTTTCCGCGTCCGCTCCCGCTGCCGTTTCCGCGTCGGCGTCCGCGTCCGCTCCCGCTGCCGTTTCCGCGTCCGCTTCCGCTTCCGCTTCCGCTGCCGTTTCCGCTCCCGCTGCCGTTCCCGCAGCCGTTCCCGCTCCCGATCCTGCTGCCGCTTCTGCGTCCGCTGCCGTTCCCGCAGCCGCTCCCGTTCCCGCAGCCGTCACCGCTCCCGCTCCCGGCGTCGTGGTGCTCGCCAACCGGACGCCGGCGTTCGAGCTGCGGGCCGCGCGCGGCGGGCAGACCGCGGAGCAGCGCGCGGCGGCGGCGAGCGCCGCGCTCCGGCGCGCGCTCGACGACGGCGGGGCGGTGGACGTGCGCGTCGAGGCGCGCGGGGACGCGGCCTCGGTGATCGCCGGAGCTCGAACGATCGTCGAGCTCGGGCCGGAGGACGCCGCGGCCGCGGGGGACCCGGCGGCGGCGGCGCACGCGGAGCGGATCGCGGGGCAGATCAGGGCGGCGCTGCGCAAGGAGCGGTCGCGCAGCGCGACGCTCATGACGCTGCTCTCGCTCGCGCTCGTCGTGCTCTCGGGGCTCATGGGGCTCTTCCTCGCGCGGCGCGCGGGGCTGCTCGCGGACCAGACGCGCGCCTGGATCTCGGAGCACCCGGACAGGATCCCCGCGATCAGGCTCCGATCGATCGAGGTCATCCGGCCCGCCTCGCTGCGGGCCGCCATTCACATCGGCGTGGGGGCGGCCAAGGCGCTCGCGCAGATCGGGCTCGCGTACGGGTGGGTGCTCATCACCCTCTCGCTCTTCGAGTCGACGCGCGGGTACGCCGAGCAGCTCACGGGGTTCGTGTTCGGGCCGCTCTACGCGCTGCTCGTGCGGCTCGTGAGCTCCTTGCCGCTGCTCGTCGTCGCGGTCATCGCGGGCATCGCGCTCGTCGTGCTCGTGCGGTTCGTGGGGCTCTTCTTCGACAGCGTCGCGCGGGGCGAGACGAGCGTCGAGTGGCTGCCCGCGGACCTCGCGCCCCCGACGAGCTTCCTCGTCCGGACGGCCATCATCCTCGTCTTCTTCGTCATCGCGGCGCCGCTCGTCACGGGCGACGACACGGGCGCGCTGGCGCGCGTCGGGACCGTCGCGGTGGTGAGCCTCGGGCTCGCGGTGACGCCGCTGCTCGCCTCGGTCGCGGTGGGCGCGACGGTCGTCTACGGCCGGCAGATCCGCGAGGGCGACTTCGCGGAGCTCGGCGGGCGCGCTGGGCGCGTGCGCGCGGTGACGCTGCTCGAGGTGCGGCTCGTCGACGAGCGCGGGCTCGAGGTGCGCGTGCCGCACCTGCTCCGGCTCGTGCACCCGACGTGCGTGCTCGGGCCCCAGCCGCCCGTGACCGTGACCGTGGCGCTGGCCGCGCGCACGGTCGGCCAGGAGGACGTGCGCGAGCTGCTGCTCGCCGCGGCCGCGCTCGCGGGGGATCGGCCCGAGGTGGACCTGATCTCGTTCGACGCCGAGGGCGCGCGCTATGCCGTGACGGTGCGCTCGAGCGAGCCGCGCGCCAGGGCCCACCTCGCCGCCGTGCTGGGCGAGGCGATCGCCGTGACCGACGTGCCGCTCGGCAGGCCGCCGCGCGATCAGACGAGCTGAACGATCTGGATCGGCTCCTTGCGGCCGCGCACCGAGACGGGCGGCCGCTCGATGGCCTGCACGGGCTGGCCGCTCGCGCTCCACACGCGCTCGGTCACGAGCAGCTGCGAGCCGAGCTCCTTGTTGAGCGCCTCGACGCGCGAGGCCACGTTCACCACGTCGCCGATCACGGTGTACTCCTTGCGCATCGTGGAGCCGACGTTGCCGACGACGGCCTCGCCGGCGTGCAGCGCGAGGCCGACGCGCGTCGGGGGGACGGCCCCGGCCGCGACGAGGTCGTCGAGCTTCGTGAGGATCTCCAGCGCGGCCTCGACGGCATGGCGGCAGTAGTCTGGGTCCTGCAGCGGGGCGCCGAAGACGGCCATGAAGCCGTCGCCGAGGAACTTGTTCACGATGCCGTGGTGCGCGTTGACGCTCTCGATCATGGGCTCGAAGACGGAGTTCAGGTACGCGACGACCTCCTCGGGGCTGCGCTCCTCGGAGAACGCGGTGAAGTTCCGGATGTCGAGGAACATCACGCAGACCTCGCGGACCTCGCTGCGCGCGCCGGCCTTCCGCGCGAGCAGGTCGTCGACCACGGCCGACGAGACGTGCTGGCCGAAGAGGTTCACGACGCGGTTCCGCTCCTCGATCGACTCGAGGGTGTTGACGAAGCCGCGGCGCAGGCGGCGCGCGACGAAGCCCGCCGCGACGCCGCTGACGAAGAGGATCAATGCCTTGCCGAGGTGGTGCGGCATCGACGCGAGCGCGGCCTCGGCGGGGCGCTCTCGATCCGGCGCGCCGCCGAGCGCGACGAGCGCGAGGCCGGCGTACTCGACGGCGGCGACGAGGCCGGTGAAGAGGCAGAGCTTGAAATCGAGGCCCAGCGTCGAGAGCAGGATGAAGACGAAATAGATGAACACCGGCGGGAGGAGCAGCGCCTCGACGGGGCTGACGACGGTCATGTAATAGAGGACGGCGAGGGTCGGCAGGCTGGCCTCGACGAGCGCGTTCGCGTACCTGCGCGAGCGCGGGGGCTCCTTGCCGCTCTTGATCAGCCGCTCGACGGATTGCAGGGCGAGCAGCTCGTATGCGGCGAACCCGCCGAGCAGGAGGCCGACGCGGAGCCGGTCCATCTTGCCGTGCAGGGCGCGGTCGACCTCGTCCGGATAGGAGGCGGTGATCGCGAGGAACAGGATGAGGGCTATGCCCGGGATGGCGGCGAGGAGCTGGACGCGCAGGCGCTCGCTGATGAGGATCTCGCGGGTGAGGCGCCTCTCGAAATCGTCGTGCTGCGCCTCGGCGGCTGCGGGCGCGGCTTCGGGGCCGGCGTGGACCATGGCGCGAGGGTAGCCGACTCCCGGCGCGGGCGTGCTGCCGAGGAGCCCCCCTCGACCCCGCGCCCGCGGCGCGGTACGCGTCGCCCGTGGCACCGAGGCCTCTCCGCGACGGCTCGACATCGGGGGCTCGGGGGCGCGCTCCTGCGCGCGCGACCCCGAGCCGCGTGACCCCCGAGGCCGTGGCTGCGCGCCTGCACGCGCTCTTCATCGCGGCCGAGGGCACGTCCCTGCGCCGCGAGGACCGCAAGAAGGCCGTCGAGGTCGCCGCCCTCCTGAACGAGCTATCGCGCCTCGGCGGCGACAGGCTCGTGGTCGACGCGGCCGCGGGCAAGGCGTACGTGGGGCTCCTGGCAGCGGACCTCCTGGGCTTCCCACGGGTGGTGGTCATCGAGCGCGACGCGGGCCGCGCCCGCGCGGCGAAGGAGGCGGCGGCGCGGCTCGCCGGGAGCGCGGCCGTGGCGATCCTCCAGGGCGACGCCGGCGACCCCTCGCTGTGGCCGGGCGAGCCCGACGCGGCGGCGGCGCTGCACGCGTGCGGCGAGGCGTCCGACAGGATCCTGGACGCGGCCGTGCGCGCGCAGGCGAAATGGTTGTTCCTGGTGCCGTGCTGCTATTCCGGCGTGGTGCCATTCTCGGCGCGCGCGGAGGCCGCGGCCGATGAAATGGGCGCGCCGAGGCACGCGGCGGTGCGCCGGCAGGTCGTCACGGGTCTCATCGACGCCGAGCGGACGCTCCGGCTGGAGGCGGCCGGGTACGAGACGGCGGTGGTGCCTTTCGTGCCGGCGTCGGTGACGCCGCACAACCTGCTATGGCGGGCGCGCCGGGTGATGGAGCCGCGCAGAATGGCGGAGGCCGCGGCGCGGCTGGCGAGGCTGCGGGGATAGGCTCCTCCGGATACGATCGCGGAAATGGACGCGGAAACGGACGCGGAAGCGGAGACGGAAACGGCCAACCGTCAGTCGAGCAGCCCCAGCGCCTTCATGCGCCGCCACAGCGTCACGCGGCTCGTTCCGAGGATCTGCGCCGCCCGCTCCCGGTTGCCGGCGCTCCGCTCCAGCGCGCGCAGGATCCGGGCTGCCTCCTCGGCCGCCTCGGCGTCCTCCGCGAGCCCGCTGCCCCGGGGCGGCGGGGCGCCCTGGACCTCCTCGCGCGACAGCGCCGGCTCGACGATCTCGGGCGGCAGGTCCGAGAGCGCGAGCACGGGTCCCTCGCCGATCGCGTAGGCGTACTCGAGCACGTTCTTCAGCTCGCGCACGTTGCCCGGCCAGTCGTACGACGCGAGCGCCCGCTCCGCGGCCGGGGCGACGCTCTCGATCCGGCGCCGGCGGCGCGTATTGAGATCGTCCATCAGCTTGGCGCAGAGCAGCATCACGTCGCCGGGGCGCGCCCGGAGCGGCGGCAGGAAGATGGGGATCACCCGGAGCCGGTACATCAGATCGGCCCGGAAGCGGCCCGCCTCCACCTCCTTGCGCAGCGGGCGGTGCGTCGCCGAGATCACCCGCACGTCGACCGGGATCGGCTCGCGCGCGCCCACCGGGATCACGGCGCGCACCTCGAGGACGCGCAGGAGCTTCGCCTGGAGCTCCAGCGGCAGCTCCGCCACCTCGTCGAGGAACAGCGTGCCGCCCTCCGCGAGCTGGATGTGGCCCGGCGCGTCCCGCGTCGCGCCCGTGAACGCCCCGCGCGCGTGGCCGAACAGCTCGCTCTCCAGCAGGTTGGCGGGCAGCGCGGCGCAGTTCAGCGCGCGGAACGGCCCGCGCCGCCGCGGCGAGAGCGCGTGGAGCGCGCTCGCCACGAGCTCCTTGCCGGAGCCCGTCTCCCCGCGCACGAGCACCGTCACGTCCGAGTCCGCCACGCGCTCGACGATCCGGAACACCTGCTTCATTCCGGCGTCCTGCGTCCACATCCCGTGGAACAGGACCTCTCCGTCCGCGAGCGCGCCGGCCGCGTCCTGGAGGAAGAGCAGCCAGCCCGAGCGCGCGCCGGCGGCCCCGAGCGGCGTCGCGCGGACCCGCACGAGCTGCGACTCGGCGCCCGGCCGCGGGCGCGGGATCACCGCCTGCACGGGCCTGCCCTCGGCGAGCGCCTCGGCGAGCGGGCGCTTCATCGCCTGGCCGCACAGGAGCTTCGGCGCGCTCGCCCCCAGCGGCACGTCGAACCCGAGCAGCTCCTCGGCCGCCGCGGTGCTGAGCAGCACGCGGAGGTCCGCGTCCAGCACCAGCGCCGCCCCGCACACGTCGCCGAAGGCCATCCGGACCGCGTCCGCCGCGGCCCCCCCGGAGCTCTCCTGCCTCGCCACGCCCCACGCTACCGCCGCCGCCGCGATGTTTCAACCACGTTTCAAGGTGCTGAAACGTCGCTCGCGGCGGGCCGCCGGGGCGCTCGCGCGCTAGCCTCCGGCCGCCGGATCGGCCGCGAGCGGGATCGTCAGGTACCGCCTTCCGTTGGCGTGGGGCTCGGGCAGCCTGCCCGCGTCGACGTTGATCTGCACGCTCGGATAGAGGAGCCGCGGCGCCGCGAGCGTCGCGTCGCGCTCGGTCCGGAAGCGGACGAACGCGTCCTGGGTCGTCGACGCCCGGAGCTGCACGTTCCGCTCCCTCTCGACGCCGATCGTCGTCTCGTACCGGAGCGGCCTGCCCTCGGGCTGGTAGTCGTGGCCGGGGAAGACGCGCGTCGCCTCGGGCAGCGCGTAGAGGCGATCGTGGATCGAGGCATAGAGATCGGCCGCGCTCCCGCGCGGGAAATCGCAGCGGCCGGTGCCGTAGTCCTCGATGAAGAGCGCGTCGCCCGTGAAGAGCGCGTCGCCGATCCGGTAGCTCACGCACGCGGGGGTGTGGCCCGGCGTCGCGATCACCTCGATCGAGAGGCCGCCGACGGCGAACGCCTCGCCGTCCCGGAGCAGGCGCTCGAACTGCCGCCCGTCGGTCGGGAACGAGGGCGGCAGATCGAAGATGCCCTTGAACGTCTCCTGCACCTCCACGATGCGCGCGCCGATCGCGACCTCGGCGCCGAAGCGGCGCTTGAAGAGCTGGGACGAGGAGAGGTGATCGGCGTGCGCGTGCGTCTCGAGCACGTAACGGAGCCTGAGCCCGCGCTCGTCGAGGAACGCCGCCACGCGGTCGGCCGAGCCCGTGGAGACCCGCGACGCCAGCGGGTCGTAATCGAGGACGGGATCGATGAGGACCGCATCGCGCGTGTCGGGATCGGAGACCACGTAGGTCAGCGTGTACGTGTTCGGATCGAAGAAGTGGTGGATGTTCATGGCCGTGCCTCCTGTCCAGAGTCGTCCTGTCACGCGGGCGTCGAGCGCGCGGCCCCGGCCGCGGCGGCGCGCGCCGGCCGCGTCGAGAGGTGGTGGAGCACCATGCCCACCATCATCGCCGCCACGAAGGCGAGCGGCTCCAGGGCGCCGGTCCCGATCAGGGAGATCGCGGGGCCCGGGCAGTACCCGGCGAGCCCCCAGCCCACGCCGAAGATCGCCGAGCCGATCACGAGCCGCGCGTCGATGTCGGTGCGCGTGGGGATCGAGAAGCCCTCGGCGAAGACCGCCCTCTCGCCGCGCAGGAGCCGATACGCGATGAAATGGACCGCCACGCCCGCCCCGAGCACGAGGACGAGGCTCGGATCCCAGCGCCCGGCGAAATCGAGGAACCCGATGACCTTCGCGGGCTGGGTCATGCCGGAGACGCCGAGCCCCACGGCGAACAGCAGGCCGGAGATGAATGCGACGAGGTTCTGCTTCACGGATTGCCTCCGATCATGTGGCGCGTGAGGACGACGGCGACGGCGCCCGTCGCGATGAACGTGACCGTGGCGACCAGCGAGCGGACGGAGAGGCGGCTCACGCCGCACAGCCCGTGGCCGCTCGTGCAGCCGTTGCCGAGCCGGGTGCCATAACCGACCAGGAGCCCGGCGATCACGACGAGCGCGAGGGGCCGGCCGCCCCCCGCCGGGGCGAGGGCCGGGTGGAGCACGGCGAGCGCGAGGCCGCCGAGGATCAGCCCGCCGATGAATGCGGCCCGCCAGGCGGTCTCTCCGGCCCTGGGCGTGAGGAGCCCGGCGAAGATGCCGCTGATGCCGGCCACCTTGCCATTGAACAGGAGGAGGAGCGAGGCGCCGAGGCCGAGCAAGGCGCCGCCCGCGAGCGGTCCGGTGAACGTGAATTCCTGCATGGGTCAGATCCTGGATCAGCTGAGGTTGTGTCGTCGAGCGAGGCGGACAGCGGCGGCCGCGGCGAGGCCGGCGGCCAGGCCGAGCGCGATGAGCAGCGGGGCGGAGAGCAGGCCTCCGGCGGCGCGCCAGAGGTCCGCGGGGACCCGCTCCAGAAGGAAGAGCGCGCCGATCGCGAGGACGAACCCGCCGAAGGCGCGGCGCATGGTCTGCGCCGGCAGGCGGCCCGCGAGGCGCTCGCCCGCGAGGCTGCCGGCCACGGCGGCCGAGCCGGCGACGGCCGCGAGCGTCCAGTCGACGCTCACGTGCCCGATGTGCCCGCCGAACCCCGCGAACGATTGCAGCGCGATCACGAACAGCGAGGTCCCCACGGCGCGGGGCATCGGGAGGCCGCCGAAGAGGACGAGCGCCGGGACGACGAGGAAGCCTCCCCCCGCGCCCACGAGGCCGGCGACGCTGCCGACGGCCAGGCCGATGGCGAGGATGCGGGCGACCTGATCGGGCCGCGCGCCGCCGTCGACGGTGGCCGCGGCCGCCTCGCCGCGCCGCCCCCGCACCATCGCCACGCCGGTGACCAGCATGAGGGCGCCGAATGCGACGAGCAAGACCCCCGCCGGGACGAAGCGCGCCGCGCTGCCGCCCGCGTACGCGCCCGCCATGCCGGCGAGCCCCATCAGGGCGCCCGTCCGCCAGGCGACCCGGCCGCGGCGGGCGTGCGCGATCGCGGCCGCCGCGCTGGTCACGCCGACGATGAGGAGCGAGACCGCGATCGCCTCCTTCGGCTCCACACCGAGCCCGTGCACGAGCAGGGGCAGGGTGAGGATCGAACCACCTCCGCCGAGGAGCCCGAGGGTCGCCCCGACGGCCGTGAACAGGAGCGCAGCGATCGCCAGCATGATGAAACATACTGTGCAACGCCCGGGCCAACCTGGGCGCGACAGGTAGCGGAGGAAGGCTTGAAACGCCGTGAAGCACCGGCGTTTCATCCGTTGCGCGGGGCCGTTTCACGATGTTTCTTTGCGGATGGCCGCGCCCGTGCGCGAGATCGCCCGGGGCCTCCTGCCGAGAGAGAGGTTGGTGGAGGGCGGACGGGGCGCCGGGATCAGGCGGAGGCGCCGTCGGCCCAGCGGGAGGCGAGGTCCATGACCCGGGCGTTGTCGGCGACGGCCTCGAGGAAGCTCTTGCGCCAGTGGGGATCTTGAATGCGGCCGGCGCGCTCCAGGAGGCGGCTCCGGGCGCGCTCGATCTCCTCGTGGCCCTGGGCGTCCTTTCCGGTGGCGCGGAGCGCGAGGGCGAAGGTCGTGCGGATGAGGGACTCGCCCTCCTCCACGCCGCCGAGCTTGCGCATGAGGTCCATCGCGCCCTGCGCGAGCGCGAGGGCGGCGGCGGGGCTGCCCTCGGCGAGCATCACCCGGGCGAGCGCGGCGAGGGCGTAGGCGCGGAGGCCGGTGTCCTCGTCGAGCGCGCCGACGCACTCGCGGGCGAGCTGGCCGGCCCGGACGACGTCGCCCTTCGTGGAATACATCCTCGACAGGTAGATGCGGGCGACGGCGGCGAAGCGCCTGTGGTCCTGGGCAATGCAATGGGCGAGCGCGGCGGTCTCGACGGCGATCGCCTCGTCGAGCCGGCCGAGCTCCGCGAGGGCGTGGCCGAGGTTCACCTTCACCGGGGCGACGAGATCCAGGGCCATGGGCTCGGCGATCGCGAGGGCCTCGTGGAAGATGGCGACGGCGCGCTTGCAGGCGCCGAGGTGCATGTAGGCGTTGCCGACGTTGGCGCGCTGGAGGCAGGCGTTGCGGAGGTCGCCGGCGGCGGTGAAGCCCAGGGCCGCGGACTCGACGCGGAGGAGGTAGGTGACGAGATCGCCGCGGTGCGAGGCGATCTCGGCGCGCGCGGCGTCGAGCCAGGCGCTCACGACGAGGTCGCCGCCGCCGTCGCCGCGGGCGAGGTCCTGCGCGTCCTTGTGGATCTTGTGGGCGACGTTCGCGAAGCCGGCGCGGAGGAGGAAGATCGTGAGGCGCGACATCACGACGACATGGAAGCTCGTGGTCTCGTCGGTGGCGTCGATCTTCTTGATCTCCTCGTAGAGGCGGAGGAGCTGCTTGCTGCGGCCGAGGTAGCCGCTCGCGATGGCGGCATAGCCGAGGGCGGCGTACCAGCCGCCGCTGCCGCGCGGGAGGAGCCGCAGGGCGTCCTGGGCGCAGCGCTCGGCGAGGTCGTAATGGCCGAGCCAGCGGTGCGCGATGGCCTGGACGAGGCGCATCCGGCCGGCGCGGGCGTCGTCGCCGGTGTCCCGCTGCAATGCGCTCTCGGCGAGGGTGAGGGCGGCGTCGAGGCGGTTCGCGGCCAGGGAGCGCTCGGCGGCGTCGGCGTCGGGATCGAGGTGGGCGGCGGTCGAGAGCGTCTCGTCGCGGGCCCACGCCATGTCCTCGCGGGGGGCCGGGCGGACGCTGTGGCCGGCGCGCTGCGGGGGCGGGGGCGGCTGCGAGGTCGAGGCGGGCTCGGCGTCGCCGTATTCGAGCTCCGCGGGGTCGAGCAGCTCCGGAGCGGCCGGGATGGAGGCGGCGCCCGCGGCGGGCGGGCGCTTCGTGGTGGACTCGATGAGCGCCTCCCGGAATGCCTGCATGGTGGGGAAGCGCTTCTCGATGTCGCGGTCGAGCGCGCGCGCGAGGACGCCGGCGAGCGCGTCGGGGACGCCGACGCGGTGCTGGATCGGCGGCAGCGGCTCGGAGAGGATCAGGGCGAGCACGCGCTGCGCGGTGGGGCCGTCGAAGGGGCAGACGCCGCTGAGCATTTCGTAGAGGACGACGCCGACGGCCCAGACGTCGGCGCGGCCGTCGAGGGGGTGCATGCCGCCGGCCTGCTCGGGGGACATGTACCTGGGCGTGCCGAGCAGCTCGCCGAGCACGGTGTGCTGGCGGCCGCCCAGCGGGGGCATGGGGACCTTGGCGATGCCGAAATCGACGAGCTTGGGGATGAGCTCGCCGGAGGGGGAGCGGTTCAGGATGATGTTGTCGGGCTTGACGTCGCGGTGGACGATGCCCTGGCCATGGGCGGCGATGAGCGCGCCCATGATCGGCGAGAGGATCTCCACGGCCTCGTCGATCGAGAGGCGCTGGCGCTCGTCGAGGTGCTCGCGGAGGGTGCGGCCCGTGAGCAGCTCCTGGACGATGAAGAAGGTGCCGTCGCTGTGGCGGCCCATCTCGTGGACGGCGACGACGTTCGGGTGGCTGACGCGCGCCATGGCCTGGGCCTCCTTGCGGAAGCGGCGGACGACGTGCGAGCTCTGGGCGTGGCGGGGGTGGAGGAGCTTGAGCGCGACGTGGCGCTGGATCCACTCGTCGCGCGCCTCGTAGACCGCGCCCATCGACCCCTTCCCGATGAGGCGGAGGAGGACGAATTTGTTCTCAATGGTCATCCCGGGCTGATAGGGCTCGTCCTCGGCCTGGGATTCCTCGTGGTCGTCTTCGAACATTGCTCTAGGCCGAGGCGGTCTTCTGCGCGGCGTCGGCGATGTCGAGCGCGGCGTCGAGGGCGGCGAGGCCCTCGTCGAGCTCCTCCTCGGTGATGATGAGCGGGGGGGCGACGATGAGGTGGCTGACCCAGCCGAGGATGGAGACGCCGCGCTTCAGCATCTCGCCGCTCACGGCGTCGACGACGAGGGGCCTCCTCGCGGCCTTGTCCTGCGGCGTGTTGAAGGGCTCGCGGGTCCCGCGATCCCTGACGAGCTCGACGGCCCAGAAGAGGCCGAGGCCGCGGACGTCGCCGACGGAGGGGTGCTTGTCCTTGAGGGCGCGGAGCTTCGCGCCGACGAGCTCGCCCATCTTGGCGGCGCGGCTGATGAGGTCCATGCGGCGGTACTCGTCGATCGCGGCGAGCGCGGGCGCGAGCGTGATGGGGTGGGCCTCGTAGGTGTGCCCGTGGGCGAACATGTTGTCCTCGAAGTGATCGGCGATGGCGCGCGTGGTGGCGACGACGCCGAGCGGGACGGCCGCGTTGGTGACGCCCTTGGCCGTCGTGAGGATGTCCGGCTGGACGCCCCAGTGGTCGACGGCGAACCACTTGCCGGTGCGGCCCCAGCCGCTCATGACCTCGTCGGCGATGAGCAGGACGCCGCGCTTCCTCGCGAGCTCGGCGAGGCGGGGGAGGTAGTCGGCCGGCGGGACGAGCACGCCGTTGGTGCCGACGATCGGCTCGACGAGGACGGCGGCGACGTTCTCCTCGTGGTCGATCATGTAGGCGAGGTAATCGGCGCACGCGAGGCCGCACTCCGGATAGCTGCGGCCGAGCGGGCACCGGTAGCAGTTGACCTCGGGGCCGAAGATGACGCCGGGGATCTTTCCGGTGGGCTCGATGAACCAGCGGCGGAGGTCGCCGGTGGCGGCGACGGAGCCGGCGGTGGAGCCGTGGTACGAGGTGTACCGGGCGATGATCTTGTGCTTGCCCGTGTAGAGGCGGGCGATCTTGAAGGCGGCCTCGTTGGCCTCGGTGCCCGAGGTGGCGAAGAAGAACTTGTCGAGCCCCTGCGGCATGACCTCGAGCAGCTTCTGGGCGACGCGGGCGCGGACCTCGCAGGTGTGCGCGGGGCTGATGTACGCGAGCTCGCGGGCCTGGGCGCAGATGGCGTCGATGACGGCCTGGTTCTGGTGGCCGAGGTTGGAGCAGATGAGCTGGGAGGAGAGGTCGAGGTACCGCTTGCCCGAGGCGTCCCAGAAGCAGGACCCTTCGGCGCGGGTGACGTGGATGGGCTTCCAGCCGCGCTGGGCGCGCCAGGTGCCGTAGGTGTGCTTCGCTGTCAGCTCGGAGATGTCGTCGCTCATGGGGTCGCGCCTTGTAGGTTCCTGGGGGGGCCAGGTTAGTGGTTCGCGCGGGGCTTGTCAGCGGTGGAGGACAGGGGGCGCGGCGCGGGTGTACCGTGAGGCCCATGCGGGGAAGAGCGCTTGCGCTGTGCTGGCTGGCGGCGGTGCTGATCGCGGCGGGATGCGGCGATGACGGGGACAGCGGCGCGTCGGGCGCGGCCGCGGGCGGGCCCGGCGGGGGCGCGACGACCGGCTCCGGCGGCGCGGGGACGGCGGGCGCGGGCGGCGCGGGGGGATCGGCGACCGGCTCCGGCGGGGGCGCGACGACCGGCTCCGGCGGCGCGGGGGGCGCGACGACGGGCACGGGCGGGTCGACCGGGGCCGGGGGAGGCTCGGGGTCGCCGTGCGCGTGGGGCGATGACTGCGGGGCGGGGCTGTTCTGCGATGCGCCGGGCTGCGGGGCAGGGGCGTGCGCGCCGCGTCCGCCGCCGGCGAGCCTGCCGCCGGACGAGAGCCCGGTGTGCGGCTGCGACGGGAACACGTACTGGAACGAGGCGGTCGCGGCCTGGAAGGGGGTGGCGGCGCAGGCGGCCGGGGCGTGCCCGGCGGCGGCGCCCTGCGGGCCCGCGAGCCCCTGCCCCGCGGCGCTGAAGTGCCGGCGCGAGGTGGCCGGCGCGGCGGCGTGCTCGGCGCAGGCGACCGGGACCTGCTGGGGGATGCCGATCTCGTGCGACCTCGGAGGGCCGCAGGGGCGAGGGTGCGTGGGGGGGAGCTGCGAGGTGATCTGCAGCCTGATCCAGAGCCAGAACCCCTGGTACGCGGACGCGAGCTGCCCGTAGGACTCCA
>CAYQYG010000111.1:13444-21543 GCA_964421485.1 uncultured Polyangiaceae bacterium | reverse complement strand
GAGAGAGGTGCTCATGGATCCGAAGAAGACCCCCGAGACCCCGTGGTTCCGCGAGTTCCGCCTCGAGCTCGAGGCCAGGGGCAAAGCCGAGGGGGAGGTCGACGGCAAGCGGGGCGCCCTGCTCGTCGTCCTCTCGGCGCGTGAGCTGCCCCTCACCGCGGCGCAGCGCAGACGAATCGAGGAATGCACCGACGTGGCGCTCCTGGACCGCTGGATCCACCTCGCCACGAAGGCGTCCTCGGCCGATGAGGTGCTCGCTCCCCTGCCGGGCGCGCGCCGGAAGCCGGCCCCCTCGCCCCGACCCGCCGCCCGCCGCCGCGCCAGCCGCGCCTGAGCGTCGCAGCAAGCTGGCTAGCCAGTCGGGATACGTAGATGGACAGCCGGCGGCTGAATTCAGATGTTCGGCGGCCGGACGTGGCACACAGGCGGGGCAAGGAGCCCGTCCCGACCGCCGGCGAGCCGCTCCCGACGCGCCTCCACCGCCCCGCTCAGCGAAGGAGCATCGCCGGCGACCCGCTGAAGACGATCGCGTCCAGGAGCCGCTCCTCGGGCACGAGCGCGAGGGCCGGCGCGCTCCGGTCGACGGCGATCGTCCCGCCGCAGTCTTCGAATCCGCAGGCCTCCGCGCCGAGCTCGGAGCCGATCCGCCAGAGCTCCTCGGCGGGCGTCCGGCCGCCCTCGGACGCGCGGAGCGTGATCCGGCGGCCGGTGCGCAGCCGCTCGCCGAGCTCGACCCCGCGCACGTCCTCGAACGGATCCGTGATCACGTGGCTATCGATCCCCACGCAGAGGCGCGCGCCCGCGGCGGCGAGCGCGGTCACGTCGGGCAGGCCGTCGCCGAGGTCGCGCTCGGTCGTCGGGCAGAGGCAGACGAACGCGCGCGCCTCGCCGAGCAGCGCGGCCTCGCGCTCCGTGAGGTGCGTCGCGTGGACCGCGACGAAGCGCGGGCCCAGCACCCCTTGGTCCGCGAGCAGCTCCACCGGGCGGCGGCCGGTCTCGGCGAGGCAGGCCTCGACCTCCGCGGGCTGCTCGGCCACGTGCATGTGGATCGGGAGGCCGTGGCGCGCCGCGTGGCCCGCGATCTCGGCGAGCCACCCGGGCGGGACCGCGCGGACGCTGTGCGGCGCGATCCCGATCCGCACGTCGTCGCGGCCTGCGTAGCGGGCCCGCAGCGCGTCCACGTCGGCGAGCGCGGCGTCGAGCGTCGCGTCCGAGAAGCGGCGCTGCGCGCCCTCGGGCGGCCGGCCGGCCCCGGCGCGCGCGTAGACCACCCTGAGGAGCGCGACGCGCAGCCCCGCGTCGACCGCGGCCTGGATCACCGCGTCGGCGAGCGCGGTGCGGTCCTCGTAGGGCGCGCCGCCGGGCTGGTGGTGCACGTAGTGGAACTCACCGACCGTGCGCACACCCGCCGCGTGGAGCTCGCGGTAGGCCGCGAGCGAGATCGCGTGGATCGACTCCGGCGTGAGCGACCCGGCCAGCGCGTACATCGCCGTGCGCCAGGACCAGAAGCTGTCGGCGCCCGCGGGCCCGGGGCGCTGGGCGTCGCCGCGCATCGCGCGCTGGAAGGCGTGCGAGTGGGCGCTCGCGAGGGCTGGCAGGACGACGGCGCGCTCGGTGATCTGCATGGGCTCGGGGTTCGGGACCTCGAGCCGAGGTACCATGACGGCCGCCCGGGAGCAGCCGTCATTGAACATTCGGGGCTCCGGGTCGCGCTCCACAGGAAGCGCGCCCTGCGCCCCGAACCCCCGGTTGAAGCCGCCGCCGACCTGCGCTTATCCTGGTCACCCATGCGCGTTCTCCTGGTCTCCGCGAACCGCGAGCAGTACCCCTCCCCGGTCGTCCCCCTCGGGGTCCTCACGGTCGCCGGCGCGCTGCGGGACGCGCACGAGGTCCGCGTGGTCGACCTCTGCTTCGAGGCTGACCCTGCGCGCGCGCTCCAGGAGGCCGCCGCCGCGTTCGCGCCCGAGGTCATCGGCTTCGGCATAAGGAACCTGCACACGAACAGCTATGACGGCATGGAGCGCCTGGTCGACGAGTACCGCGGCGCCGTCGCCGCGCTGCGCGCCGCGAGCGCCGCGCCGATCGTGCTCGGCGGCTCCGGCTACTCGCTCCAGCCCGAGCGCCTGCTCGCCGCGCTCGACGCCGACCACGGCGTCGTCGGCGAGGGCGAGCGCAGCTTCCGCGCCCTCGTCGACGCCCTCGCCCGCGGCGAGCGCCCCCCCAGGATCACCGCCGCCTCCCCCCCTCCCCCGGTGATCGTCCTGCGTGGGGCGCAGGGCGCCGGAGGCGATCCGGAGGCCCACAGCGATCTCGACCTGCTCCCCGCGCCCGCGCGGGATCTCGTCGACCCCCGCTATTACGAGCTCGACGGCACCGACAACATCCAGACGAAGCGCGGCTGCGCGTTTCACTGCGAATACTGCGATTATCCCGACCTGGAGGGCCGCAAGATCCGCCTGCGCGACCCCGAGGCGATAGCCGACGAGGTCCTCGCCCGCTCCCGCGCCCCCGGCGTCTCCCACATCTTCTTCGTCGACAGCGTGTGGAACGTCCCGAGATCGCACGCGCTGGCGATCTGCCGCGCGCTCATGGATCGGGGCAATCCATTGCCGTGGGTGTGCTACGGCTCCCCCGCGTCCTTCGACGACGAGCTGGTCTCCGCGATGGCCCGCGCGCGCTGCCTGGGCGTGGAGATCGGCTCGGACACGGGGACGGAGCGGATGCTGGAGCGCCTCCGGAAGCCGTTCACCATCGGACAGATCGAGCGGACGCGCGAGCTGTTCGTGGAGCACGGGATCCTGGACGCGCACACGTTCGTGCTCGGCGCGCTCGACGAGACGCCCGACGAGGTGCGGGAGACCCTCGATTTCGTGGATCGGCTCGCGCCCGACGTGGCGGTGTTCATCGCGTTCATGGAGGACCGCGAGTCGTCGACCGTCCACAGGGCGCGATATCGCGACGAGATCCTGCGGCTCCTCTCGGTCGAGGCCCCGAAGCGGCCGGGGTGGATCGTGCCGGAGCTCGGGATCCGCTTCGGGCCGCGGGTGTCCGAGTACGTACGGCGGGCGAAGCTCCGGGGGCCGGCGTGGCTGCACCTCGCGCAGGCGAGGCGGAGGGCGTACCTCGCGGCGAGAGGGCGCGGGCACGCCGAGGTCGCGATGACGACGCCCTGAGCGCGTCCGCGCCCGCATCCACGCCGCGCCGGCATCCGCATCCGCGCCGGGGGCTGGTCTTCGCGTCCGGGCTCGTGCTATTCACCCACGCCGGTGGAGCGCGGCGCGTGAAGATCGAGGTGGTCGCCTGGTCCGTGCCGGCCCGCTATGCGGCCCTCGCCCTGCAGGCGCTCGCGGTGGTCAACCTCGTCTACCTGGCCGTCGCGCTCGTCAACGACATCCTCGAGGGCACCGAGAGCGCGCCGCCGCTGATCGTCGCGGCGGGCCTCGTCCTGTTCTCGGCGATCCCTCTGCTCCTGGCCGCGCTGCTCCGCCGCCTGCACCGGGGCGCCCTCGAGGTGGAGCCGCCGCGGCTCTCGCTCACCCTCCGCCGCGCGCGCTTCGAGATCCCCGCCGAATCCGTCACCGGGGCCCGCGCGGCGCGGTGGCCATTCCCCGACGCCGTCGTGGCCCTGGTCCTGAAGTCCGGCCGCCGGTTCCGGTATCGCCTGGCGTCCGCGGCTCCCGGCGACCTCCTGACCGCGCTGGGCGAGGCGCTCCCCTCGGCCCAGGCGCTGGCGGGCCACGGATCCATCGCCTATGCCGCCGCGAGGCGCGAGCTCGGGCGCCGCGGGCGGGCCTTCTGGGCCGTCAAATATGGCCTGGCCCCGCTCGCGCTCAACGTCGTCGCGTTCCGCCTGCACCAGCTCATCGTGTTCGGCGGACCGTTCGGCCAGTACCGCGCCCATGGGCTCGGGCCCTATCTCAGGACCTTCGCGGAGTTCTGGGTGGGGATCGCCGGCGGCCTCGTCGTCTACGCCGCCTCCGTCCGCATCGCGGCGGAGGTCGTGGCGCTCCCGCTCACCTGGGCGCTGCCCCTCCGGGCTCGCGGTATTCGAAAGACCGTCGAGATCGTGTGCCTCGTGGCCTATTTCGTCCTCGTCCCCGCCTTCGTCGCCTCGCGCCTCCTGGGCTGAGGCGCGGCCGCGGATCCGGTCACGGCCGCGGATCCGGTCACGGCCACGGGCGCGGCATGGCCCCGCCGCATCGCCCAGAGCACGAGCAGCGCGCCCGCCGCGAGCAACGCCGGGCCGAGCCCGGGCCCCAGCGCCATCGCCGGCGTCACCCGCCGCCCGGCGCCCGCGACGCTCGCGCGGAGCGTCGCCCGCTCGTCCCAGCCCGTCTCGGCGAGGATCTCCCCCGCGGGCGAGATCATCGCCGAGATCCCCGAGTTCGTCGCCCGCACCTGCGGCAGCCGCGTCTCGATGCTCCTGAACGCGGCCGAGACGAGGTGCAGCCGCGGCGCCCGCTCGTCGGGGAACCACGAGTCGTTCGACAGCGTGAGGATCAGGTCGGCGCCCATCCGCGCCGCCTCCGCCACGAACCCGGGGAACAGCACGTCATAACAGATGAGCGGCACCACCCTGGCGCGCCCCCCTCCCCCGAGCGGCACCTCGATCACCCGCGGCCCGGGGCCGCGCTGCCACCGCCCCGTCCACGGCAGCGCGCCGCGCAGCCATTCCGAGTCCAGCGCCTCGGGGACCCACTCCGTCAGCGGGAAGAGCATCCTCTTGCGATACGTCCTCCACGCCGCCCGCCCGTCCGCCCCCGGGCTCAGGAAGAACGCCGCGTTGTATTCGCGCTCCCCCTCCGCCTCGTACGCGCCGAGCACGAGCGGAATCCCGCTGCTCGCCACGAGCGACGCGATCTCCTCGTCGAACGCCGCGCCCGCCTCGCTGCGCGGCGCGCCGAACGTGGTGGGATACACCGTCTCCGGCCACACGATGAGCTCGGGCCGCGCGCCCTGCCGGAGCTCCTCGGACAGCGCCTCGTGCGTGTCCAGGATCATGCGCACCGTCTCGAATGCTCCCTTCTCGGCGCGCAGCTTGTCATAGCTGGTGATGTTCGCCTGGACGAGCCCGATCACGGGCCCGGGCGCCGCGCCGGCCTCGAGCGAGGCGAGCCGCAGGCCGCCGTACACGAGATCGGCGAGCACCAGCGAGAGCCCGCCCAGGAGCGCCGGGAGCGCGCGCCGGACGCGCGCCTCGGGGGCCCCTCCCCTCGCGCGGCGGACGGCCGCGGCCACGAGCTCGTTGACGGACAGCACGAGCAGCGAGAGGCCGTGCACGCCCGCGAGATCGGCGCCCTGGCGCAGGTGGCGCGACGGGTACAGCCCGAGCCCCAGCGTATCGAAGAACAGCTTGGGATAGACGAGCTCGACGCCCACGTAGAGGAGCGCCGGCGCCGCGGCCGCGGCGATCGCGGCGCGCCACGTCGCGCCGCGCGCGCGCCCGGCGAGGCGGCGCGCCACGGCGAACACCACGAACTGAGGCTCGAGCGCCGGGGCGGCCACGAGGAACACCACCCAGACCGGCGCCGCGGAGCCGCCCGTGTAGCGCTGCACGGCCGCCGGGAACCACGGAAAGACCGCCGCCGAGAACCCCACGGCCATCGCCGCGCCGGAGAGCGCCGCCTCCCGCGCCGACTCCGCCTCGTCCAGCGAGAGCAGCCAGGGCACGAGGGCGACGAAGAGCAGCGCCATCCAGGCCGCCTCCATTCGCCCGCAGAGCCCGAGCAGGGCGGCCGACGCGATCGCGCCGCCGAGCAGGATCACCCTGCGGCGCCGGACCGGCCTGTCGGCCATCCACCGGGCGAGGCGCGCGCGCACGCTCATCACCTATTCTTCCTCACCGTCCGGCGCGCCCCCGCCGGGGCCCAGCTCCTCCGCCGTGGGCGGCGCGTCGTCGTCCTCGGGCCTCGTGTAAGCGTCATCGGGCACCTTCAGCGTCTCGACCGGCATGCCGGGCGGCGCGAGCTCCGGCGGGACCACCCGGTCCGGGGGCATGGGCACCGGGTTCCCCTGCGCGTCCACCGGCCGGTGATCGGGGTGGAACATCAGAATGGCGTCGAGCATCCGTCCGTCGTCGGTCGTCTGGTAATGGCGCACGTAGCCTGGGGGCAGCTCGAAATCCTCTGGCACCACGATCCCTTCCTTGATCAGCTTCGTCCCGTGGGGCGGCATCCCGGGGATGCCCGCGCGCTCCCGCCTCTCCGGCGCCCCGGGCTCTCCTGCCCCCGGGTCCTCTGCGCCCTGCTCCCCGTCCGCGCCGGGCTCGTCTTCCGCCGATCCGGGCTCGCCCGCCGGATCCCCGGCGGCGCCGGGGTCCTCCCCGCCTCCGGGCCGCGGCCCCGCGCCGGGGCTCGCGCCGGCCGCGGGCGCCCGCCGCGATCTCGGAGTCGAGCCCCCGTTCACGGTCGCATTGGCCGCCCGCTGCCCGCCGGCCGCGCGCGGACCGCCGCCCGGACCGGGCGCGGGCTCCACCGATCTCCACATGAAAACGCCGAGCCCCGCCAGGGCGAGGAGCGCGGCGAGGCCCAGGGGCCAGCGCCGCCTCGCGCCCGGCGGGAGCTCGATCCGGACCACCCCGTCCTGATCGACGGAGCGCCTCTCCGTCACGGGGACGCGGGGTTGAGCAGCGCGTGCGCCCAGCCGGCCCGCTCGTGGCCGTACTTGTTGTACTGCGGGTTCGGGAAGCCCGAGAGCTCCGGCGCGCCCGAGCCCGAGCCCGTCCCGCCGATGAGGCCGAGGTAGATCGTCGAGCTGCCGTAGTAGGTCGGGTGCGTGTCGTCCGACTGCATGTAGTCGTAGCTCGTGCCCGCGCTGACGAAATGCGTGTTCGAATCGTGGATCGTCGAGCGCAGCGTCTGGCTGATGCGCGTCACGTAGGCGGCCTCGGACTCGCCGGCCACCCACTTCAGCGCCTCGGAGTCCACCTGGCCGTCGCCATTCGAATCGTAGTCGGCGCCCATGAACGCGGCGAACGCGTCCACGCAGTCGAAGCCGTACTGCTGCGCGAAGTTGCACGCGCGCCAGTTGCTCTTCGCCATGCGCGTGATGAAGATGTCCTGCTTGTTGACCTTCTGCCCCGTGCCCGAGTCGGTGCAGCCCGACAGCGCGTTGTCGGTGTTGTAGCCGGGGTAGTAGATGGTCATGATCTGCTTCTTCTTCACGCCGGCGTACGCGTTCGCGTTGATGAACTGCATCGCCATCTGCTGGTAGGTCGTGCAGGCCGAGAGCGCGCTGTCGATCACGCCGTAGTTGCAGGTGCCCGTCTGCCCGGCGAAGCTGTCGCGCGCCTGCAGGAAGTCGTTGCCGCACATCTCGAATGTCACGACGCGGGTGCTCGACGCCTGCATGTAGGACTTCTCGGCCACGATCTTGTTGTTGTAGATGTCGTCCGCCTTCGCGCCCGACTTGGTCCTCCGGATCACCTCGACGTCGGTGCCCCACGAGTTCGACAGGTACTCGCCCTGCACCATCGGCGCCGCGCGCCGCGCCGCGCGCGACAGGCTGCCGTAGTATCCGGCGAAGATCGAGTCGCCGTAGGCGACCACGCGGTACTTGGTCGTGGAGCTGGCCCGATCGATGGTCCACGAGGTGTTCTGCGTCAGCGTATTGGCGAGCGCGCCGCGGCTCGCCACGAGCATCCCGAGCATGAGGAGGAGGCCGACCACGTGCTTCGGGAGGGCTCCGGTCAAGATGGACTTCTCGCGCATCACTGTCTCCTTGTGTGCGCCGCCCGGGGCGGCGCTGCCTTGGGAAGCCCTCCCGCCGTGTTTCAGTGGGGGTCGACCATTCCACCGCCTTCGCGGCATTGCGTCATGGCGTAATGGATGGCGCAGACCTCGAGCGTAAGAGACCAAACCGATCACCGGATGTCAAGCGCGGCTTGGGGCCGCGGATGCGGCGGTCACGCCGCCTGCCGGTCGGATCGAACAATTTTCCGGCGTGCCGGCAAGACTGTCCTGAGCCCTCCGCGCATACCCCACACCGGCCCTCCGCGTCCCTCCGGCGCTCCTCCGGCGCCGGGTGCCCGCGGCCGTGACCGCTCCCGCGGCCGTGACCGCTGCCGCGGCCGTGACCGCTGCCGCGGCCGTGACCGCTGC
>CAYQYG010000111.1:0-13344 GCA_964421485.1 uncultured Polyangiaceae bacterium | reverse complement strand
GACACGGGCGCGGATACGGACACGGACACGGGCGCGGATACGGACACGGACACGGACACGGGCACGGATACGGACACGGGCGCGGACACGGATTCCGTTCGACGCAGGCGCCGCGCTCGGGCAAGATGGGCCGAACCCGAGAGCCTGCCCGGAGGCGACGATGTCCATCTCCTCGTTCGTGTCGATCCTGCTCGCCGCGCTGGTGATCTACCTCGTGCTCGCGATCCTCCGCCGCCGCGGCGAGGAGGCCGCCGCGCCGCGCCGCGAGCGCACCGAGATCGACCGGTGGATCGACGACGCGCTCTCCCGCGAGCTCCACCGCAAGCTCGACCTCGAGCGGGAGGTCATCGCCCGCGCGCTCGACGGCACGCCCGAGCCCGACGTGGTCGGCTCCATCGAGGAGGCGGTCCGCGCCGTGCAGGTGAAATATGCCTGGAATCCGGATGGCACCGTGGACGTCCGGCTCGACCTCTCCTTCGAGGACGGCGCGAGCGCGAGCGCGAGCCGCGTGTTCCCCCGCGCCGTGATGCCGGCGGACGTGAAGGACGAGCTCACCAGGACCGGGGCGTCCTTCGTCCTCCGCACGGTCCACTTCCCGTGGACCACGCCGGAGTAGGGGCGCCGCCCGGCCCGCGCGCGGCGCATTGCCGCGACGAATGCCGGACCGGCGCCCCCGCTCGCGGGCGGCGGCAGCCGGGCGCTACGCCCCCCGGCCGAAGTGGCCGCGGACCACGTTGGAGTCCTGGATGATGACCGGATCGCTCGAGAAAAGCCGCACCATCGCGATGCGGGCGTAGATCTCGTCCTCGAAGCGGATGATGAACGACCCGATCCCGACGTCGCGGTCCTCGTCGAGCTGATCATTCGAGACGATCAGCGACCTCGTGATCGGCATCACGAGCGCCAGCGCCGTGATCGGCCCCGAGGGGCCGAGGTTCGGGGCCAGGTTGTCGTCGAACAGGGCGTCCTTCCCGCGCAGCAGCACCCTCACGGCGAACTGCGCGCCGAGCTCCGCGGGGCTGAAGTGGAGCTCGTACGAGACCGACACCACGCTCGACAGCGTGCTCAGCTTGATGATGTTCAGATTGACATTCCGGATCTGCGCCATGTGTCCCTCCCCTGTCGAATCTATCGATTCCTTCGGCAGCGACGCGTCGGTCGATCAGCGCGCCAGTGACTACATGCGTCGAATGCATGCGCGGTCAAGCGGCCCCGCCCGGCGCCGGCGCCGCCCACCGGCCGCTGGAATGAGATAATCACGAGATCGCGCCGGCGCCGATCCGGTCCTGCGCGACATGTGTGGAATCGCCGGCCGGCGCCCCCCCGGACGGCTCGAGCCGCCGCCCGGAGCGGAGGCCGCGCGCGCCTCACGGGCGGCGGCGTCCGGTCAGGCCGCGGCTCGAGGAATTTCCCCGAGGGGGGTCCGGAGGCGCCTCGCGCGGCCCGCGCGCCTCGAACGCGAGGGCGAGCCGGGATAGGAGGCCGCCGGCGGCGGGCCGGCGGCGGGTCCCGGTGAGCACGCTGTCTGTCTATCCCGTCCCGCTCCTGATACAGTCGCCCTGCCCAGTGCCGCCCCGTCCCGCCGCTCGACCTCCGACGCCGTCCTCGCCCTCGCCCTGCGCGCGGGCGGGCCGGGCTCGCGCTGACAGATGGAAGGGGCGTCCGGTCGGACCGTCCCCGTGAACAGGAGCTCCATGTTCGAGATCTTCAATCGGTCCCTGCGCAGCCGGATCGCCGGGATCATCGCCCTGCTCGTGGCAGCGTCGATCCTCGCGCTCGGTGTGTTCGCCTACCTGGCCTTCACGTCGGCGCTCCGGGCGGCGGCCCTCCAGCAGGTCGAGTCGCTGGCGGAGTCCAGGGAGCAGCACCTCGTCACCATCCTCAGGATGCGCTGGTGGCAGATGGGGCAGGTCGCCACCAAGACCAACGTCCGGGAGAAGCTCGCCGCGCTGGATGATTCACTCGACGAGGTCGTGGACGCCGAGCTGGTCAATACGGCCGAGAATGGCCATTTTGCGTCGCTCTCGGCGATACTGTCCACCGGCGTCGTCTGCGCCTCGTCGGAGGCCGCGCGGGTGGGCACGAGCGTGGCCGACCAGGCCTGGTTCCACAGGGCGCTCGCGCTGCCCACCGTGGGCGACATCCAGAGCGACCCGAAGCACGGCGCGGTCATCCGCTTGACGGTCCCCGCGCGCGACATCAGGACGGGGCAGATCGTCGGGATCATCATGGGCGAGGCCTCCGCGGCGGACATCTACGGGATGCTGCTCGACCAATCCGGCCTCGGGGAGACCGGCGAGACCTACCTGATCGACGGCGACGGCCTCATGCTCTCTCCTTCGAGGTTCATGCCCAACCTGGAGCTCGCGCAGAGGATCTCCGGGGGAGCGTTCGACGCGGCGAGCCAGAGCCGGGAGACCGGCGGCGTGTGGGCCGATTATCGACAGAAGCCGGTCGTCGGCCGCGTGGCCTTGAAAGAGCTGCGGGCGATGGGCGTCGACTGGAGCATCGTGGCGGAGACGGACGTGGACGAGGCGCTCGCCGCCGCGGAGGCGCTCCAGTGGAAGGTGACGCTCTTCATCCTCGTCTGCGTCGCCGTCGGGGTGGGGCTCGGCCTCCTCGTCTCCGGATCCCTGGTCCGCCCCATCGCGATGCTCGCGAGCGCGGCGAAGCGGGTGGGCGACGGGGACCTGACGGTCACGCTGCCCGACGAGGGCCGCAAGGACGAGGTGGGCATACTGAGCGCCGCGTTCTCCATGATGACCGACAACCTCCGGAAGATGGCCGTGAACATGCAGGAGGGGGTCCGGACCATCGCGTCCAGCGCGGCCGATATCGCCGCCTCCGCCCAGCAGACGGCGGCCGCCGCGAGCGAGCAGGCGACGACGGCGATGGAGGTGAGCAGCACGGCGGAGGAGGTGAGCCAGACGAGCCAGTCCGCCGCGAAGCAGGCGCTGCAGGTGGTCCAGGCGGCCCAGAGGGCGCTCGAGACGGGGCGCCGGGGGGCCGACGCCGTCGACGGGACCGTCGCGGTCATGGATTCGATACGCACGCGGGTCCAGGACGTCGCGCAGAAGAACCGGCGCCTGAGCGAGCAGAGCGCCCAGATCGCGGGGATCATCGAGGCGGTGCAGGACCTGGCGGAGCAATCGAACCTGCTGGCCCTCAACGCGAGCATCGAGGCCGCCAAGGCGGGGGAGCAGGGGCGGGGGTTCGCGGTCGTCGCGTCCGAGGTGCGCAGGCTGGCCGAGCAGAGCAAGCACGCGACGCTGGAGGTGCGGCGCATCCTGAACGAGATCCAGAAGGCGACGGAGGACGCGGCCACGGCCACGGAGGATGGAAGCCGGAGGGTCGAGGAGGGCACGCAGTCGATTCAATCGGTGCGCGGGATCATCGAGGAGCTGACCGCGACGCTCGAGGAGAGCGCGGACCGGGCGCGCCAGATCGCCGGCACGGCGAACCAGCAGGCCTCCGGCGTCGCGCAGATCGCGCAGGCCATGGGCGGGCTGTCGCAGGCCGGCCGCGACTCGGCCGCGATGGTGAGGCAGCTCGAGAAGGCGGCCGGCATCTTGAGGAGCCTCGGCGTGGACCTCAAGAAGACGACCGATCAGTACTCGACGGCGCGCGGCGGGCAGCGGCAGGGCTCGACGGCCTGAAGCCACGCCGGGCTCCGCCCGGCGCGCGCCGTCAGCGCCAGCCGCCCGCGCCCTCCGCGAGCTCGATCTCGAGCGCGCCGCCCGACGCGATCTGCGCGTGATCGAAGCGAGGGCGCGGGAGCCTCTGGCCGTTCAGCGTCGCGGAGACCGGGGCGCCGTTCGCGGGGCCCCGCGTCGAGATCACGAGGTCGCCGCCGGGCAGCCTCAGCGTCACCCTCGAGAGGATCGGGGCGCCGACGAGGTACTCGGAGGTGCCGACGCGCGGGAAGAAGCCGCTCGCGGCGAAGAGCCACCAGGCGCTCATGGTGCCGCCGTCGTCGTTGCCGGGCAGGCCGTCGGGGCCGTCGCCGTAGTCGGTGGCGAGGACCCAGCGGGTCCACGTCGCGGTGCGCGCGGGGTCGTCGAGCTCCGCGTAGATCCACGGGACGAAGAGGACCGGCTCGTTGGAATGCCAGTAGTAGGGCTTCGGGAGCAGGTGCCCCGCCGTCTGGCAGGTCGAGATCGCGAAGTAATCGTCCAGCCGGGCGAGGAGCCGATCGCGGCCGCCCATCGCCTCGGCGAGCCCGGGGACGTCCTGCGGGACGAACCACGTATAATGCCACGTCGTGCCCTCGGCCCAGTAGTCCTGCCACTCGGTCGGGTCGTCCTCGCGCGGGAAGCTGCCGTCCGCGCGGCGGCCGAGCAGGAAGCCGCTCTCCGCGTCCCAGAGGTTCTTCCAGCTCCCCGCGCGCTGACGGAAGCTGTCGGCGTCGGCCTGCTCGCCCAGGGCCTCGGCGAGCGCGGCGAGCGCCTGATCGTCGAGCGCGTACTCGAGCGTCGAGGAGCCGCTGGAGCCGCCCGACTCGATGGGGATGTAGCCCATCGACGCGTACTCCTCGACGTGGGCCCGCCCGCCGTGGGGGAGCGGGGCGGTCGCGCTGGCCCGGAGGACCTGGTACGCGCCGGCGAGGTCGAAATCGCGGACGCCGCGGGCCCAGGAGTCCGCGAAGACCACGGCCGCGCTGTCGCCGACCATCCCGCCGGTCTCGCCGGTGCCGAGCGGCCATTTCGGGGGCGCGCCGCTCTCCACGGCCATCGCGGCCATCGAGCGGAGCATGTCCCGCTGGAGCTCGGGATAGACGAGGCTGAGCCAGGGGTGGAGCGTTCGATAGGTGTCCCACAGGCTGAAATCGGTGTAGTAGCGGTATCCATCGGCCGTGTGGACCTGGCCGTCCAGGCCGCGGTAGCTGCCGTCGGCGTCCGTCGCCAGGGTGGGCATGAGGAGGGTGTGGTAGAGGGCGGTGTACGCGATCTCGAGGTCGCGCTCGCTGCGCGCCTCGATCTGCACGCGGCCGAGGGCCTCTTCCCAGGCGGCCTCCGCGGCGCTCCGGGCCGCGTCGAAATCGAAGGCGGGCGCCTCGGCGTCGAGGTTGGCCACGGCGTGATCGACGTCGACGAAGGAGATCGCGACGGCGACGCCGACGACCGGATCGGCCGCGGCGTCGAAGGTGGCCCACGCGCCGGCGTCGCCGCCGGCGCGGGAGAGCTCGCCCTCGGCGAGGGCGCCCGCCTGGAAGACGCCGTAGGTCGCGAAGGGGCGCGAGAAGCGGGCGGCGAAATGGATCCGGACGCCGCCGAAGCGGCCGGAGTAGCCGCCGGAGGCGTGGGCGAAGCCGGTCATGAGCTGCGCGGCGGGGTCGATGACGACGCTGCCGTCGGCGATCTGCACCTCGGGGAGGGCGTGCCCTATGTCGAGGAGGACCGCGGCGTCGGCGCCCGCGGGGAAGGTGTAGCGGTGCAGCGCGACGCGATCGGCGGCGGTGAGCTCGACCCTCACGCCGTCGTCGAGCGTGACCTCGTAGCTGCCCGGCGCCGCCCGCTCGTGGTCGTGGGAGAAGCCGGCGCGGCGGCCCACCTCGGTGGTCTTGTCCGCGGTCATCCCGATCGTCGGGAGGAGGCCGACGGTGCCATAGTCGACGATGCCGGCGCCGTGCATGCGGGTATGGCTGAAGCCATAGATGAAGGAGTCCTCGTGGGCGTACCCGGAGCAATGCGCGAAGGAGGCGGCGCCGTTCGGCGCCATGGTGTCGGGGCCGGGGCGGATCATGCCGAAGGGGCGCTGCGGGCCGGGGAAGGCGCTGCCCACGCCGAAGCCCACGCCGCCCGTGCCGATGAAGGGGTCGACGTAGCGAATGAGCGGCGCGGTCGCCGCGATCGGCGCGGGGCCGTCGCCGGCGGGGGGCGTCCAGCAGGGCTCGATGGTGGGGCCGGCCGGCGAGGAGGGGGGCGGCGCCGCGTCGTCGCTGCAGGCGGCGAGGGCGAGGGCGAGGGCGGAGGCGAGGGCGGAGGCGAGGCGGAGCGTGCGCATGGCGGGCAGGACGAGCGGCACGGGCGGGGCGGGGCGCGAGCCGGACCGTGGACGCCGTCCGTACACTCTACGCGCGCCCGGCCGTCGTGTTCAATCGGCGTGTGCTCGCGCCCGGGGCCGGCGATGTCCATACCTCGCCCCGGCGCTCCCGGCTGGCATGGATCTGTCTTGACGGACGCATTGGCGACGCGTCCTCGATTCCCTTGCGCCCGCTCGCACGCGCGGCCGGCGCCCGCGATCCGCGGCCCCGGCGCGGCATGGATGTCGCATCCCGCGCAGCAGGTAAGGGGGCTCGCCGGGCTCCGATCGAGGACGGCGGTGGCGGCGTATGTCAGCCCAATCGAGCAGGCAGCCCGGGCTCCGCACGATCGTCTCCGGCGCGACGATCGCGCTGGCGGGCCTGGTGCTCGTCGTGACGGCCGCGCTCATCCTGCTGACCACGTCGCTCCACCGCAGCAGCGAGGACCTCCGCAGCTCCGTGGCGGGCGTCCGCCTCGCCCAGGACGCCACGATCCAGCTGCTCCTCCACGACCGCGCCGGGGATCGCGCCGCGCGCGCGGCCGTCGAAGCGGAGCTCCTGAGAGACCTCGCCGACGCCGGACAGCACATCACGTCGAGCGGGGAGCGGGCGGTCCTCGAGCGCGCCGTGGCGGACGTCGATCGGTACCTCGCCGCGAGCCGCGCGCCGGACACCGCGCCGGCGGAGCGCGCCCGGCTGCGCGGGGCGGCCGACCGCGCGCTGGAGCGGCTGAAGCGCGAGAACGTGGCGCAGGCCGACGCCGCGTACGCGGAGGCCGCCCGGTGGGACGCGCTGGCCGATGTGATCGGCGTCGCGGCGAGCCTCACGATGCTCGCGATCCTCGGCGCCCTCGCGGTCTGGATCCGGCGGTCGGTCCTCCGGCCGCTCTACGGGCTCGCGGCGGCGATGGGCCGCTTCGGGGCGGGCGCGCTCGAATGCCGCGCCGAGGAGCGCGGCGCCGCGGAGCTCCGCGAGATGGCCCGGCGCTTCAACGCGATGGCGTCGTCCCTCGCGAAGCAGCACCGCGGCCGCTCGGCCTACCTCGCGGGCGTCGCCCACGATCTCCGGAACCCGCTGTCGGCCCTCCAGATGTCCGCGTCCCTCATCGATCCCGACGCCCCGCTCCCGTCCGAAGATCGCGTGCGCCACGTCATCTCGGTCGTGCGGAGGCAGGTCACGCGCCTCAACCGGATGATCGGAGACCTCCTCGAGACGTCCTCCATCGAGGCCGGGCACCTCGAGCTGCGCGTCGAGGACGGCGATCTGAGCGAGATCGCGCGCGAGGTCGCCAGGCTCTTCGAGGGGACGTCGCCGCTGCACAGCGTCCAGCTGAGCGCCCCGGGGCCGCTCCCGATCCGGTGCGACCCGCACCGGATCGAGCAGGCGCTGAACAACCTCGTCAGCAACGCCATCAAGTACTCCCCCCGAGGAGGAGAGATCCGGATCGCCGCATTCCGTGACGGCGTCGAGGCCGTCGCCTCCGTGACGGATAGCGGGGTCGGGATCGCGAAGGAGGACATCGAGCACCTGTGGGAGCCCTTCCGCAGGGGCGGGATCGCGGCGGAGATGATCCCCGGCGCGGGGCTCGGCCTCTCCGTCTCGAAGCGGATCATCGACGCCCACGGGGGGATGATCACGGTCGAGAGCGCGCCCGAGGTCGGGTCGACCTTCGCGGTGCGCCTCCCGCTGCGCGCCCCGCCGCTCATCGCGCCGGCGTCCGGCGCGCGCTGACGCGTGACGTGAAAGGAGAGAGGATCATGAAGATATCGGCATTCATCGGGTCGGCGGTCGTCGCGGCGGGTGCGGCGCTCGCGGGGTGCGCGCCCTCGGGCAGCGCTCGGGCCGAGCCGGCCGCGAGCGCCGCCGCCCCGCCCCCGCCCGGACAGGACCCGGGCGCGCAGGGGATGGGCGCGCAGGGCGCGGGGCCGATGAGCGGCCCGTGGTGCCCGACGCAGATCGAGGGCACGACCGTCGCGCCCGTGGACGTGGAGCGAGGTGCCGCGCTCGATTTCAAGACGAGCACCGGCGACGTCGCGGAGCTGCGCCGGCGCGTTCGAGCGATGGCGGAGATGCAGAACCAGCGCGGCGGCGGGATGGGGATGGGCCGCGGGATGGGGAGGGGCGGCGGGATGGGGATGTTCGCCGCGACCGCCTCGGCGGAAGACATCGAAGGCGGCGCCCGCCTCGTCCTCCTGCCGAACGATCCGGCGCAGCTCGAGGCGCTGCGCGAGCACACGCGGCTGCGGGCCGAGCGAATGGCGCTTGGCCAGTGTCCCATGATGACCAGGTGACGGCTCCTCCGGCGCGGGTCCCGCAGGTGGTGGGCCACCATGCCCAATGAGCTCGTCGCGGGCGGCCGGCCGGGCACGAGCCTCGACGCGGCCGTGCTGGACGCCGTCGAGCGGATCGTCCGCCTGCACCGAGGAGCGCGCGAGCCCGCGGGCGACCGCTCGCGGGCTGCGGCTCGACCGGCTGCTGTGCTCGTGGTAATTGCCGCGCGGTGCGCTGCCGCGCTCCATTCGACGAACGCACAGCTCCTCACTCGCTCGCTGGTCCTCCTCGCTGGGCTCGGCCTCGCCGGCTGTGCCGTCGGGCCGGATTACCGGAGGCCGGCGCCGAGCGCGCCGGCGAGGTGGAGCCGGGTTGACGCGACGGTCAAGGCGGTGGCGCACGCCGGCGCCCCCGGAGACCTGAGCGAGTGGTGGCGGGGCCTGAACGATCCGCTGCTGTCCGAGCTCGTGGAGCAGGCGCTGCGGACCAGCCTCGATCTGCGCAGCGCGCGAGCCCGGTTGCGAGGAGCACGCGCCCGGCGCGCGGTGGCCGGCTCCGAGCGGTTTCCCGGCGTGACCGCATCGGCCTCCGCGAGCCGCCGCGAGTCGAGCCGCGACGCCGGCGGCGGGGCCGCGAGCGACGTGTTCAGCGCCGCCTTCGACGCGAGCTGGGAGCTGGACGTGTTCGGAGGCGTGCGCCGCAGCGTCGAGGCGGCCGAGGCCGATCTGCAATCGTCCGCGGCGAGCCTGAACGACACCCGGGTCTCGCTGGTGGCCGAAGTGGCGCGGAATTATGTCGAGGTGCGCGCCCTGCAGATCCGCCTCGGCATCGCCCGCGACAACCTCGCCAGTCAGTCCGAGACGCTGGAGCTCACCGGCTGGCGCGCCCAGGCCGGGCTCGTCACCAGCCAGGACGTCGAGCAGGCGCGCAGCAACCGCGAGCAGACGCTCGCGCAGATTCCCAGCCTGGAGATCAGCCTGGCCGAGGCGGAGCACCGCCTGGACATCCTGCTGGGCAAGGCACCGGGGACGCTGCATGCGCGCCTCGCCGCAGGCGGCGGCCTGCCCGCCGTGCCATTCCAGGTCGCCGTCGGCATTCCGGCCGCCGCCCTGCGCCGGCGCCCCGACGTGCGCGCCGCCGAGCGCAAGCTGGCGGCAGAGACCGCCCGCGTGGGCGTGGCCCAGGCCGCGCTGTATCCCTCCTTCGAGCTCTCGGGCTCGATAGGCATCGAGGCGCTGCTGCAGGGCGCGCTCGGCGGCGGCGGCGGCGCCTTCTATTCGCTGCTCGCCGGGATCACCGCGCCGATCTTCAACGCCGGCCGCCTGCGCGGCCAGGTGCAAATACAGGACGCGGTCCGCGAGCAGGCGCGGGTGGCGTACGAGCAGACCGTGCTCGCCGCGTTGCAGGAGGTGGAAGACGCGCTGGTGGCGCTCGCCCGGAGCCGCGAGCGCGGCGAGGCCCTGGCGCGCGCCGCCCTGGCGGCGCGCAACGCGGCGGTGCTCGCGCGGCTGCGCTACGGCGCCGGCGTGATCGATTTCCAGTCGGTGCTCGACACCGAGCGCACCGTGCTGTCGCTGGAAGACAGCCTCGCGAGCGCCCGCGCCGACGAGGTGCTGGCGCTCATCCGTCTGTACAAGGCGCTGGGCGGCGGCTGGTCGCCGGAGGCCGAGCCCCGCCCGGCCGGCGAGGACGCCCGATGAAGTCCCCCACCCCTCCGAAGGCCGACCAGGGCGCCGCCCTGAAGGAGCTCCTCGAAGCCAGGTCCGCCGGGCCGCTCTCGCGGTGGCTCTGGCTGGCCGTCGCCCTGATCGTGATCGCAGGCGTGGCCCTGCTGATCGTCATTCGCTCCGGCCAGGAGGCGTCCATGCCGCGCTACAGGACCGAGCCGGCCACGATGGGCACGCTGGTGGTGAAGGTGTCCGCGACCGGCAACCTGCAGCCGACGAACAAGGTCGAGGTGGGCAGCGAGCTGTCCGGCATCGTCACCGAGGTGCTGGTGGACGAGAACGATCGGGTGAAGAAGGGCCAGGTGCTGGCCCGCCTCGACGCCTCCAAGCTAGAGGACGCAGTGGCGAAGTCGCGCGCCAGCCTGGCCGCGGCCGAGGCGCAGGTGCTGCAGGCGCAGGCCACGGTGGCGGAGGCGCGCGCCGCGCTGGCGCGCTTCCGGCAAGTCGCGGAGCTGTCCGGCGGCAGGGTGCCCTCCAAGGTCGAGATGGATACCGCCGAGGCGAACCTGAAGCGCGCCGAGGCCAACGAGGCCAGCGCTCGCGCGAACGTCACCCAGGCGCGGGCCAACCTGCAGTCGGACGAGACCAACCTCGAGAAGGCCAGCATTCGTTCGCCGATCGACGGCGTGGTGCTGACGCGCACGGTGGAGCCGGGCCAGACGGTCGCCGCCACGTTCCAGGCGCCGGTGCTGTTCACGCTGGCCGAGGACCTGACCAAGATGGAGCTGCAGGTCGACGTGGACGAGGCCGACGTCGGCCAGGTGAAGGTGGGCCAGCATGCGACGTTCACCGTCGACGCGTGGCCCGGCCGCCGGTACGCCGCCGTCATCACCCGCGTCGGCTATGGCTCCCAGGTCAAGGACGGGGTGGTGTCCTATCCCGCCGTGCTCGAGGTGGGGAACGAGGACCTCAGCTTGCGTCCCGGCATGACCGGCACTGCCGAGATCACCACCCTGACGCGCGAGGACGTGCTGCTCGTGCCGAACGCCGCGCTGCGCTTCGTCCCGCCGGAGGCAGGCGCCGCGCAGAGGAGGCCGAGCGGCGGTCTGGTGCAGAGGTTGATGCCGCGGCCTCCGAGGCAGGCGCCGAGGGCGCAGAGGCCCGCCGGCGACGCCGCGCCGCGGGTCTGGGTGCCGCGCGACGGCCAGGCCGTGCCGATCGAGGTCCAGACCGGCGCCACCGATGGGCAGATGACCGAGATCGCCGGTGGATCGCTCGAGCCCGGGACGCAGGTGATCACCGAGGCGCTGGGGGCGTCGCCATGAATGATGCAGCGACCGGTGGAGCCCTCATCCGGCTGTCCGGCGTCACGAAGACCTACGGTCGCGGGCAGGCGGCTTTCCAGGCGCTGAAGGGCGTCGATCTCGCCATCGAGCCCGGCGAATTCGTCGCCATCATGGGCCCCAGCGGCTCGGGCAAATCCACCGCGATGAACATCCTGGGCTGCCTCGACACGCCGACCAGCGGCAGCTTCGAATTCCAGGGCGTGCGCGTCGAGCGCCTGGCGCGCGATCAGCGCGCCCTCCTCCGGCGGCATTACCTCGGCTTCGTGTTCCAGGGCTTCAACCTGCTGGCGCGCACCACCGCGCTGGAGAACGTCGAGCTGCCGCTGATCTACCGCCGCGAGGCCGCCGCCGCCCGCCGCGCCGCGGCGCGCGCCGCGCTGGAGCAGGTCGGCCTGCGGGGCTGGGAGCACCATCACCCGGCCGAGCTGTCCGGCGGCCAGCAGCAGCGCGTCGCCATTGCCCGCGCCATCGTCACCCGGCCTGCCGTGCTCCTGGCCGACGAGCCCACCGGCAACCTCGACACGCACGCCAGCCGGGAGATCATGGATCTGATCACCGCGTTCAACCGCGAGCAGGGGATCACCGTCCTGATGGTCACCCACGAGCCCGACATGGCGGCGTATGCCAGGCGGATCGTCCATTTCGTCGACGGGCAGGTGGACAGCGACCGCCGCACCGGGGAGGTCGCCTGATGCTGTGGAGCACGCTGCTGCTCGCGCTGCGCACGATCCGGCGCAACCTGATGCGCTCTTTCCTCACCGTGCTCGGCGTCGTCATCGGCGTGGGCGCGGTGATCACGATGGTCACCCTCGGCCGCGGGGCCACGAAGGCCGTGTCCGACCAGATCGCCAGCATGGGGACCAATCAGCTGATGGCGATCCCGGGCCAGCGCTTCGGCCCCGGCTCCGAGGGGGCGCCCAGCTTCAAGGGCGCCGACGTCGAGGCCATCCGCAACCAGATCCCCGGCGCCGGTGAGGTCGCGCCGGTGGTGAACAGGACGGCGACGGCGGTCTATCAGGCCCGCAACTGGTCCACCGTGGTCTACGGCACCAGCAATGAATACTTCCGGGCGGGCAACTGGGAGCTCGCCGCCGGCCGCAGCTTCAACGAGGCCGAGGAGCGGGCAGGCAAGGCGGCGTGCGTGATCGGCGAGACGGTGCGCGACAAGCTGTTCGGGCGGCAGAGCCCGGTGGGCAGCGAGATCCGCATCAAGGGGTTCTCCTGCGAGGTGATCGGGCTGCTCAAGGCCAAGGGCCAGTCGGCCATGGGATCGGACCAGGACGATATCGTGGTGATGCCGCTGCGCACCGTGCAGCGCCGCCTGACCGGCAGCCAGGACATCGGCCGGCTGATCGTCTCGGTGAAGGAGGGCGCTTCCATCGACGGGGTGAAGGATCAGCTCACGTTGCTCCTGCGCGAGCGGCGGAAGATCGCCGAGAACGAGGAGGCCGATTTCCGGGTGATGGATACGCGGCAGATCGCCGAGGCGCTGACCAGCACCACGAGGATCCTGACGATGCTGCTCGGCGCGGTGGCGGCGGTGAGCCTGCTGGTGGGCGGTATCGGCATCATGAACATCATGCTGGTCTCGGTGACCGAGCGCACGCGCGAGATCGGGATCCGCCTCGCGATCGGGGCGCTGGAGCGGGAGGTGCTGCTGCAGTTCCTCATCGAGGCGATGGTGCTGTCGAGCCTCGGCGGTCTGATCGGGATCGCCGTCGCCACGGGCGCCTCGATCGCGCTGGCCCGGGTGATGGACGTGCCCTACCTGTTCGACTCCGGGATCAACCTCCTGTCCTTCCTCTTCTCGGCCGCGATCGGCGTGTTCTTCGGATTCTTCCCGGCGCGCAGGGCGGCCGGCCTGAACCCGATCGATGCCCTGCGGCACGAGTGAGCGCGGAGACGATCCTCCGGAGGCGCGGGAGAGCGATCGCAGGGCCCCGGGCAAGCTATTACTGCGTCCCCGCAGTTCGTCCCAGGTTGCAGCGCAGTGCCGGGCGACCACGCCGGCCCCCGGGACCGAGGGGGCCCTCACCTC
>CAYQYG010000110.1:5022-21582 GCA_964421485.1 uncultured Polyangiaceae bacterium | reverse complement strand
CCTGCGCCCCGCCGCGCCCGCCGCCCGCCCCGCCCCGGAGGCGCCGCCCGCGGCCGCGGCCGCGGAGGCGGTCGCGGACCCGGCCGTGACGGCCGACGGCGCCGAGTGGTACAGGCCGCCGCTCGCGATCGGCGCGTCGGGTCAGCCCCCGAGGGTGCCCATCGCATCGCGCCTGGCGAACGGTGTGCGCACGACGCTCCTCCAGCGCCGCGATAGCCTGCTCGTCGCGGCCCGCTTCGTCGTGCGCCGCCAGGAACGCGAGCCGAGCCCCGGCGCGGCCACCCTGCTCGCGCAGATGCTCCTCCGCGCCGCGCCGGCAAAGGGCGGCCGGGCCCTGCTCGAGGAGCTCGAATCGCTGGGCGTCCAGAGCAGCGCGTACGCCAGCGAGGACGCCCTCCACATCGAGCTCGTCGCCGCGGCGCCGGCGTTCGAGGAGGCGCTCGGCAAGGTCCTCTCGACGATCGCGGAGCCCGCGCTCACGGAGGCGGGGCTCGAGGAGCGGCGCGCGGCGCTCAAGCGGTCGCTCCGCGACGAGGCCAGTCCGCGGGCCACCGATCGGCTGCTCGACGAGATCGAAGTCCGCCTCTACCCGGCGAGGCACAGGTACGCGGAGCCCCGCGCCTCCGCGGCCGACGTGGACGCGGTGCGGCTCGCCGATCTCTCGCGGTACCACGCGCGCGAGGTGACCCCCGCGGGGCTCGCGGTCTGCGTCGTGGGAGACGTGACCTCGGCCCTGCTCAACGGCGTCGTGGACCGCACCGTGGGGGCGTGGAAGCAGCCGGCCGGCCGGCCCGCGCGCGCCGCGAGCCCGCTCACGCTCGCCGAGAGGAGGGCCGCGCGCGCCGCGAAGCCGCTCCCGCTCGCCCGCGGGGTGGTGCTCGTGGAGGAGCCCGCGGACCGGAAGGCCGCGCTCGCCGTCGTGCTGCCCTGGCCCGCGCCCGGGTCGACCGCGGACCTCGCCGGCGAGCGCTTCCTCGTCGGCCAGGTCGACGCCGCGGCGATGAGCTCGCTCCGGCGGGAGATCAAGGGGTCGTGGAGGGACGGGAGGACCCGGTTCCTCTCGCGCGCCGAGGCGAGCTTGATGGTGGTCTCGGTCGAGGTGCAGGCGGAGGACCTCGCGCCCGCCGCGCGGGCGATCGTCGACGCGATCGCCGCGCTGGGCAGGGATGGGGCGAGCAGCATCGAGCGCAGCAGGATCCAGGAGCTGCGCTGGCAGGAGGGCCTGTTCGCGAGCAACCTGGAGGCAGCGAGGCGCCTGTCGTACCTCGACGCGCTCGGCCTCGCTCCGGACTACTGGTCGCGGATCTACCAGACGACGCTCTCCACCTCGCAGGCGGAGGTCGACCGGATCGCCGCCGCGCAGCTCGTGAAGGGCGAGGCGCGGGTGGTCGCGCTCGGCGACGTGGCCTCCGCCAGGCCCGAGCTCGAGAAGCTGGGTCTCGGGCCGGTGACGCTGGTCCGGGCAGGCGGCCCGGCCGCGGCCCCGCCGGCCGGCAAGGCCCCGCCGCGGAGGAAGGGCCCGTGAGGCGAGCCGTTCCCGCCCTGCTCGGGCTGGCCCTGGCCGCGTGCGCCTCGGCCCAGCCGCCGCCAGCCACACCCGTCCAGGTCCAGGCGCCCCGGCCGCCCGCGGCGCCGGTTTGTCAGAGCGCCTCGCTGCCCGCGGACGGCATCAGCGCGTGCATGCCAGGCGAGCCGGAGCCGGTGCGCTGGGTCCTGGACGGGCGCCGCGTCCGGGCGCTGAGATCGGCGCCCGCCGGGACCCGGGAGGTCTACCTCGCCGCGCGCGTCGCCCGCGTGGAGCGCGACGGCCCCGCGCTGCTCGACGCGATCACCGCCTCCTGGCAGCGCGTCGACGCGCGGCGGCCGTTCGAGCGCGACGGCTTCGCCGGCGAGGCGATCGAGGGCATGCTGGACGGGCAGCGCCAGGTCGTCGCGCGCGCGCTGGTCGTCGGCGAGGAGGTCTACCTCGCGCAGGTCGAGGGCCCGGCCGGCGCCCTGGATCCGGATCGGGCGGAGGGGTTCTTCGAGTCGTTCGAGGTCGACGTCCCCTGGCGCATCCACGCCTCGGCGGAGGGGCGCTACACGGTGGCCGTGCCCGCGCCGGCGAGCAGGACTGCGCTGACGAAGACGATCGGAGGCGTGGCGGTGCCCGTCAGCGTGTTCGTGCTCGGGGGCGCGGCCTCGCGCGCGTACTTCCTCGCGTCGAGCGAGCTCCCGTCGGCGGATCCGGCCCTCGTCGAGCAGTCGATCGAGGCCGGCATCAGCGCCCTCGCCGACAGGCAGGACGGGGCGATCCTCAAGCTCCGGTCCGCCGACACGGACGGCGTGGTCGGGCGCGAGGTCCTCTTCCGGGACAGCAAGAACGTCTTGCTCCGGATGCGGATATTCGTCACGGAGGGGCGGATGTACATCACCGCGCTGGCGGCGAACCGGATCGAGGGCACCGACGACGAGGGGGCCCGGCGCTTCTTCGAGTCATTCCAGATCACCGGGCCATGAAGGGGTGCGGGCACAGGCCGCGGGCGGCGCGGCGCGGGGCCGCGGCGGCGCTGGCGGGCGCGCTGGCCGCGGGGTGCGGCGGCGCTCAGGGTGAGGCGCCGCGGACGCAGTGGGACGCCGCGGCGGGCGTCGGCTGCGCGATCGACGGGGCCGCGAGCCCCTTCGTGCTCTCGTTCTCGACCACGCTGCAGCACGACCTCCCCGACGCCCTCAAGCGCGGGCTGGTGATCGTCTCCTACGACTGCCGCGGCGTGCGCCTGCTCCCCGCGTGCCACGCGCCGGGCCAGTACAGCATGATCGGCGTCCCGGTCCGCCACGCCACGGTCACGCTCGCGACGCCGCTCGACGTGCAGATCAACGCGCCCGGCGAGCCCGGCCACGAGCCCCCGCCCGCGCCGGTCTCGTTCTCGTTCGCCGTCGGCGGCCAGCTCGTGGCGGCCCGGGCCGGGGTCGAGCGCGGCGACCTCGAGGGCGCGTGCGACGGCGCGACCCACTTCGTCCACTCCGTCGATCTCGGCGTGGTCGGCCCCCCTCCGCTGCCCCCGCCGACCTGCTTCTCCGAGGAGCTCGTCAGCGTCGCGGAGATCAAGCGCTGCGGCTCCACCGCGCTCCGGTTGCACCTCCGGCCGCTCGGCCCGGCGCCCACCTGGGACGCCTCGCGCACCGCGCCGTCCATCGCGTGCCCCGGGGGGACCGTGCTCGCCGGCGCGCGGTGCGCGCTGCCGTCCGCGGCGCCGCGCCACCTCTGCCGCGGCGCCGACGCGGCGGAGTGCGCGGACCAGTGCCGCCGCGGCGATCCGGCGAGCTGCGCCGCGCTCGGCTGGATGCGGCTGCAAGGCCAGGGCGGGCCCGCCGACCCGGCCGAGGCCTTCGACCTCCTCCGCCGCGCGTGCGACGCGGGCGAGGTCAAGGCCTGCGCGAACGCGGGGTTCGCGCTCGGCAAGATCGAGCCGCGCCCGCCCGGCCTCGCCGCCGTCCCCCTGTACTCGCTCGCGTGCAAGCGGGGGGACGGCGATGCCTGCCTCGTGCTCGGCCTGGCGCTCGACGGCCCGGGCGCGGCGCCCGCCGAGCGCGAGGTCGCCGCGGAGATCTTCCTGCGCGGCTGCGAGGCCGGCTCCGCGGACGCCTGCGCGCAGGCGGCCGTGAAGCTCCAGCAGGGCGTGGCCGGGCCGCCCGATCTCCCCCTGGTGCGCGTGCTCTTCGAACGGGCGTGCGACGCCGGGCACCGGCCCGCCTGCGCGGACCTCGGCGGGATGCTGTGGAGCGGCGTGGGCGGCCCCCGCGACGGCGCGCGCGGCCGGCGGCTGCTGGAGGCCGGCTGCGGCGCCGGCTTCGCGCCCTCCTGCACCCACCTCGGCCTCATGTTCCAGGAGGGCGAGGTCGTCGAGCAGGATTTCGGCCGCGCGGCGGCGCTCCTCGACAAGGGGTGCGCCGGCGCCGTCGCCATCGCCTGCCGCGCGCGCGCGAGGATGCGCGAGCTCGCCCTGGGCGCCGTGCGCGATCTGCCCGGGGCCGCGCGCGACTACGATCGGGGCTGCGCCCTCGGCGACCTGGCGAGCTGCAACGAGATCGCGCGGCTGCGCCTCGCCGGCGACGGCGTGGACCGCGACGCGGCCGCGGCCGCGGCGCTCTTCCGCAAGGTGTGCGAGGCCGGCGAGCCCGTCGGCTGCCACAACCTCGCCAACCTGTACGAGCGCGGCGAGGGCGTCGAGGAGAGCCCCGGGCGCGCCCAGGAGCTCCGCCGGAAAGCGTGCGACGCCGGCTACACGCCGAGCTGCCAGGGCCCGGTCCACCACTGACCGCCGCGCGCGCGTCGCTCTCCGGCGGAGCTCTCGGCACCTCGCTTGCAGCTCCACGCCGGCTCGCGCGATCGATGCACGTATGGGGCCGGTGAGGATGTGCAAGAGCAGAGTGTGGTAGCGACTGCGCTGGCCGCCGAGGCTCGGTCCGGGAGGCGCGACGTCGCGCAAGCTTTGCTGGTCGGCGGCGCCGTTTGCGCGGCCGTGTTCCTGTCCTACGAGCTGCTCGAGCGGCTCTGGCTACGCGATCTGCCGTACGAGGCCCTCCATGCCGCGCACCTCGTCCGGGGCGTCGGGGCGTCGCTCCTGGCGCTGCTGGCGTCGACCGCCTTCCTGATCCGCCGCCGCGCCGTGTCGTCGCTCGGCAACACCCTCGAGGCCTCCGTCTCGAGCGGCGCCCCGGGGGTCGAGCTGCGCGCCCGGCTGGCGGCGTGGCTCATCGGGCTGCGCTGGATCGCCGCGCTCGCCGCAGGCGCGACGGTCGTGATCGCGACGCTCGTCGCTCCCCGCGTCGAGCCCGCGGCGGCGCCGCGCCTCTGGGCGGGCGCGCTGCTCCTGTTCCTCTTCAACGCGGCGCTGGCCGCGCTCGGAGCGCGCCGGCTCGCCGCGCCGGCGGCGCTGGCCACGCAGGTCATCGGCGACGTGCTCATCCTCGGCTGGCTCCTCCACCACGCCGGGGGCGTGCAGAACCCGTTCGCCGGCTTCTTCGTGTTCCACGCGGTCATCGCGGCCGTCGTGCTCGATCCGCGGCTCGCGCGGCGCGTCGCCGCGGCGATCGCGGGCTTCGTGCTCGCGCTCACGCTCCTCGAGACCGCGAGCGTGTTCCCGCCCGCGTGCCTGCTCGACGACGTGACCGGCGCGTGCGCGGCGCCTGCCGGGTGGACGCCGATCGCGGCCGCGGGGCTGGCGGTGGCGATCATGGTGATGGGCAGCGCGCTCATCGTGTCGGACCTCGTGGCCGCGCTGCACGCCGAGCGCCTGCGGCTGGCGCGCGCGACCTTGGAGCTGTCCAGCCAGGCCAGCGCGATCACCAGCGCCCAGGCCCAGCTCCAGCTCGAGCGGGGCAACCTCCAGACGATCATCGACTGCATGGCCGACGCGGTCGTCTACGCCGCGCCCGACGGCATCGTCCGGCTGCGCAACCGGACCGCGCAGCGCTTCTGGTCGCAGGACGAGGGCACGACGCCCGGCGACGACGTGCGCGCCTGCCACCCGACCGGCATCTGGGATACGATGGTCGCCAGCATCGCGAACGCCGGGCCCAACGAGCCGCACCCGCTGTTCACCGTGCGCGACCGCACGTTCGAGGCGAGCTACGCGCGCGTGTGCGACGAGGGCGGCTCGCTGCGCGGCGTCGTGATGGTGGCCCGCGACGTCACGGAGCGCATCGAGGCCCAGAACTGGCGGATGCAGGAGGAGCGCATGTCGGTCGTGGGCAAGATGGCGGCGGGGCTCGCGCACGAGCTCAACAACCCCCTCGGCGCGATCGCGCTCTTCACCCAGCACGCGCTGGCGGAGATCCGCCCCGACGATCCGCTCGCCGAGCACCTCGGGACGGTGCTGCGCAACGCGAACCTCTGCACCAAGATCCTGCGCGACCTGCTCGAGTACGCGCGCCGCCGCCCGCCCGAGCGGCGCCACGTGGTCCTCGGCGAGATCCTGGGCGACGTGGTGCGCACCCTCGATCCCCACGCCCAGAGCGAGGGCGCGACCCTCCGGTGCGAGGACCCCGCGGGCGCGCTCGGGGCCGTGGTCTACGGCGATCCGGAGCAGCTCAGGCAGGTGCTCGTCAACCTCGGGCTCAACGCCATCGAGGCCATGCCGCGCGGCGGCCGGGTGACCTTCCGGGTCGCCACCGGCGGCGATCGCGGAGGAGGGAGCGGCGCCGCGCAGGGCGGGTGGGCTCGCATCGAGGTCGAGGACGAGGGCAGCGGCATCGCGCCCGACGAGCTGGAGCGGATCTTCTCGGCCTTCCACACGACCAAGCCCGAGGGGACCGGGCTCGGCCTCACCGTCGCCCGCGACATCGTCGCGGCGCACGGAGGCACTATCGAGGTCAGGAGCACGCCGGGCGCCGGGAGCACGTTCACGGTGGCGCTCCCGACCCACGAGCACGGGGGCGGCGAGGCCGATCCGACGCCCGCGCCCGGCGGCGGGGGAGACCTGGAGGCGGACCGCGCGCCGGCGGTGAAGGCCGTCCGGACCGGGGAGGAGGCGGAGGTGTGAGCGGCGCGCGCATCCTCGTCGTGGACGACAAGCGCGACCTCGCGCGGGGCGTCGCGCTCATCCTGAAGAAGCTCTCGGGCGACATCGCCGTCGCCCACAGCGCCGAGGAGGCGCTCGAGTCGCTCGAGCAGCGGCAGGTCGATCTGGTGCTGTCGGACATCAAGATGCCCGGGCGCGACGGGCTGTCGCTGCTCGAGTGCATCCGCGAGCGCTGGCCCAGCACGCGCGTCGTGCTCTTCACCGCCTACGGCACGATCGAGTCGGCGGTGGCGGCGATGAAGCAGGGCGCGTTCGACTACCTGACCAAGCCGTTCAACAACGACGAGCTCCTGGTCGTCGCCGGCCGCGCCCTGAAGGAGATCCAGGACGAGCAGGAGCTCCTGCGGCTGCGCGCCGAGGTCGCGGGCGCGTACGGCCTCCACGGCCTGTGCACGCGCGACCCGCACATGCTGCCCGTCATCGAGGGCATCCGGCGCGTCGCCCCGACGAACGCGACGGTCCTCATCTTCGGCGAGAGCGGGACGGGCAAGGAGGTCGTCGCCAGGGCCATCCACGCCGAGAGCCCGCGCGCCGCGGGGCCCTTCGTCGCGTTCAACGCCGCCGCCATCCCCGAGGGCCTCGCCGAGGGCGAGCTCTTCGGCCGCAAGAGGGGCGCCTACACCGGCGCCGACCGGGACCACAAGGGCCTGTTCCTCGAGGCCAACGGCGGCACGCTGCTCATCGACGAGGTCTCGAGCATGCCGGCGGGCCTCCAGGGCAAGCTCCTGCGCGTGCTCCAGGAGCGCGAGGTGCTGCCGCTCGGATCGACCACGCCGGTCCGCATCGACGTGCGCATCATCGCCGCGACCAACGTGGACCCCCGGCGGCTCGTCCGCGAGGGCGCGCTCCGGCGCGACCTCTATTACCGGCTGAGCGTGATGCGGATCTCGATCCCGCCGCTGCGCGAGCGGATCGAGGACATCGGGCTGCTCGCGAAGCTGTTCCTCGAGCGCGCCACCCCCCCGGGGCAGCCGCCGAAGGGGCTGTCGCCGCGCGCGCTGAGGCTCCTCATCTCGCACGACTGGCCGGGCAACGTGCGCGAGCTGCAGAACGTGATCGAGCGCGCAGCGCTCATCAGCCGCGACGGCGAGCTCGGCCCCGCCGACATCGTGCTCGAGCACGACGACCTCGAGTGGCAGCCCGAGGGCGAGGAGGACCTGGCGTACGAGGAGGCCAAGCGCCGCGCCATCGAGAGCTTCCAGCGGCGCTACGTCGAGACGCTCATGAGCCACTCCGGCGGCAACGTCAGCGCCGCCGCCCGCCGCGCGGGCATCACGCGCGCGGCGCTGCACCGGATCCTGAAGCGCCTCGGCGTCGACGCGGGCCCGGAGGAGGAGCCCGAGCCGCCCCCCGACCCCCGCAAGGCGACGTAGGCGACGCCGCCCTCAGAACTGCAGCGGCAGGTCGATCTGGACGATGTTGTACCCGAGGGGGTCGGCCATCGGCTTGTCGATGCCGCGGGCGTAGGCGATGCCCGGGCGGAACCAGACCGACTCGCCCAGCTTGAAATGGGCGCGCGGGCCGACCGCGAAGGTCGTGTTGTCGCGCGTCGCGCCCGTCGGGTCGGCCTCCACCGCGGCCGGCGTCGAGAGCCAGCGCTGGTGCCGGATCTCGGCCCCGAGCGACAGCTGCGGGATCAGGAAGTAGCCGGCGTGGAAGCCCGCCGTGAAGTTCGTGCGCGTCGAGTCCTTCTGCACCGCCGCGCCGCGGACGCGGATGAGCTGGAGCAGCGTCGCCTCGGCCTGGAGGGTCAGGCCGTGCGCCACCCAGGCGACGTCGACGCCGGGGAACACGGTGAAGTAGTCGACCGCGTACATCGCGTTGTCCATCGCCGAGCGCGCGAGGATGCCGGCCTTCGTCGCCGCGGCCACGTCCGGATCGGGCGAGTCGCCGCCGCCCATGCCGATGGGCGCGGTCAGGCCCAGGAACAGGGCGAGCCGGAACCCTTCGGGGAGCGGGATGACGTAGGTGGCGCCGGCGGCGGGGTTGACGAAAGAGAACGCATCGGCCGCGCCCACGACGCCCAGCCGGATGAAGGGCGCGAGGCCGTCGGCGACCTTGTAGCTGGCGAGCAGCATCGAGGCGACCGCGGTGTGGCTGCTCCCCGTGGCGTCTTCGGAGAAGGCCAGCGCCGTGTCGGACCGGATCACGCTGGCGGCCGCCGCGGGGCGCAGCTGCCAGGGCAGCGAATACGGAGGCGGCGGGGGCTTGGCGGCCGGCGCCGCCTCGGGCGCCGCCGGAGGCTCGTCGGGGGCCGGCGGCGTCTGCGCGCTGGCCGGGTGGGCGCAGAGCGCCGCGGAGATGGTGAACGTCATCGCACAGAGCGAGCGCTTCATGGGGAGAGACCTCCGTAGGATCAGCAGTGATGTCGAGTGATCGCGCGCCGGGAGCGCGGCCGTCAGCCGGCCGCCTGGGAGGACGACGCGGTCATCGCCGGAGGCGAGAGCGGCGAGGCCCCGGCCGGGTCGACCGTGGCGCGTCCACCGGCGCCGACCCACTTGCCGACCCAGCGGCGCCGCGCGACGAGGAGGATCACGAGCGCGATCCCCGCGGTCGCCGCGTAGACGGCGAACCCCAGCGCGAAGGTGCCGGTGCGGCGCTTCGAGAAGCCCATCAGGATGGGGATGAGCGCGCCGCCGAGCGCCCCGAACTCTCCGACGATGCCGGAGGCGAGCGCCTTCGCGTGAGGGAACCTGAGCGGAAGGAGCTGGAACACCGCGCCGTTGCCCGCGCCCATGCCGGTCGACATCACGAAGAGGAAGACGAACATCAAGGCCAGCGAGGGCAGCGTGCTGGAGAGCAGCGCGCCGCCGGCGATGATCAGGTACATGCCGATCAGCGCGGTGATCCCGCCGAAGCGATCCGACACCCAGCCGCCGACCACGCGCACGGCGCTCGCGGTGAAGCCGACGAGGATCATGAACTGCCCGGCGTGCACCTTGTCGAGGTGGTACTGGTCGGCCATCAGCGTCGGCACGAAGCTCGAGAAGCCGACGAAGCCGCCGAACGTGACCGCATAGAGGAAGTTGAAGATCCAGACGTCCTTCTCGGCGAGCATCTTGGCGTAGTCGACGAAGCTCTTGCGCACGACCTTGTCGGGCGGCTCCTTGGCGAACAGGAACAGGGCGATCATGACCATCAGCACCGGGATCGCGAAGAAGCCGTACACCTTCGACCAGCCGTAGCTGCTCGCGAGGGGCGCGGCGAAGAGGCCTGCGAGGATCGTCCCGCTGTTGCCCGCGCCCGCGATGCCCATCGCGAGCCCCTGGTACTTCGGGGGGAACCAGCCCGATCCGAGCGGCAGGGCGACCGCGAAGCTCGCGCCGGAGACGCCGAGCAGCCCGCCCATGAAGAGCACCTCGGCGTAGGTGCGCACGAAGAAGAAGCCGTAGAGCATCGAGGCGATCGTGAAGCCCATGGCGATGAGCGCGGTGCGCTTGCGGCCGATGTACTCCGCGAGCAGGCCGAGCGGGATGCGCAGGAGCGATCCCGCGAACACCGGCACCGCCAGCATCATGCCCTTCTGCTCGACCGAGAGCTGGAACTCCTGGCTGATGAAGGGCGCCATCGCCGCGTTCACCATCCAGACCATGAAGCTCACATCAAAGTAGAGGAACGCGAGGAAGAGCGTCGGAATGTGTCCGGACTTCCAGAACCCCTTGTCTGTAGTTATGGCCACGTCTTTGCTCCTGCTTCGACTGGGAGGAGCAGCTAATCAAACCCCGTGCCGCGCGCGCCCGCCCGCGCCGAGGGGCGCGGTTCACCTCGCGACGTGGATACTCGAGTATCCACCCTGGAACCTGGCGTATACGCCCGCCGCGCCGGCGCTCGGTTCAAGATTCGTGACGATCAGGCCTCGCTCGCGGGAGGGGCCGGTGCCGCCGTGGGCTCGGAGGGGCGCTCGGCGGCGCAGGGGCGGGGCGAGGCGGCGCGGGCGAGCGCGGCCTTCGAGGTCTGGAGCAGGGCGAGCGCGGCCGGGAGCAGCACCACGCAGGTGACGAGGCTCACGCCGAGGCCGAGCAGCGACACCTCGCCGACGCTGGCCAGGCCGGGGTGCGCGGCCAGCGCGAGCACGCCGAAGCCGAAGCCGTCGGTGAGAATGGCGCCGGTCACGTCCCATCCGGTGTGCTGCCATACCTCCTCGAGCGGCTCGCCCGCGTCCACGCGCGCGAGCAGGTGCGCGCCGTCGTCCACGCCGATCCCGAGCAGGATCGGCAGGACGATCATGTTCAGATAGTTGAGCTCCAAGCCGAGGACAGGGAGCAGCGCGATCGTCACCGCGAGGCTCAGCAGGGCCGGCGCGAGCGCGAGCAGCGCGAGGCGGAGGCGGCCGAGGGTGAGGTAGAGCGCGAGCAGGACGAGCGCGCCGGTGAGCGCGAGGATGCGCGGGGCGTCGCGCTCGACCGTCTCGAGCACGTCGGCGAGCACCATCGACTCGCCGGCGGCCGCGGCCGCCTCGCCCGAGGGCAGCGCGACGCGGCGGAGCTGCGAGGCGAGCCGCTTGATCGCGGCGGCGTCGCCCATGCTCACCGTCGGATAGAGCAGCACGAAGTGCGCGGGGCCGGCTCCGGGCCGGGGCTCGAAGGCGTGGCGCAGCGCGGGCGGCAGATCGGCGGGGCCGAAGGGCTCGGCCGCGGCCATGCGCCGGAGGCGCTCGAGCCGGCCGCGCGCGCCCTCGTCGAGGCCCTCCGGGCGGATCCGCGAGGCGATCCTCGCGATCTCGCGCAGGAGCGGGCGCTTCGCCTCCTGGTCGACCGGGAGCAGATCGGCGCGCGTGGCGATCAGGCCGATGGTGGCGTCGTGGCCGAGCGCGTCCATGCGCGCGCGCACGGCGGAGGAGACCTCGCGCGCCTCGGCCTCGCTGCGGGCGAGCACCACCAGCGGGGTCTGCGAGCGGCCGAGCAGCGCGTTCACCTCGCGGTCGCGGCGGAAGCTGGGCAGGTCGGCGTCGTCGAGGCGGGAGAAGTCGGCGTCGAAGCGGGCGCGGGGGAGCTGGGTGAGCGCGAGGGCGCTCGCGGCGGTGAGGCCCCAGAAGAGCGCCGGGGCCGCGCGGCGCATCCAGCGCACGCCGGGGAGCGCGGCGCCCGCGCGCACGGGGGCGAGGCGCGGCGCGTGGCGCGCGAGCGCGCCGAGCAGCGCAGGGAGCAGCGCCACGTAGGCGAGCAGGACGAGGAGCGTGCCCAGCGCGGCGAGCAGGCCGAACTCGCGGAAGGCGCGGAAGTCGGTCCAGGTGAGGCAGCAGAACGCGGCGGCGGTGGTCAGCGCCGCGGCGAGCGAGACGCGGCCCGCCTCGCCGAAGGCGCGGCGGATCGCCTCCTCCTCGGCCGCGCCGGCGCGGCGCTCCTCCTCGTAGCGGCCGAGGAGGTGGATGCCGTGGTCGATGCCGATGCCGACCAGGATGGCGCCGATGAAGGCGGTGAGGATGTTGAGGGTCCCGAAGAGCGCGCCGGCGGCGCCGTAGGCGAGCGCGACGCCCGCGTAGAGCGGCGCGAGCACCAGGCCGATGGCGAGCAGGCGCCGGAAGTGCAGGGCCAGGTAGGCGACGACCAGCCCGAGCGCGAGCGCGGAGGTGAGCGCGAGGTCTCGCGAGAGCAGCGCCTGCATGTCGACCCGCTTCGGGTAGCGGCCGGTGAGCTCGACCCGGAGGTCGGGCGCGTAGGCCGCGGGGCGCGCCTCGCGGAGCACGCGCTCCACGTCGGCGACCACCTGCTTCGCGAAGGTGAGGTCCGAGGCCAGCCTGGTGGGGCGGACGAAGACGGCCAGGGTCTCGCCGGTCTCGTCCTCGTGGTAGGGCCCGCGCCGCGCGCGCCGCGCACCGCCGGTGTCCTCGACGCGCCTCCGGTACCTGGCCTCGAGGTCCGCGACGTCGACCGGGGGCGGCGGCTCGCCGTCGAGGTCGAGGTAGGCGCGCTCGATCTCCCAGCGCTGGCGCGCGGCGAGGCGATCGCGGAGGGCCTCCAGGTCAGGCCGGTCCGCGAAATAGAGGGCGCGGTCCTCGAAGAACTCCACCGGGAGGCGGTGGTCCACGTACTGCACCGTCTCGAGCCGCTCGAGGCGGGGCGCGATCTCGTCCGCGAAGCGCCGCCGCGCCGCCGGATCGCCGCCCTCGACCAGCAGCACCACGTAGCCCACGCCGCCGAAGCGCGCCCGCAGCGCCTCGACGCCCTGCACGCTCGGGTAGCTCGGCGGCAGGAGCTGGGTGATGTCGGGGTCGATCTTGAGCCGGCCCGCGGACCAGGTGCCCAGCGCGGCGGCGAGGGCCACCAGCGCGATCGCGAGGCCGGCGCGCCGGAACGCGGCGACCGCCACGCGCGCGAGGGCCGCGCGGATGGCGGCGGGCACGCGCGCGAGGGCCGGATCCATGCGGCGATCAGGCGCGGGTGGCATCGCGCTCCTTCGGGCCGCTCAGGGCGACCGCGCCGCTCGCGCGGGGCGCGGCGGCCATGAGCGCGGGCGCGGCGAACACGTGATCGCGGAGCAGGGGGTAGTTCCAGGTCGCGAACACGACGAGGCGCGTGAGGACCCAGGCGAGGCGGTCGTCCATGGCAGGCAGGAGCAGGAGCACGGCGACGCCGCCGGCGTTGAGGGCGGCGCTCGATCCGGAGACGAACAGGAAGCGCCCGGCCTGGCCGGCGGGCGGGCAAGCGGTGGCCTCGAAGGCCCAGACGCGCGAGAGCGTGAACGCGAGCACCCCGCCCGCCACGCAGCCCGCGCCCGTGGCCAGCGGCGGCGGCGCGCCGGCCCCGACCACGAGCAGCTGCACCACCGCGAAGTCCAGCGCCGTGGCCAGCGCGCTCACGGCGATCGTGCGTGGCAGCGGCCGGTGGTCGCGCGGCAGCCCGCCGCCCAGCGAGCGGACCAGGAAGGCGAGCCGCTGGACCGCCGTCGCGTGCGAGGTGAGCGCGATGAGGGTGACGCCGGCGGCCGCGATCCAGTGCGGCGGGCGCGGGTCCTCCGGCGAGACGATGGCCTCGAGGATGGGGCTGAGCGCGACCGCGAGGCCGAGCACGAGGATGCGCTCGGCGCGCTGCATGAAGCCCACGTCCCTCATGGGCGCGCCGAGCGCCTCGCCGCGGGCGCGCACGTAGGGGACGAAGAGCGACCCGGTGAGCGCGAGCAGGCAGGGCAGGAGCACCCAGTCCGCGCGGTAATACCAGGCGAGGCCCACCAGCACGGCCGACTCGCAGTAGCGATCGAGCACCGAGTCGAGCGCGGCGCCGCTCGGCGAGGCCTGCCCGGTGGCGCGGGCCACCCGCCCGTCCAGGTAATCGAGCGCGCCCGCGCTGACGTAGAGCCACCCGCCCAGCGCGAAGCGCCCCGCCGCGATGGCCACCCCCGCGCCCGCCGCGAGGCCCACCGCGAGCGTGGTGATCGCGTTGGGCGGCACCCCCGCGGCGGCGAGCCCCTGCCAGAGCGGCCGCATCAACCACGCGAAGAAATGGCGCGCCCGCGCGGTGGTCAGCCCGCCGAGCCCGCGGCCGTCCGCCTCCTCGTCGTGGAAGCGGCCCCAGGCCCAGTTGCGCACCGCATAGGCGGCGAGGCCGACCAGCGCGTATGCGACGAGGAGCAGCGCGGGCGCCGCCGCCGTCCAGATGCGCATCGCGGCGGAGAGGTTGCCCGTGATCCAGTCGTGGAGCGCGCTCATACCGGGACCTCCGGGGAGGCGCCGCCCTGGTGCGGCGCCGGATCGAGCCGCGCGCGCTGCGCGGCGAGGACCGCGCGATCGGCGGCGAAGGCCACCGCGGCGCCGGCGATGACGTCGAGGATGTAATGGTGCCGGAGGTACACGGCGGAGAACGCCATGACCGCGGCCCAGCCGGCGGTGAACGCGCGCAGCCGGCCGCCCAGCGACCAGGCGGCGAGCGCGGGCAGCATGGCGTAGCCCACGTGCAGCGAGGGCATGGCCCCGAACACGTTGGAGCTGCGGGCATAGAAGGTGTGGAAGACGCGGACCCCGAACAGGGCGTCGAAGCGCGCCCCGCCGGCGGGGTTCGAGGGCGCGTCGAGCAATGCGGGGCCTGCGCCGTGGATATCGACGTACCAGGGCGGCGCCGCCGGCCAGGCGATCCAGATGATCCAGCCGAGCAGGCTCGCGGCCGCGAAGCCCCACGCCAGCCGCTCCATGCGCTCCTGGTCGCGGAAGTACAGGTACGCGCCGATCGCGAAGACCTGGAGCAGGTAGAGGATGTAGACGGCCCCGGTGAGCGCGTCGAGCGCCGGGTGCGTCGCGCGCGCGACGATCTCCGAGAGCGGCATCACCCCTGCGCCCGTGCTGACGCCGAAGAGCGCGCGCTCGGCCTCGAGGAGATCCGCCACGTGGATCTCCCCGCGAAGGTGGATGAACAGGCGCAGGTGATCATAGGCGAGCCCGGTGAGCACGAACGGCGCGGCGATCGCCGAGAAGCGCCGCGCGCGCGGCCCGGCCCAGGCGAGGACCAGGAAGGCCCCCACGAAGAAGAGATGCTCGGGCCGGAGCCCCAGCGTCGCGTGGATGAGCAGGAGCAGGAGCGGCGCGACCCCGAGGGACGCCCACGCCCACGCGCTGCCATAGCCGGTCGGTCGCAGCTTCATCGGTCACCTCGCCCGGGCCGTGGGTCAGTCGTAGTATTCGTTGCCGAGGTGGGTGATGAGCTCCTCGCCGATCATCCACCGCAGCGTGTTCTTGAGCTTCATCGACTGGATGAAGAGGTCGTGCTCCGGGTAGAGCTCCGGCGCCGTCATCGGGCTCTTGAAGAAGAAGCTCAGCCACTCCTGCGTCCCGCGCATCGACGCGCGCGCGGCCAGGTCGAGCAGGAGCGCCAGATCGAGCACGATCGGCGCGGCGAGGATGGAGTCCCGGCAGAGGAAGTTGACCTTGATCTGCATCGGGTAGCCGAGCCACCCGAAGATATCGAGGTTGTCCCAGCCCTCCTTGGCGTCGCCGCGCGGCGGATAGAACTCGATGCGGACCTTGTGGTAGATCTCGCCATAGAGGTCCGGATAGCGATCGGGCTGGAGGATGTGCTCGAGCACGCCGAGCTTGGAGACCTCCTTGGATTTGAAGCTGCTCGGATCGTCGAGCACCTCGCCGTCGCGGTTCCCGAGGATGTTGGTGGAGAACCACCCCGTGAGCCCCAGGCTGCGCGCCTTGAGCCCCGGGGCGAGGATGGTCTTCATCAGGGTCTGCCCCGTCTTGAAGTCCTTGCCCGCGATGGGCACGCCCATCTCCCGCGAGAGCTCCCAGGCGGCGGGGAAATCGACGCCGAGGTTGGGCGCCCCGTTGGCGAAGGGGACCCGCTCCTTGAGGCATGCCCAGGCGTAGAGCTGGGAGTTGGAGATGCCCGGATCGTCCGCGGCGAGGCCCGCCTCGAAGGCCGCGACGCTCCGGTGCACCGCGCCGGGGGCGAGGTAGATCTCGGTGCTGCCGCACCAGATCGCCACGGCGCGATCGGCGCCGTGGCGGCGGATGAACCCGCGGATGTCCTCGCGGATCTGCTCGACCATCTCCGCCTTGGACCGGGCCTCCTTGACGTGCGTGCCGTTGAGGCGGCGCACGTACGTCGGATAGAACGCGCCCCGCATCGGCTTGATCTGCGCGAGCTCCGCGGCGATTGGGTCGAGGTGCCGCGGCTCGAGCACCTCCGAGTGCCGCGCGACCTCGAGGGCGTCGTCGGGGAAGATGTCCCAGGCGCCGAACAAGAGATCGTCGAGCGACGCCAGCGGGAATGCCTCGCGGACGAGCGGGACGCGGTCCTCGGTGCGCTTGCCGAGGCGGATGGTGCCCATCTGCGTGAGCGAGCCGATCGGCCTGGCGAGCCCCTTGCGGGCGAGGAGCACGCCGGCGATGAAGGTGGTGGCCACGGCGCCGAGGCCGGGGAGCAGGACGGCGAGCTTGCCGGTGGCGGGGCGGATCGTCTTCGGGCGTTCTCTCACGGCTCTCCTCGATTCCAGGCAGCGGGGCCGCTGCGCACGTGTGGATTTCTGACCTGCGACTCAAAAAATCGGCGCGCCGGGAGGG
>CAYQYG010000110.1:0-4922 GCA_964421485.1 uncultured Polyangiaceae bacterium | reverse complement strand
CGACTCAAAAAATCGGCGCGCCGGGAGGGTCCGCACGGGGCCCCCCGAACACGCATTTTTAATCCACGACTCAAAAAATCAGCGCAAAACACGTCCGTCTCGCCCTCCTCCTCGCTCTATTGACTGCGGCCTCCCCCGGAGGCCGCCCTCTTCGTGGCCTGCCTGGCTCGCTTCTCCGCCTGCTCGCGTGGCCGCGCGCCCGGCGACGCCCGCCGGCGCGATCGGACCGCGGCCTCCCCGGACGCCGGTTGCTCGTCGGCGTCGGCGATGAGGAGCAGCCGCACGAACTCCCGGACGAAGGCCTCCGCCGGCATCATCGATCTCGGATCGAGCATCTCCTGCATGCTGTAGCCGTGGAGGCTGCCGAAGAACATGGTGGCCAGGACCTCCGGGGCCGCGGTGTGCAGCCGCCCGAGGCGGCGCTCCGCCTCGAAGTAGCGGATGATCGCCCGGCGAGCCTGCATGGGCAGCCCGTTGTCGCGCAGCTCGCGGATCATGGTGTCCGGGTTGGACCACGCCATCATCATCATCGGGAGCCGGTACCGCATGATCTCGATGAAGGTCATCGCGACCTCCTGGAGGAGCTCCGCCACGTCCACGGTGCCGGCGCGCTGCTCGAGCCTGCGCAGGAAGGGCGGCAGCTCGGTGGGCTTCCCCCCCTGCATGGCCCGCCGGAAGAGCGCGTCCTTCGTCTTGAAGCGGTGGAACACCGTGGCCTCCGAGATCCCCGCGCGCTCGGCGACCTCCGCCGTGGTGGCGCGGATCCCCCGCTCGAGGAACACGTCGCACGCGACCTCGAGGATGCGCTCGTCGGTGATGATCGGGGGTCGGCCTCGGGCCATATATGGAGCCGTAGCTCAGGAATTCCTGGAAGACAAGCGCGCAGTTGAGCCTCGACTCAAAAATCACGGCGCTCGGGAGATCGCCTCGCCGCGGGCACGCACGGCTCGTGCCACGGCGTCCCGGCCAGCGGTCCCCGGACGAGGTGGGCTCGTTCGGGCGGCGCCGCGCGCGGCGGGCGCGCCGCCCTCGCCGGGGGGCACGAGGGGCCCGCGCGCCCGGCGGCGGAGCGATCAGGTGCCCTTGAAGGCGCCCACGTACCAGTGGTCCTTGTCCCAGCAGAGCTCCTGGTAGCCGTCGCTCAGCGTCGTGCCGTAGACCCGGATGTGGACCTGCCCGCCCCCGTCCAGCCACGAGGTGGCGCCGGGCGAGCAGCTCGCTTGATACTGATTGGAGAGCGCGCCCGAGTACCAGTGGTCCTTGTCCCAGCAGTACTCCTGCACCTTCTTGTCGTCGCCCAGCGTGTAGACACGGATGTGCACCTGCCCGCCCCCGAGCCAGGAGGTCGCGCCCGGCGCGGACTGGGCCGTGTACTTGCCGTTCAGCGCCCCGACATACCAGTGGTCCTTGTCCCAGCAGTACTCCTGGATCTTGTTGTCCGCGCTCTGGGCATAGACGCGGATATGGACCTGGCTCCCGTCCCACCACGAGGTCGCCGCCGGCGTGGACAGCGCCGAGAGCTTGCTGTTCGTCAGCGCGCCCGCGTACCACCCGTCCCCGTCCCAGCAGAGCTCCTCGACGACGCCGTTCGAGTTGAGCGAGTAGACGCGGATATGAATCCTCGACCCGTCCCACCAGGAGGTCGAGGTCGCCGCGTAGACGCCCGAGAGCTTGTCGGTGAGCGCGCCGAGATACCAGCCCTTGCCGCCGCCGTCCCAGCAATATTCCTGGGTCTTCTTCTCGGCGCCGAGCGCCGTGGCCCGGATGTGGACCTGACCGCCGACATACCATGACGTCGGCCCCGGCGCGGAGATCGCCGAGAATTTGCCGCTGAGCGCGCCCGAGTACCAGCTGTCCTTGTCCCAGCAAGACTCGTGGACCTTGCCGTCCCATCCGAGCGTGTACACGCGGATGTGGACGTTGCTTCCATCCCACCAGGACGTAGCAGCAGCGGACTGTGAGAGACGATTCGAGCTCATACCATTCCCCTTGTGACCAGGATCACGTTGACCGTCCGAGCATCGGGCGGCGGCCGGCGCAATGCAGGGCGCGTGCCGCGGGGCGAGCTCCGCGCGACCTCTCCGCCACGGATCAACAATGAAGTCATTTCGCGCGTATACGATAACGTGAGGATCGCGTCGCCGGCGGGCTTGCGTCCTCGACGTGAATATCGTGTCCGCCTGGCCGGCGATTGGCCGGCCATTGGCCGGCCGGCGGGGATGCCCCGCGGCTCGGGGGAGCGCAGCACCATCATCCGGGACGGACGCTCACCCGCCCGCTTCGTGGACGCCACGGCGCCGGTCGAGACGAGGTGAACACCGGCGCGCGGCTGCGCCCAGAGGGACCGGCGGGCCAGCATCGGTGATCGCTGCCAGCGACCGGAGGGGCCCTCCAGCAACCGGAGCGCGTGCTGCCGGCGGTGCAGAGGGATGGATGGAACGCGACGGATGCGCTACCTTCGCCGCATGGACTCCGCATCATCGACTGGGATGGCAGTCATCTTCCCGAGGAGCTGCGCGAGCTTCCGCCCGGGCGCTATGTCGTCGAGCCGCTGAGCTCGCCGCTGACGGCCCAGGAGGAGCAGGGCATCCGGGAAGCGCTGGAGGATCTGGATGCGGGGCGAGGGATCCCGCTCGACGACGTATTTGGCGAGCTGGAGGACGGCGGCCGGACTCCGTGAGAATCCTGGTCTCTCCTCAGGCGCGAGCAGATTTGCTCGAAATCCGCCGCTACATTGCCCAGGACAACCCCGCCGCGGCCAAGCGTGAGATCGCGCGCATCAAAGAGGCGATCAAGATGCTCGCAGGCGGAGGGGTGGATGGACGCGAGGTCGCCCTGTAGAGCGGCGAGCGGGTTCGCCTCTGGCTGGTCTCCTCGTATCGGCTGTACTACCGGAAGGTCGGCAAGGTCCTTCAGGTCCTCCGCGTGTACCACCAGGCGCGCCGCCCCATCGAGCGGTAGCGCTGGTCCCTACCGCAGCACCATCATCGGCACGAACGCCCACCCGCCCGGCGCCAGCGTCACCTTTGCCTGCTTCACCCGCCCCCGCGCGCCCAGCGTCACCGCGTGCGTCCCCGCCGGCACCCGGAGGCGCGCCAGCGCGATCCGGGCCGGCAGCGTCGTCCACGCCCGCGTATCCGGCGTATCCGCCGCGCTCAGCGTCGCCGTCGTCGCCAGCCCCACCAGCAGACCCAGCGGGCTCCCGCTCTCGCTGAGCGCCTCGGTCGCGCCCTGCGCCACCTCGCCGGCGACCACGCGGGCGATCGTCCGGGTCACGGCCGCCAGGATCACGGTCCCCTCGTTCTTCTTCCAGGCCTCGCGGACCTCGGCCTCGACGTCGAGCGCCTCCTCCATGGCCTGGCCGCGGCCGTCGAGCGCGAACGTCGGGATCGAATAGCCGCCCTTGCCGCGCGCGAGCGCGGGGTAGTTGATCCACGTCACGAGGCCCTTGGCCGCCAGCGCGTTCGCCCGCGCGTGGTCGGCGGGGCTGATGTCATGGGCCAGGAGCGTGAGCGCCAGGCCGATCGGGATGCGCTCGGGCACCTTCTGCGGCACCCGGCCAAAGCCGACCGCGACGAGCAGCTCGGCCTCGCCGGTCTCGCTCACGGGCGGCAGCGGGCCCGCGTCGCCGATCAGCGCCGCGATCCCGGGCGTCTTCGCCTGGCCCTGCGTGAGCACGCGCAGCGGATCGCGGAGCGAGGGGTACTGCGCGTGCCTGAGCGCGTCGTCGTAATAGAGCAGCGCCTCGGCGGCCTTCTGGCTCTTCTCGAACGCGAAGCCGGCCAGGTAGCTCCCGAGGCCGAGCAGCGCGGTCTCCTCCTCGTGATCCCGCAGGTACTTCTGCATGACCGCGAGCCGCCGCGCCTCGACCCGGGCCCCGGTCAGGTCGCCGAGCGCCAGGTAGTTCATCAGGTTGATCGTGTTGATCAGGAGCTTCTCGTACGCGGGGGCCTTGTACGGGCCGGCGTCGTCCGAGAAGAGGTACTTGCCGAGGTCGTCGGCCGCGTTGCGCGACATGTCGAGCACGTCGATCGACTTGTCGGCGGCGCCGAGATCGCGCGCGCTCTGCTTGTACCGGTCCATCGCGAGGAGGATGTTCGCGCGGTCGAGCAGGAGCAGCGCGTTGTCGCCCTGGAGCGCCGGGAGGTCGTCGGCGCTCTGGACCCCCATCTCCTCGTTGAGCGCGGCCACGGCCTCGGCGGGGGCGCCGCGGTCGAGCGCCCAGAGGGCCGTCTCGACGCGGCTCTCGTGGCCGGCGCACGCGGCCTGGCCAAGGCAGAGGAGCAGCGCGGCCGCCGGAGCGGCGGCGCGGAGCCGCGCGAGCAGGCCGCGGCGCGGCGAGGTGCGCGCGGCGCCCATCACTCGTGGATGAGCGCCTTCGTGAACGCGGCCTTGTTCTGCCAGACGACGGCGCTCGTCGCGACGTCGATGAGCTGCATGAACATGAAGTACTGCACGCGGCGCTCGCCCTCGGCGCGCTCGTCCGAGGTGAAGACCTTGCCCGTGATGTAGTACTTCGCGCCGAGCTGCCTGTTGTACTCGGCCACGTGCGCCGGGTCGAAGCCGCCGCCGTGCTGCTTCTCGAGCTCGGCGATCATCTGCTGCTGGCGCTCGACGCTCACCACCGTGACGAGCTGGCTGTTCACCATGAACGTCTCGACGTCGGAGAGCAGCGCCTGGAGCTGGCTGTCGATGTGCTCGCTGGTCTCGTTGGCGAGCGGGTAGATCGCGAGCGTGGGCCTCGAGCCGTCCTGCGCCCAGCCCTTGGCGACGGGGGACTCCATCAGGGACTTGAGGTTCTCGTGGAGGAGCTGCTCGATGTCGCGCTTGTCGATGCCCGTGCCCATCGCGCTGTCGTCGAGGCCCTCGACCTGGTTGCCGCGCACGTAGGTGGGGCCGCAGCCGGCGAGGGGGGCGGCGAG
>CAYQYG010000109.1:0-21710 GCA_964421485.1 uncultured Polyangiaceae bacterium | reverse complement strand
AGCGGTCAGCGGCGTCTCCGGCGCCGCCCCGCTGCCCGCAGGCGCGGCGCCGCGGCCCTCGGACCCGCCGCCCGCGGCCAGGATCACGACCACCACCAGGAGCGCCGTCACCGCCGCCGCGATCGCGCCCCACGCGATCAGCCGGCGCGCGCTCGTCGAGCTCGAGCCCAGCGTGCGCGTCGTCGTCGCCAGCGTGCCGCCGCCCGCCGGCGTCACCGAGTCAGGAGGCGCGCTCGCCCCGATCGGCGCGCCGTACGCCGCGTCGTGCGGCCCGATCGGCGAAGGCCCCGCGATCGCCTCGTTCGGGTACGGGAAGCTCGGCAGCGACGGCTCGCTCGCGGGCCGCTCACCCACCTCGTACGGCGCCGGAGGGTACGCCGGCCCGCCGATCCCGCCGGCCAGGTACGGCGACACGTCGGGCTCCGACAGCGCGTGCAACAGGTCCGGCTCGTAGCCGCGCTGGCTCGAGGCCGCGACCGGATCGACGTGCGGCGCCCCCTCCACGCCCATCGGCGCCGCTGCCGGCTCGACCGGCGCGGATGCGCCCGACATCGGCTGCGGCGTCATCGACACCGGCGCGGGCGCGAATGCGCCCGACATCGGCTGCGGCGTCATCGACACCGGCGCAGGCGCGGGCGCGCCCGACATCGGCTGCGGCGTCATCGACACCGGCGCGCGCGCGGATGCGCCCGACATCGGCTGCGGCGTCGTCGACACCGGCGCGGGCGCGGGCGCGCCCATCACGGGCCGCGGCACCGACGCAGGCACCATCGGCCGCACCGACATCGCGGGCGGCTCCCCCACGTTCGCCTCGACGCGCCCGACCGAGGGCGCCGCATCGGCCTGCAGCGGCGCCGTCTGCTCGAGGCTGCCCGTGCTCGTCGCGCCGGGCCCAGCCCGCCGCGCCTCGTCCGCCGCGAGCGCCTCGCGCCCGCGCGACAGCTCCTGCACGTCGACGTCGATCGACAGGCCCTCCGACACCGACGGCGGCGGCAGCGAGGGCCGCTGCGACAGCGCCGCCGGCGGCAGCGCCGCGTCGGCCGGCCCCGTCGCGCGCGCGATCGCCGCGAACGCCGACGCGAGCTCCAGCGCGCTCTGGAACCGCCTGTCCGGCTCGTGCTGGAACGCCCGCGCGAAGAACTCGTCGAGCGCCGGCGGCAGCCCCGGCAGGATCTGCGAGGCCACCGGCGGCGGATCGATGCACAGCTTGATGACCAGATCGCCGATGGATTCCCCCGCGAACGGCTTCACCCCCGTCACCGCCCGGAACACGATCGTGGCCAGCGACCACAGATCGCTCCGGTGATCGATCGTCCGGTGCCCCCGCGCCTGCTCCGGGCTCATGTAGCTCGGCGATCCCAGCAGCGTCCCGGTCTGCGTCATGTCCCCGAGCTCGCCGCTCCACCGGAGCTTCGCCACGCCGAAGTCGAGCAGCTTGACGATCTCGTCCTCGTCCACGCGCGCGATGAAGATGTTGCTCGGCTTGAGGTCGCGGTGGATGATGCCGAGGTCGTGCGCCCGCCTGAGCCCCTTGGCCGCCTGGGTCAGGATCGGCTCGAGCGCCGCGAGCGGCATCCTCGGGATCCGCCGCAGCCGCGCCCCGAGGTCCTCGCCCTCGAGCAGCTCCATCACGATGTACGGCGACTCCTCGTCGAGCCCGTGGTCGAGCACCTGCACCACGTGCGGCGACCGGATCTGCGCCGCCGCGCGCGCCTCGCGCTCGAACCTTTGCCGCGCGTCGGGCGCGCTCGCCGCGCTCGTGTCCATGAACTTGATCGCCACCGGCATGTCGAGCTGCAGGTGCCGCGCGAGCCACACCGATCCCATCCCGCCGCGCCCGATGACGCGCTCGAGCCGGAACTTGCCCGCGATCATCGCGCCCGGCGTGCTCATCCGCGCGCCCCTGCGCCCCGAGCCCCGCGCGCGCGCGCACCGCCCCCTCCGCGCGCGAGGAGCGCGCCGCCGAGCGCCTGAGAGGAGTGCCAGCGCGTCATGAGGTCCAGCGAGGCGTGCGCCGGATGGTATCACGAAAGGTCGGCTTACCTGCCTTTCGGTGCGCGCTCTCGCCCCTCGCCCCTCGCCTCGCCTCCCCTCGCCCTCGCCGCCGTCCTCGCTGAGCTTTTGCGAGCTTTTGAGCTAGCGTGCGCCACCGTGCCCCTGAAGCCCCGGTTCCCGCTCGTGGCCGCCCTGTTCCTCGTCTCCGGCGCCACCGGCCTGCTCTACGAGGTCGCGTTCTCCAAGCTGCTCGCCTACGTCTTCGGCGCCACGGCCTACGCGGTCAGCACCGTGCTCGCCGCGTTCATGGCCGGCCTCGCCCTCGGCGCGCATTTCGGCGGCCGCCACGCCGCGCGCCTCCGCCGCCCCCTGCTCGCCTATGGCGCGCTCGAGGCCGCTGTCGGCGTCGTCTGCGCGATCTCCCCGCTCCTCTTCGAGGCCCTGACCTCGGCCTACGTCACCGTCGCCCGCGCCGCGCCCGACTCCCTCGCCGCGCTCACCGCCGCCCGCGCCGCCCTCACCGCGCTGGTCGTCGTGATCCCCACCGTCGCGATGGGCGCCACCCTCCCGATCCTCTCGCGCCTCGTCGCCGGCGCCGCCTCGGATCACGCCCCCCGCCGCCTCGCCGCCCTCTACGCCATCAACACCGCCGGCGGCGCCCTCGGCGCCGTCGCGAGCGCCTACGCGGTCCTCCCCACCCTCGGCGTCCGCGGCACCCTCCACGCCGCTGCCCTCGCGAACCTGACCATCGGCGCCGTCGCCGCCGCCGCCGCCCTCCGCGGCCCCGAGCCCGCGGCCGGCTCCGCGTCCCCTCCCGCTCCCGTTCCCGCTCCCGCGTCCGATCCCGGTTCCGCCTCCGCGCCCGCTCCCGTTGCCGATTCCGGTTCCGCTTCCGCGCCCGCGCCCGAGGATCCTCGTTTCCTCCTCGCGCTCGCGGCGGCTTCCGGCTTCCTCGTCTTCGCCGCCGAGGTCGTCGAGACGCACCTCCTCGCGTTGCTCATCGGCAACAGCGCCTATGCCTTCGGCCTCATGCTCGCGGTCTTCCTCGTCTGCCTCGCCGCGGGCGCCGCGCGCGCCCCTCGGCTCGCGCGCCGCCACGGCCCGGGCGCCCTCTGGCGGGGCCTCGCCGCCTCCGCGCTCGCCCTTGCGGCCACCCTGCCGCTCTGGGACCAGCTCCCGCGCCTCTTCGCCTTCGCGGGCAAGCACGTCCACAGCTGGGCGGGCCGCGAAGCCTGCCGCGCCCTCGCCGCGCTCGCCATCCTCGCCCTCCCCACCCTCTGGATGGGCACCACCTTCCCCCTCCTCCTCCAGCGCATCGCCTCCCGCGCCGACGTCGCCGCGCGCGTCGGCCGCCTCACTGCTGCCAACACCCTCGGCACCATCGCCGGCTCCATCGCCACCGGCTACCTCGTCCTCCCGGCCCTCGGCTCCCAGCGCGCCCTCGGCGCCGTCGCCGCCGCCTTCGCCCTCGCCTCCGTCCTCGCCGCGCGCGCCTCGGGCCGTGCCGACGCTCCCGACCGCGCCCGCGCCGTCGCCGTCGCCGCGGCGGCCGCCGTCCTCGCCTTCGCCCTCCCGGCCTGGGACATGGCCCGCCTCACGAGCGGCGCCAACGTCTACTTCGCCATGGGCCCTCGCCCCGAGCGCATCGACTTCGTCCGCGAGGACGTGCACGGCGGCGTCACCACCGTCGCCCACCTCGCCAGCGTCACCACCATGTACACGAACGGCAAGTTCCAGGGCGACGACGGCCCCGAGATGACGGCCCAGCGCCGCTTCGCCCACTTCCCCTCGCTCTTCGTGCGCGACCCCCGCCGCGCCCTCGTCATCGGCCTCGGCACCGGCACCACCCTCGGCACCATCGCCGCCTATCCTTACGACCGCATCGACCTCGCCGAGATCTCCCCCTCCATCGTCGACGCCTCCCGCCGCTTCTTCTCCGGCCCGAGCCTCGGCGCCCTCGACGACCCTCGCGTCCGCCTCTCCCTCAACGACGGCCGCAACGAGCTCCTCGTCGCGAAGGACCCCTACGACCTCATCACCATCGAGCTCACCAGCGTCTGGTTCGCCGGCGCCTCGAGCCTCTACAGCCGCGAGTTCTACGCCCTCGCCCGCTCCCGCCTCACCGAGGGCGGCGTCCTCCAGCAGTGGGTCCAGCTCCACCACATCCGCCCCCGCGAGCTCGCCGCCGTCATCCGCACCATGCGCGCCGTCTTCCCCCACGTCGCGCTCTTCGTCGGCGGCGCGCAGGGCATCCTCGTCGCCGGCGCCCACCCCCTCATCGCCTCCGAGGCCCACCTCGCCGCGCTCGAGGCCCGCCCTGCCCTGCGCGCCACCCTCGCCGGCAAGCGCCTCGTCGACCTCCTCGACGAGCTCGTCGCCTCCGGCCCCGACCTCGATCGCCTCGTCGCCGACATCGCGAAGGACGCGGGCCCGATCGAGTCCACCGACGACAACCTCTACCTCGAGTACGCGACCCCGAAGGGCAACGTGCTCGAGTACCGATCGTCCCTCGCCGCGACCCTCGACCTGCTCGACGCCTACCGCACGCCCGACGCGCGCGCCCGGCACACCGGGCCCTGAGCGCTACGTCCCGCCCGCCGGCTTCTCCGGCCCTGCCGTCGGCTTCCCCTCCGGCGTGGGCTTCCCGCCCTGCGGCGCCGCGTCGTCGTCCTGCGACTTCGACCGCTTGCGCTCCACCTGCTTCACCTCGTCGCCCGTCGCCTTGTACTGCGGCGGCGCCGGCGGCATCCGCTTCTTCGCGGCCTCCGCCGCGCGCCGCTTCCGCTCCTCGAGGCTCAGCACCTCGATCGCGTACCCGCCGTTGTACGGATCCGGCCCCCCGTACGGCCGCCCGTTCACCTCGGCCACGTGGAACTCCGTCCGCCGGTTGTCGCTCCGCCCCTCTTCCAGCTCGTTCGGCCCGAGCGGCCGCGACTCCCCGAAGCCCACCGCGATCAGCCGGATCGGATCCACCCCCTGCTCGACGAGCCAGTTCGCCACCGAGAGCGCCCGCTGCGCGCTGAGCTCCATGTTGTGCTCCTCGCTCGCCCGCGCGTCCGTGTGCCCCTCGATCCGGAACCGCGTCACCTCCGGGTGCTCGTTCAGGAACTGCAGCGCCGTCTTCAGCACCTTCTCCGAGCCCGGCCGGATGATCGCCTTGTTCGTGTCGAAGACGATCTTCCCCTCGATGAAGATCTGCGTCTGCCCGCTCTTCTCGGACCAGGGCGCCTCCGGGTACCACCGCGGCAGCGCCCGCTCCTTCGCCTCGGTCGGCACCTCGCGCGGCGGCAGCCGGTTGTCCCAGCAGCCCAGCGCCCCCGACGCCGACGCGACGGCCACCGCCGCGATCGCGATCGCCCCGATCGCCCCGGGCCCTTGCTTCCTCTTCCGGTCCATCGGCCGCTAAGCGTGTCAGAACCGGGCCTCGCCCCGCAAGTAACTCGTGGTGAACCCGACGCGCCCGCGTGGTACTGGGTCGGCATGGCGGAGCCCACCCCCTTTGCCCCGTCGGACAAGCTCGAGGCCGTCGCCGCCCGCATCCGGCAGCTCGGCTCGGTCCTGGTCTGCTACTCGGGCGGCGTCGACAGCGCCTTCGTCCTCGCCGTCGCCCACCGCGAGCTGGGCCCTCGCGCCGTCGGCATGACCGCCGTCTCCCCGAGCCTCGCCCCTGCCGAGAGGGAGGAGGCCATCGAGATCGCGCGCCTCATCGGCGCCGACCACCGCCTCGTCGAGTCGAACGAGATCGACGACCCCCGCTACGCCGAGAACGCCCCCGACCGCTGCTTCCATTGCAAGAGCGAGCTCTACCGCATCGCCGCCCGGAAGCGCGAGGAGTGGTCCCTGGCCGCGATCCTGAACGGCACCAACACCGACGACCTCGGCGACTACCGCCCCGGCCTCGACGCGGCCCGCGAGGCCGGCGTCGTGAGCCCCCTCGTCGAGCTCGGCTTCACCAAGGCCGACGTCCGCGCCGGCGCTGCCCGTGTGGGCCTCCCCATCTGGGACAAGCCTGCGGCCGCCTGCCTGTCGAGCCGCATCCCCTACGGCACGAGCGTGACCCGCGAGCGCCTCGCCCAGATCGGCGGCTTCGAGGCCGCCTTGAAGGGCCTCGGCTTCCGCCAGGTCCGGGTCCGCTACCACGGCGACCTGGCCCGCATCGAGCTCGACCTCGCCGAGCTCACCCGCGCCGCCGAGCCCGCGATCCGCGCCGACATCGTCGCCGCCGGCAAGCGCCATGGATTCAGGTACGTGACCCTGGATCTCGGCGGCTACCGGACAGGCAGCCACAACGAGGTCCTCGTCGGCCGCTCGCTCCGCGTCGTGAGCTGACCCGCCGCCCGCTTCAACCCGACGGCCGCGCGCCCGGGGCTCCCCGCAGCACGCGCTCGATCGCCTCGATGGCGGGCGGCTTGGCGAGGTGCGCGTCGAAGCCGGCCGCTCCGGCCCTCGCCACGTCCTCGGGCCCCGCGTAGCCGGTCAGCGCGACCAGCGTGGCCCGGCGGAGCGCCTCGTCCGCGCGCATCGCCCGCGCCACGTCGTAGCCATCCATCCCGGGCAACCCGATGTCGCAGAACACCACATCGGGCCCGAAGGCCCGCGCCGCATCGATGCCCTCGGGGCCGCCGTAGGCGACCGCCACCTCGTACCCCATGAGCTCGAGCACCTCGCGGAGCGTGTCGGCGGCGTCGCGGTTGTCCTCGATGACCAGCAGCCGGCGGGGCGCGCCCCCGGCGCCCGCGCGAGGCCGCTCCGCCGCCTCGCGCGGCCCGGCGGCCGCGAGCGGCAGCGAGATCGTGAACGTCGCGCCGTCGTCGGGCCCGCCGCTCGACGCGCTGACCGACCCGCCGTGCATCTCGACGAGGCCCTTCACGAGGGCGAGCCCGAGGCCGAGGCCGCCCCTGCTGCGCTCGAGCGTCCTGTCCGCCTGGGTGAACGGTTCGAAGAGGCGGGGCAGGATCTCCGGCGCGATCCCGTGGCCCGTGTCCCGGACGCGGACGGCGGCCCGGTCGCGATCCGCGTCCTTCTCCAGGAGCACGGTCGTCGCTCCGCCGCGCGGGGTGAACTTGACCGCGTTCTGGAGCAGGTTGCCGATCACCTGCGAGAGGCGCGTCCCGTCGCCGTCCACCCAGACCTCCTCCGGGGCCGCCGGCATCTCCAGCTCGACGCCGGCCTCGGCGAAGGCCCCGCGATGGTCCTCGACCGCGCGCCGGACGACCTCGCGGAGGTCGAGGACCTCGCGCTGCAGCCGGACCTTGCCGCTCGAGATGCGCGTGACGTCGAGCAGATCGTCGATCAGGCGCGACAGGTGCCCGACCTGGCGGTCGAGCACCGCCTGCGCGCGGCGGGCCTGCTCGCCGCCGGGCGCCGCGCGCTCGAGGAGGTAGATGCTGTTCCTGATGGGCGCGAGCGGGTTGCGCAGCTCGTGCGACAGCATGGCGAGGAACTCGTTCTTGTGCTGGTCGGCCTCGCGCAGGCGCTCGTTCGCCTCCTCGATCGCCAGCTCGGCGAGCTTCCGCCGGGTCACGTCGCTCGCGGCGCCGAACCATTCGAGGATCTCGCCGCCCGGACCCTTCTGCGGAATGGCGCGCGACAGCGTCCAGCCCACGGTCCCGTCCGCGCGGATGACCCGGTGCTCCAGCTCGAAGACGCGCCTGTCCCGGATCGCCTCCTGGATCGCCGAGAGGACGCGCGGCTGATCGTCGGGAGGGATGTACTCGCGCAGCCAGTCGCGGTTCGCCGCCGACGTCTCCGTGAGGAAGCCCCGGCTGTGGAGCTGGCGCATCTCGCTCCAGTCCGGGCTCATGCGGTACAGCACCTCCGAGCTGGTCTCGGTCAGCGCGCGGAAGCGCTCCTCGCTCTCCCGCAGCGCCTCCTCGGCGCGCTTGATCTGCGAGATGTCCGCCAGCGTGACCACCGCGCCGGCGACCGTCTCCTGGGCCGTGCGGTACGGCAGGACGCGCAGGAGGTACCAGGCCTGCCCGTCGACCGCCTCGACCACCTGCTCGACCGGCCGCCGCGCGCGCAGGACCTCAGCCACGTCGGCGGCGAGATCGTGGCCCTTGAACCGGGGCGCGAGATCGCGGAGCGGCCGGCCGACGTCGGCCTCGATGAGCCGGAAGAGCGCCTTCGCCGCGGGCGTGAACCTGGCGACGCGCTGCTCGCCGTCGAGGAAGAGCGTGGCCAGCTCGGTGCTGGTGAGCAGGTTCTGCAGGTCGCTGCTCCGGCCGACCTCGTCGATCTTGCGGCCGAGCTCGGCGTTGACCGTCGCCAGCTCCTCGTTGACCGACTTCAGCTCCTCCTGGGAGCTCTGCAGCTCCTCGTTCGACGACTGCAGCTCCTCGTTCGTCGAGAGCAGCTCCTCGTTGGAGGACTTGAGCTCCTCGTTCGCGGACTCGAGCTCCTCGATGGTGGCGCGCAGGTCGGCGCGCGTGGTGCGCAGCTCGCTCTCGAGCTGCTCTATCGCCGACTCGCCCCCGGCGCCGGCCGCGGCGGGCTCCGCGGCCTCGAGCTCCGCGCCGTCCGCCCGCTCCTGCAGGATCACCGCGAACAGGCCCTCGTGCTTGATCCCCGGCAGCGGCCGCACCGTGAGCCGCAGCCGCCGCGGCGCCCCGTCCACCTCGACCTTCACGTCGTCGCGGACCACCCTCCTGCCGCTCCGCGCCGCGGCGTGGAGCGCGGTGCGGATCTCGATGCGCAGGCCGGCGTGCGCGATGTCGAGGATGTTCGTCGTCAGGACCCCCGCCGGCGGCTGCAGGTACCGGCCGGTCAGCCTGACGACGCAGATGACGTCCCCCCGATCGTTCACGACCGCGCCCGCCGGCGTGTACTCCTGGAGCATGAGGCGCTCGAACGCGGTGTTGACGACCTGCTCGTGGGGTCGCGGGGGCACCGCGACGGGCAAGAGCGGCCGCGGGACGCGGGGCGCGGCGTGGCTCGCGAGCGGGAACTCGACCGCCGGCCGCGCCAGCGGCTCGGCGCGCCGGAAGACGCGGAAGTGCTTGTCCACCGTCTCGAAGAGCTCGGGAGAGCCCGCGAGGCCCTCCGAGGGCCCCAGGAAGAGATAGCCGCCGCGCTTGAGCGCGTAGTGGAACACCGGGACGAGCTTCTTCTGCAGCTCGGTCTCCAGGTAGATGAGCACGTTGCGGCAGGAGATCAGGTCGAGCGCGAGGAACGGCGGGTCGCGGATCAGGCTGTGCTCGGAGAAGACGCACATCTCCCGCACCTCCTTCGCGACGACGTAGGAGCCGCCGTCGCGCGTGAAGAAGCGCGCGAGGCGCCCGGGCGGGACCTGCTGGGCGATCTCGGCGGAGTAGCGGCCCAGACGCGCCTCGGCGATCGCGTCGGCGTCGATGTCCGTGGCGAAGATCTGGACGGGCGGCGCGGGGCTCCGCCCCGCCAGGTGCTCGCGGACGAGGATCCCGATGGAGTAGGCCTCCTCGCCCGAGGCGCAGCCGGGCACCCAGATCCGCACGCCCTCGTCCGCGCGCCCCGGGGCCAGGATGACCTGCAGGACGTGATGGTCGAGATAGTCGAAGGCCTCCCGGTCGCGGAAGAACTGGGTGACCCCGATGAGCAGATCCTTGGCCAGGAGCTCGGGCTCCTGGGCGTCCGCCTCGAGGAAGGCGAGGTACTCCTCCAGCGACGGGGGCTGGCGCATCTGGATGCGGCGGCGCAGGCGGCGGAGCACCGTCCCGCGCTTGTAGTGGCTGAAATCGTGACCCGTGGAGCGCCGGATGACCTCGTAGACCCGCTCGAGCGCCGCCGCGATCTCCTCGTCCGAGGGGGCCGCCTCGCCGGGCGGCGGCCCTGCGGGGGCGATCCGGCCGCGCCCGGCCGCCACATCCGCCGCGCGCTCCAGGAACCTCGCCGGCATCGCCTCGGGCGCCAGCACGTGCATGACCACGCCGGCCTCGACGGCGCTCCTCGGCATGGCGTCGTACGCCGCGGTCTCGGGGATCTGGGCGATCGTCAGCCCGCCGCGCCGCTGGATCGCGCGCAGCCCGTCGGTGCCGTCGCTGCCCGAGCCCGAGAGGACGACCCCGACGGCGCGCTCCCCCAGATTCTCCGCGAGGCTGCGCAGAAAGATGTCGATCGGCGCATGCCGCTCCGAATCGATGGCGCTCACCTGGAACCGTTCGCCCGAGATCCCGAGCAGCGTGCCGGGCGCGATCACGTAGACGTGGTCGGCCTCGGGGCGCATGCCGTTCTGGACCTGGACGACCGGCATCCCGGTCTGGCGCCCGAGGAGCTCCGCCAGCATGCTGGCGTGCTGCGGCGCGAGGTGCTGGACGACCACGTAGGCGAGCCTGCTGCCGGGAGGCACATGGGAGAAGAGCCGCTCGAGCGCCTCCAGGCCGCCGGCGGACGCCCCGATGCCCACGACCAACGCGCCGCGGGGCCGCTCTCGGCTCTCCTCGCCCGCCGGAGCGCCCCCGTGCGACGGAGCGCTCCGCTCGTCCGCCGGGGGAGCCCGCGGCTCTCCCCGAACCTGTGCGCCCGCAGGAGCCCGCGCCGCCGCCTCCTCCTCCGGAGCCTCCACCCGTCGTTTCATTTCTGGATTGTCCGTCACGCGTCCGCCCCCCTCCCCCCTCCGCTCGGCCTGCATGTCGGCCGGCGCCGAACCTCGGTTGTCCGCTCATGCCGCCCAGCCAGGTCTGACACAAGGGGACCCGGATATTACCACCGCGTCGGACGAGAGATCTGCCAGTCCGCCGTCCGGCGTCAGCCGGGCGCCGAGGTCCAGGCGGCCGCCCCGCCGCCCGATCTGTCCCCCGAGCTCCTCCCTGGATCACCGGAACGCGATCGGAGAGGGGAGAGGGTTCACAGGGAGGCGGGGAGATGGGGAGAACAAAAATTTCTGAGAAATATCTATCCGGATCGCGCCCGCCTGTCGAGACAGGTCGACAGCCGCCCTCTGGGCGCTCGCTCCGCGTCGTGAGCAGATCAGCCCAGCACGATATCGTAATACATGATCGGGTTGTTCGCCGGGACCTGGAAGAAACCCTTCCGGTAATACTTCTTGTTCCCCGTGTAGTTGACGATCCTGAGCTCCAGCCCCTGCGCGTCCTGGGCCTTCACCGCCGGCTCGATCCAGAACGTGAACCTGTTCGTGCTCGCCTCGAGGCGCAGCATGATCGACCGGCAGCTATAGCCGGCCATGATCATGATCTCCCTGTCGCAGTGAGGGTGGATCCTGTATCCCATGTCGGTTCCGGATGCCGCGCCATAGAAGATCAGCGACTTCGCGGCCATCGTGTCGACGCCCTCGGCCCTCAGCCTGCAGGTCGGCAGCAACCCGTTGATGCCGCCGGTCATCGTCACCACGATGTTGCCCTCCTCTCTGGCTCCATCCTCGGCGGGCGAGTCGTCATTGGGGATTTCAATCACGGTATGTGCACCTTTCTCCATGCTCAGCGCCGGCCGCTCATCCAGTCCAGGAGCGCCGCGGCGAATCGTTCCGGCTCCTCGAAGAACGGCTGGTGGCCGCTCCGCTCGAAGATCTGCGTCGTCAGCCCGGGCAGCGTGGACGCGACGCCGTCCCACAGCACGTGGGGCACCGTGTAATCGTGGCGCCCGAGGGCGAGGAAGATCGGCACGCGGAGCGGGCTCGAGCCCGCGGTGACGTCCCACCCCGCCGTGAGCGTCCCCAGGAGGTGCGCGAAGAACTGCGGCCTGAGCTCCGCCTCGGCGAACAGCGGAGCGGGGTCGAAGCGCGCGTCGAAGAAGCGCATGGGCGTCTGCGCGAACATGACCTGGCCCGGGGACGCGCCCGGAGGCAGGCTGGCCATGTTGTCGCGCAGGACCTGCTTTCGATCCTCCGGCGCGTCCTCCTCGAAGAACGACGCGGACCGCGCCGAGAGCTGCGCCATGTCGCCGCTCGGCGGCGTCCCCACCGCGATCACGTGCGACACGCTCCCGGGGCAGCGCCTGCCATATTCGATCGCGAGCGCCCCGAGGATCGAGTGCCCCAGCACCGCGATCCGTTCGACCCCGAGAGCGCTCCGGACGGCCTCCAGGTCCTCGGCGAGCACGTCGAAGGTGAGGTCGGCCGGCTCGCCGGTCGATCGCCCGCTCCCTCGCAGGTCGACGAACACGAGCTCGAGCCGGTCGCTCAGCGCCGCGGGCATCTGGCGCTCGTGTGACCTCGTGCCCAGGCTGCACAGGACGAGGCACGCGGGCCCCTCCCCGCGCGTCGAATAGAACAGATCAGCCCCCTTCGTGGAAACGATCATGCGTTCTCCTCCCGGCCGCGGCGAGCGGGCCCTCCGCGGCCGCCGCATCTAACCCCGCCCGGGCCCTCCTGTCACGAGCTTCCTTCGCTCAGGAACGCGGCGACCTCCCCCGGCGGCAGGGAGGATGCCGCGACGCGAGAACCTCGCCATGTTATCCGACGCGAGGAGTGCGGACCGGCGCACCTGTTTGCCGAGAGGATCTCCTCCTGCAGCGGACTACTCTGGCTGGCGGTCAAGCAATCCCTCCTCGAACCATCGACCGAGCAAGAGCTCCCAGAATGGTCGCCGGCGGCCAAGGTGGCGGGAGAGCGCGCCGAAGCGCGCGCTGCCCTCTTCGCTTTCGAAGCGGTCATCCTGCTGCGGGCGAGGACGCGGACCCGTTGCGCACCGCGCCCTCGAAGCGGACGAAGCTGGGGCTGCGCGCGCGCACCTCGACGGCATCGAGCCTCTGCGCGATCTCCTCGGCCACGCGAGACGTGTATGTCTCGTCGATGAGGCCCTTGAGGCAGAGCTTCGGATTGATGATCTCGTCGGGTTTGGACGCATCGACGCTGCCCAAGCTCCCACCCACGTATGCCCGAAGGGCAGCTGGATCGGCAAAAAACCACGCCTCGAGGTGCCACTTGGCAGCGGTCACCAGGACCGTAGCCGGCACATTGACCGCCGCCGTCTTGCCCAGCTGCTGCTTGATGGCTTCCACGACGGCCGCCGGATCCTTGCCGTCGGCGTCGACGAGCACGATGAACTTGTCAGGAGGCGTGATCCACTCCAGCTCCCGCCACGCGCTGACGATGATCTTGTAGGCGATCTCGCCCGTGATCCGGCCGCTCGGCGGGGTGCGAATCGGCCAGACGATATCGATCCCTTCGGCGGCCATGTGGCTCAGCAGGTGAGGGAGGGCGCGCCGCTCGGTCTCTCCGGACGCGATGATCACCACGCGCTTGCCCATGACTCAGGCTCCGAACCCCTTCGTCTCGTAGAATTCGCCGAGGCCGAAGCCGGACGCCTCGAGGGCCTCGTCGACCGCTTCGGGGTTCTTCTCGCGCTCGATCTTGGTGCCATCAGGGGTGCGTCGGACGATAGCTACCTCCCTCGGCCTGGACAGGCAGTCGAGCAAGAGCGGCGAGTGCGTGGTGACGACGATCTGAGCGCGCTCGCTGGCGTCCCGGAGGTACTCGGCGAACGCCTTCAGCGCCGCGGGGTGGACATGGTTCTCCGGCTCCTCGATGCCCACCAGGCTCGTGTTTGTCTCGCCGAACAGCGCGGTCATGAGCGCCAGCATGCGGAGCGTGCCGCTGGATGCGCCGATCTGATGTACATTGTAGGCAAGACCAGATTCGCTCTGCATGAAGTACACTCGCCCGTCGAACTCTGACAGGCGAAGCTTGATCTCGTCAGGAACGCCCAGCACCCTGCGAGTGGCCGTCACGATCCGCTTGAAGGCCGCGCTGCCCTCGGGCGCCTCCTGCAGCGCGTAGAGACGGGCCGCCAGGTTCCTGCCGTACGGGTCGAGGCGCTCCGCGTCCGATGCGTTCGAGGCGCGCCGGAGCAGCGGCGGGCTCGGATCGAAGAACCCCCAGCGCTGGAGGAACTCTCCCACGGCCCTGCCCGGGAACGACTCGTCGGCACACGCCGCGGCCAGCGCGCACGCCGTCGGCCCCAGCGCCAGCTTGACCTTGTTGTCCTTCGCCTGCGTCGACCACCACTCCACTTTGCCGCTCGTGGCATCGAGCAATAGACTTGGTGGACTGCCGTCGTGCAGCTCCTGGACTCGCTCCGCGGCGGCGAAGCCGGCGGACAGCCGGCGGAATCGCACGGTCCACTCGTACCGCCTGCCCTCGTGCTCGTACCGCGTCACCAGTCGGATCTGATCCGCCTCTTCGCCCTTCCAGGCGAGGTGGATGATGCCGCCGCGCTCCGCGACGCTCTCCGCAAAATCCTTCGCACGCATGCCCTCGGAGAGGAGGCGAAGAGCATCCAGGATATTGCTCTTCCCGCTGGCGTTGGTCCCGATGAGGACGTTCAGCGGCTCGAACGTCATCTCGACGGTCTTGAGGCTGCGGTAGCTCGTGGCTTCGAGGCGGATCAGCTTCATATGGGCCCACGGTGCGACGGGCGGCTACCGTACAGCGGCGGCTACCGTCCCGCAAGGCATCCTGGGCAGAGGGGGTCTGGTCGCTCGCCCGGCACCCTGCAGCGCAGAGGCCAGTCCGCCGGTGATGCAGCCGCCGGAGATCGGCGCGGGCGTCCGGGTCGGGCGCGCACCGGTGGCATGGCTATCCCGGCCTTCCAGGGGCGCGCGCGCAGGCCGGGAGGCGCTCTGTCGCGGCCTGGGGGGACGCGCACAGGCGCGCGAGCGTCGCGGCGCGGCGCCGGGCGAAATGGCCGGCGGGGAACCGGCGGGCGTGCTCGGAGAGCGCGCCCGCGGCGGCGAGGAGATCACCTGCCTCGATCGCGGAACGGGCGTCGTCGATGAGCCGCTGCTCCTCCTGGAGCGTGCTCCGCGGCGCGGGCGCCTGGGCGCGCAATGCAATGGTCGCGGGCCCCGCGGCGATCGCGCCGCGGGAGGCGTGAGATGGTGCGCGCGCGGAGCGCTCCCCGGCGGTCGCCGCCGCGGGCACGACGGCAGGTGACGGCGCGCCGCCGGCAGGGAGCGCGGCGGCCGCGGATGGGACCGCGGTGATCCACGCCGGGAGCGCGAGGGCGGGTTGCACCCGAGGGGACAGGAAGAGCAGCCCGCAGACGACGCCGGCGCACGCGGTCGCGGCGGGGAAAGCGGCGCGGCCGAGGAGCCGGGCAGGACGGCGCCAGTCGACTCCTCCGGTGCGCGCGGGCGCGCGCGCGCCCGCACCGGAGAGAATCGATCGCGCCATGATGAGGTGAGATCCGTGATCGAGGGCGAGCGCCGGGTCACCGATGGCTTCATGGGGATCGAGATCGAGCCGGGGCGGCTCGGGATCGATTGCAGCGTGCTCCGCGCCGGCGCCGGCCCGCTCCGCATCGAGGAGCGCCTCGACGGTCAGCGGCGCCCGGACGATTCCCCGCCTCTTCGCGGCGGCCTCGCGGCGCCGCAGCTCGCGGCGGAGCTCCTCGAGCGCCTCGTCGGCGCGCTTCCTCGCGCCCCGGACCGAGAGGCCGTGCTCCCTGGCCGCCTCCTCCCAGGTCAATCCCTCGATCCGCACCGCGACGAGGATCGAGAGCTTGTCGGGATCGATCCGCTGCGCGAGCTTGCAGAGCAGGTCCCGGACGCCGGCGCGCGCCTCCGGATCGGCGGCAGGGGCCACCATATCGAGCGCCTCCTCGATGGCCTCCGCCGGCGCCGCGCGCCGGAACCGCGGCGCGGTCTTGCGCGCGATCTCCGAGAGCCATGGACCAGGCACGGTGATCGGGCCCTCGCCGCCCGCGAGGAGCAGATAAGCGATCAGGAAGACGTGCTGGACCGCGTCGTCGAGGCTGTGCTCGGGCACGCCGAGCCAGCGGAGGCGGCGCCGGATGCGCGCCGCGTGCGCGGCATAGAGCTGCTCGACGAGGGCGCGCGGGTCCTGGGAGGCGGGAGGTCCGCCGTCGGTGGGAGGCATACCGATCAGGTGCGGTGACAACCCGGTTCAGGAACCAAAATCGCCGCCTCCCCGATAAAATTTTCCCAGGCACGCTCGCGTGAAAGGTCTTGACATGCTCCCCAGAAAGGTGATGCGGCCTCCGTCACGGGAGGCAGCAGAAGGTGAAGGGCTCGACGGGCACGGCGGTGCCCGAGATCTCGCCGCCGGTCGGCGCGCACGCGCCGGGGTGGAAGATGGGCGGGTCGGCCGACTTGCTGCCCACGCCCGAGCTGGCGAAGAGGCCGTAGCACCGCTCCATGCTGGAGCTGGCCAGGCTGCCGTCGATGGGCACGGTGCACGCGCTGTCCTCGTAGGTCGTGATGTACACGGTGCACTCGCTGCCGGCGGGCGCGCCGCAGCCGCACTCGGCGCATCGAAGGAGACCGCCGCCGCGCCGGGCCCGCACCCCGGCTCGCCGGGCCCGCAGCACGAGGCGTTGTCGTACGCGGTCAGGTCCGTGGGCATCGCGCACGATCCGGTCGGCGGATCACACGCGCACGGGTCGCACTCGTCCGGCGCGACGAGATCGGCGTGGCCCTGGTACGCCGGCACCGGGGCGCGCGTGGGACACCCGGGCGCCTCCTGCACCGGCCCGGTCCACAGGAGGAGCGGATCCGACCACCCGAGGGGCCCGAGCGGAACGCACTCCCCCGGGCACGTGTCGCCCTCGCTCCCCACGTGGGAGACGTACGCGTCCTGCTCGCAGCCCGCCGCGCCTAGGAGGAGCACGAGACAGCCGCCGATCACGCCTCTCGGGAGCACCATGGAGCGCACGCTAGTCGACGCGTGACCGCCGTCGCAAGCGCGCGGCAAGCGATGCGGATCGCATGGACGCATTCCGGACAGGTCCTGCTCGTCTTCCCGTCCCGCGCACAACGCGCGCGCTCGGCGTCAGAAGGTGGCGACCAGGCCGAGGCCGAAGCCGAGCGAGAGGCGCGGACTTGCCCAGAGGACGCGGCCAGTCGCGATCGCGCAGGCGCTCGTCGAAGAGCAGCGCACCCGCCGGATCGCGCAGCTCGGCCGTCGCGACGAACCCATCGCCGCGGCGGGAGAGCGAGACCGAGAGGCGGTCTCCCGCGGCGGCCGTGAACGGGTCGAACCCGATCCGGCGCGCGACTTCATCACGCAGCACTTGCTCCGGCGGGCAGCGCCCCGCGCCGTCCCCGCGGAAGTAGACGAGCCGCGCCGCGGCCGGGGACGGCGGCGCAGGAGCAGGCGCCGCGGAGGCAGCCGCCGGGATGATCGCCAGCGCCGCGAGGACCGACGCGAGGCGCGAAGCGCGCGTTGCAGGGACATCGACCGTGAGCACGTCGGCGCCGAGAGTAACCCCGCAGGGCCGTCGTTGACGCAGGTCCACACCTGCGGAGACATCTCTCGACGGTGCAGCGCGGAGCGACGAGCCGGGAGGTGCCACGATGACGCGAAAGACGACCGCTGCGAGCGAGACGATGGAGGCCCTGCGCGCGCTGGCGCTGGGATATCCGGAGGCCCAGATAGGCGTCGCCTGCCAGGGGACCGCCCTGGAGAAGAGCACCGCCGAGGCGCGCGGCAAGGCGTTTCTGTTCTTCGGCGCGCGGGATGCAATGGTGAAGCTCGGCGATGAGCACCGACGGCGAGCACGAGCGGGATCCACACGAGTTGCGGCTCGTCCAGGCGCCGTACGACGTCAGAAAGAATCGACGATCGACCTGAGGAGACGTGATGGCTGCGCGCGGACGGCCTCGCCCGCCTCGCCGCCTCCCCGCGACCGCCGGTGGCAGTCGACCCCGGCGCGTCCGGGCTCGACGGCGCGCCGCCGCTTGACTACCCTGTGGTCATGGCGACAGGGTTGGCTCTCGATGCGCGCGGGGCGGGGGCGGTCACGCTCGACGCCTGGGCCGACCTCGACGAGGACGAGCCGGGAGAGCTCGTCGACGGTCGGATCGAGGAGGAAGAGGTGCCGAGCGTTCTGCACGAGGCGGTCGTCGCGTGGCTGATACGCGTGCTCGGCGCGTGGGCCGCCGCGCGGGGCGGGCGCGTCTTCGGCTCGGAGCTCAAGCTCGGGATGAAGGCGCAGCAGCGCGGCCGCAAACCGGACGTCACGATGTACCTCCCGGGCTCGCGGCTCCCGGCGCGGGGGAGCCCGATGGTGACGCGGCCGCCCAGCGCCGTGATCGAGGTCATCTCGCCGCGGCCGCGCGACACCCGCCGCGATCGCATCGAGAAGCTGGGCGAGTACGCCCGGTTCGGAGTGCGCTATTACTGGCTCCTGGATCCCCAGGTCCGCGGGCTGGAGATCTTCGAGCTCGGCGATGACGGGCGATACACCGTCGCCCTGTCGGCCTCGGAGGGCGTGCACGCGCCGCCCGGCTGCGATGGATTGACGCTGGATCTCGACGCGCTCTGGAAAGATCTGGACGATCTGCCGGAGGCGGAGGACGAGGGCGAAGCCGGCGCCGGCGAGCAATAGCGGGATAATCGATAGCGGGATATCAGAAACCCTCCCGGATCGGCGCGGAAAGGCTATCGTTCCGCGCCATGGGGCGCTTCGATCACCTCGCCACCACCCCGGCTCGCGGGCCCAAGGACATGCTGCGCTGGAAGGTCGTGGACGCGATCGCCGGCAAGAACCGCAAGGATCCGGGCGGCTTCAGGACCCCGACGCGGCCGTACGATCGCGACCTCGTCCAGAGCGGCGCCCCGTCGCTCACCTGGATCGGCCACGCGTCCTTCCTGCTCTCGCTCGGCGGCGCCCGCGTGCTCGTCGATCCCATCTGGCGCGACGGACCGGGCCCGCTCAGGCGCCTCGCGCCCCCGGGCATCCCGCTCGCGGAGCTGCCGCCCATCGACGCGGTGCTCGTCACGCACAACCACCGCGATCACCTCGACACCTGGACCCTCTCGCGGCTCGGCCCCGCGCCGGTCTACGTCGCGCCGATCGGGCACCGGGCGATCCTCGGGAAGGCGGGCGCCCAGCGCATCGTCGAGCTCGACTGGTGGGAGTCGACCCGGGTCCTGGACCTCGAGATCACGCTCGTCCCGTCGCGCCACTGGTCCATGCGGCACCCGTGGGACAGGAACGACGCCCTCTGGGGCGGCTATCTCCTGCGCGCCCCGGAGGGCACCGCGTACCACTCGGGCGACACGGCGTTCTTCGAGGAGCTCGCGCGCATCGGCGAGCGCGCGGGGGGCATCGACTGGGCGATGCTGCCCATCGGCGCGTACGAGCCCCGCTGGTTCATGGCGCCGCAGCACATGAACCCCGAGGAGGCGATCGAGGCGAGCCGCCTGCTCGGCGCGCGCCGCCTCGTCGCCATGCACTGGGGCACGTACAAGCTCACCGACGAGCCCGTCGGCGAGCCGCCCGAGCGCGCCCGCGCCGGCTGGATCGAGCGCGGCCTCGACGAGCGCGCGCTCTGGATCCTGGACGTCGGCGAGACGCGCTCCCTCGAGTAGCCGCGCGCTATCGGCTCACGCCGCCTTGCGCTCCCAGATGTGCTTGTCGAGCGCGTCCTTGATCCATTCGAGGTGGCGCTTCTCGTCCTCGAAGTTCTTCTCGACGACCGCCCGCACCCCCTCGGGCAGGGCCTCCCCGAGCGCGGACGAGTACCTCTTGTTCGTCAGCTCCTCGTTGCCCCGCATCGCGAACAGCGCGCTCTGGTCGCCGCGGCTCGCGACCGCGGTGAAGCCCTCGATGAGCCTGCCCATGAGCCCCTGCTCCGTCTCGACCGTGCCGCCGAGCGAGACCACCTGCGCCGACAGATCGGTCACGTGCCGCTCGTGGTCCTTCTTGAACGTCTCGAGGGTCCCCTTGATCGTCGGGTGATCGCACGCGTCGATCGCCTGGTCGTATGCCTTGATCGCCCCGAGGTCGAGCTTGATGAGCTCGTTGAGCTCGCTGATGACGTCCTTCGCCATGGTTCCGTCCTCCTTCCGCGAGGGCACCTTGGGCCGGTCCGAGCGGGCGCAAGCCCGGACAAAGACCGACGGGTGCGGGCTGCCCCACGTTCCCGTTGACGGCGACCGGCCGCCCGATTAATTCGCACACAAAACATCCACATCGTGAGGAGTCATGCCGAAGGAGCTGCGTTTTGACGGGAAGGTCGCGATCATCACGGGCGCCGGAGGCGGCCTCGGCCGGGCGCACGCGCTGCTCCTCGGGAGCCGCGGGGCGAAGGTGATCGTCAACGACCTCGGCGGCAGCATGCACGGCGGCGGGCGGAGCTCCGCCGCCGCCGACAAGGTCGTCGAGGAGATCAAGGCGGCGGGCGGCGAGGCGGCCGCGAGCTACGACTCGGTCGAGGACGGCGGCAAGATCGTGCAGGCCGCGCTCGATCATTTCGGCCGCCTCGACATCGTCGTGAACAACGCGGGCATCCTGCGTGACACGACGTTCCACAAGATGACCGAGGACGACTGGGACCTCATCTACCGCGTCCACGTGCTCGGCAGCTTCCGCGTCACGCACGCGGCGTGGCCGCACCTCCGCGACCAGGGCTACGGCCGCGTGATCATGACCGCCTCGGCCGCGGGCATCTACGGCAACTTCGGCCAGGCGAACTACAGCGCCGCGAAGCTCGGCCTGCTCGGCCTCTCGAACACGCTCGCGCTGGAGGGCCGGAAGCGCAACGTGCACGTCAACACGATCGCCCCGATCGCGGGCTCCCGCCTCACCGAGACCGTGCTGCCCAAGGAGCTCATCGACGCCCTCAAGCCCGAGTACGTGAGCCCGCTCGTCGCGTACCTCTGCCACGAGGGCTGCAAGGAGACCGGCGGCCTCTTCGAGGTCGGCGGCGGCTTCTTCGCGAAGCTCCGCTGGGAGCGCGCCGAGGGCCACACGTTCCGCCTCGGCCGCCCCGTCACGGTCGAGCAGCTCGCCGATCGCTGGGGCCAGGTCTCGAGCTTCGACAGGAGCACGCACCCCGCCGACATCGCGCAGTCGATGGGCCCGGTGATGACCAACGTGCAGGCCGGCCCGAGCAGGGGCGGCAACGAGCTCATCGACGTGGACGAGGCGCTCGGCTTCGAGTTCCCCACGCTCACCTCGAGCTACGACGAACGCGACCTCGCGATCTACGCGCTCGGCGTCGGCGCCGCCGCCGACCCGCTCGACGACAAGGACCTCCAGCTCGTCTACGAGATGCACAGGGACGGCTTCCTCGCGCTCCCCACGTTCGGCGTCATCCCCGCGCTCAACGCGATGATGAACATGGCGAAGCAGGGCAAGACCGCCCCCGGCCTCAAGTACGGCCTCGATCGCCTCCTGCACGGCGAGCAATACCTCGAGGTGATGCGCCCGCTCCCGCCATCCCAGAAGCTCACGCACAAGGTCAAGATCAAGGACATCTTCGACAAGGGCAAGCACGCGGTCGTGATGAACGAGGTGCGCACCTACGACGAGGACGGCGACGAGCTCGTGCGCAACGAGTTCACGTCGATCATCCGCGGCGCCGGCGGCTGGGGCGGCGAGCGCGGCCCGAGCGCCGAGGTGAACGTGCCCCCCGCGCGCGACCCCGACGCGGTCGCGGCCGACCGGATCGCCGAGAGCCAGGCGCTCCTCTACCGCCTCTCCGGCGACTGGAACCCGCTGCACGCCGACCCGAGCTTCGCGACGATGTTCGGCTTCCCGCGCCCGATCCTGCACGGCCTGTGCACGTTCGGCTACGCGGCCCGCCACGTGCTCAAGGCCTTCGCCGGCGGCGATCCGCGCCGCTTCAAGAGCATCAAGGTCCGCTTCGCCGACAGCGTCTTCCCCGGCGAGACCCTGATCACCGAGATGTGGAAGGAGTCCGACACGCGCATCCTCTTCCGCTGCAAGGTGAAGGAGCGCGACAAGGTGGTGATCTCCAACGCCGCGATCGAGCTCTACACGGAGATCCCGCAGAAGAAGAAGAAGAAGGAGGCC
>CAYQYG010000108.1:18277-21713 GCA_964421485.1 uncultured Polyangiaceae bacterium | reverse complement strand
GCCGGATCGCCGGCCTCGGATCACGAGCCAGGGCTACGTCACCTGGATCTGGCCCAGACCCAGCACCAAAGGGATCTTCCTCGGCTACGTCCGCCACGGCGATTCGCTGCCGCTCCGCTCGACGGAGCCGGTGCGCGGGCCTGGCTGCCCGGGCGGGTTCGTGCCCGTCGAGCCGCGCGGGTTCGTCTGCCTCGATCGCACGGCCACGCTCTCGCCCGCGGCGCGCTTCGTCGAGGTCGCGGGCGCCACGCGCGGCGGGCCCGGGTCGTTCCCGTTCCGCTATGCCATCTCGAACGGCGCGCCCATGTACAACCGCGTGCCCACGCGCGCCGAGCAGGCCCGGTTCGAGGCCAAGTTCGGCCGCGCCGGAAAATGGCAGAGGCTGCCCAAGTCGCTCTCCGCGCACGAGGACCTCGCCACCGCCGAGCCCATCCCGGCGGCCGATCCCCTGCCCGCCTTTCTCGATGGCAATCAGCCCATCAATACGGATCGCATTGGCCTCGTGCGCCAGGACATCCCGCTCGGATCCATGCTCTCGTTCACGCGCGCATTCGAGGCCGAGGGGCGCACCTGGCTCCTCTCCGCCGATCTCACGCTCGTGCCCGCCGACCGCGTGCGCCCGTTCCGCCCGAGCGCATTCCACGGCACCCGGCTCGGCGGCGAGGTGAAGCTCCCCATTGCATGGATCCGCAAGCAGCCACGGCCACGTTATCGCCTCGGCCCGTCGGGTGACGTCGCCGGCGCGGACGGCGCATTCCCGGCGCGCTCCTTCGTGCAGCTCACGGGGAAGCGCGTCGAGCAGGGCGGCGCCGCCTATCTCGAGACCCGCGACCAGCACGCGGACGGCGGGGCCGTCTACATCGCCGAGGCCGACGCGACCGTGGTCGAGCGGCGCGCCGAGCTGCCGAACGGCGTCGGCGACAAGCAGAAATGGATCCACGTCCGCGTCACGCAGGGCACCCTCGTCGCTTACGAGGGGCGCACGCCCGTGTATGCGACGCTGATGTCCCCGGGCGCGGGCGGCGTGTCCGTCAAGGGCCGCGATCCCGTGAAGGACAGCACCACGCCGCGCGGCACCTATTACGTCACGTTCAAGGACCGCGCGGCGACCATGTCCCCCGAGAAGGGCGAAAACAGGACATTCTGGATCGCCGACGTGCCGCATACACAGTATTTCAATCCCCCGTTCGCGCTCCACGCGGCCTACTGGCACGAGCGCTTCGGCGAGCCGACGAGCGCGGGGTGCGTCAACGTCTCGCCGATCGACGCCGAGGTACTCTTCCAGTGGAGCGACCCGCCGGTGCCCGAGGGCTGGCAAGGGGCGACGGGCGCGGGCGCGAAGGAGAACGGACCGACGACGGCCATCGTCGTGCACCGCTGAGGCGCATCTCCGGCGACATTTCGCGCGGGCGGCACTAGCGTGCGCCCATGCGACCCCTTGCGCCGATCGCCCCCGCGCCTCTCCGCCGCTCGATCGCCCGCGCGCTCCTCGCGCTCGCGCCGATCGCCCTCGCGCCGCTCGCCGCCTCGTGCGCGCCCGAGCCGCGCCCACCCGCGATCCCGCCCAGCGCGCCCCACGCGGGCGCGCCCGCGGCCCCCACGGAGGCCGCGCCGGCCGCGCGCCCGATCAAGCGCATCGACGCGATGATCCCCATGCGCGACGGCGTCAAGCTCCACACCGACATCCTGATCCCCGGCGGCTTCCCCGGGCCGCTGCCGATGCTCTTCCGGCGCACCCCGTACCACGCGCACGTCGACGACGCGCTGCTCGCGAGCCCCGACATGCAGCGCGCGGAGTGGGTCGAGCGGGGGTACATCGTGGTGATACAGGACATCCGCGGGCGGTTCGGGTCCGAGGGCCAGTTCGTGATGGTCCGCCCGCCGCGGGACAGCGCCGATCCGAAGGCCACGGACGAGACCACCGACGCGTACGACTCGATCGACTGGCTCGTGAAGAACGTGCCCGGCACGACCGGCAGGGTCGGGATGATCGGCACCTCGTACGACGGGTGGCTGGTGATCATGGCCCTGCTCGATCCGCACCCGGCGCTCGCGGCCGCCATGCCGCAGGCCGCGCCGGCGGACGCCTTCCTCGGCGACGACTTCTTCCACAACGGCGCGCTCCGGCGGCAGCCCGCGCTCGAGTACGTCGGGCTGATGGAGGCCGGCGCCGGCAAGGAGCTGACGCCGTTCAGCTACGATCGCGGCGACACCTTCGAATGGCACCTCCGCGTCCCGCTCGGCGAGATCGAGGCGAAGGTGCTCGGGGGCCCCCGGCCGACGTGGACCTCGTTCGCGCAGCACGCGACCTACGACGACCACTGGAAGCGGAGGAACGTGCTGTCGCGGTTCAAGAAGCCCACCGTGCCGACGCTGCACGTCGGCGGCTGGTACGACGTCGAGGACTTCTACGGCACGATCGCGAACTACGACGCGTTCGAGCGGCTCGACGAAGGCGGGAAGAACCACCTGCTCGTCGGGCCCTGGCGGCACGGCCAGTGGGAGTCGCCGGTGCCGCAGCGGAAGCTCGGCGCCATCGATCTCGGGGTCGATCCCAACGAGCGCTACCTCGAGCTGCGCGCCCGGTGGTTCGGCCACCACCTGAAGGGCGAGGGCGAGGCCGATCGGACCGAGGCGTGGCTCTTCGAGACCGGCGCGAACAGGTGGCGCGCGTTCGACCGTTTCCCCCCCGCGAACGCGGCGCCGCGCAGGCTCTACGCGCGCGCGGGCGGGCGCCTCTCGCTCGACCCGCCCGCGGACGACGGCGCCGACGAGTACGTCTCCGACCCGCTGAACCCCGTGCCCCACGCGGCGCGCCCCGCCGGCCCCTTCTGGCCGCTCGAGAACGGCGAGCTCGCGGCGAGCTACGGCCTCTGGCGCGTCGCGGACCAGCGCTTCGCGAGCGCGCGCCCCGACGTCGTGAGCTGGGTGACCGAGCCGCTCGAGGCCGACGTCACCGTCGCCGGCAAGGTCAAGGCGCGCCTCTTCGCCTCGACGACCGCGAAGGACTGCGACTTCATCGTGAAGCTCATCGACGTCTTCCCCGAGGGCGGCGGCGAGCTCTCGGGCTACCAGATGATGGTGCTCGGCGAGGTCCTGCCGGCGCGCTTCCGGCAGGGACCCGAGGTCGCGCGGCCCGTCACGCCCGGCAAGGTCGACGCGTACGAGATCGACATGAGGTCGTGTGATCACCGCTTCCTCAAGGGCCACCGGATCATGGTCCAGGTGCAGTCGACCTGGTTCCCGCTCATCGAGCGCAACCCGCAGTCCCTCGTCGATCCCTTCAAGGCGACCGAGGCCGACATGCGCAAGGCGACGCAGCGCATCGCCCGCTCCCCGCGTTTCCCGACGCACATCGAGCTCCCGGTGATCCCCGACTGAAGACGTGGCCGGAAATCGAGGCAGCGCTCGGGGCTGGGGCCCCGAGCGCGAGGCA
>CAYQYG010000108.1:0-18177 GCA_964421485.1 uncultured Polyangiaceae bacterium | reverse complement strand
ATCGAGGCAGCGCTCGGGGCTGGGGCCCCGAGCGCGAGGCAGCCGGCAGCGTGGACTGAGGCGGGGACGACCTCGACGCAGGCCGCGCGCCCGCGTACGTTGCGGCCCACCCGTGCCCAGCCCAGCGAACGACGCAGCGCCTCCTGACCGCCGCACCCGGGATCGCGTCCTCCTCATCGTCATCTTCACCGTCTTCCTGGACCTCGTCGGGTTCGGGATCGTGATCCCCCTCCTGCCCTTCTACGTCACGGGGATGCACGCGTCGGCCATCGTGGTCGGCTTCATCCTGACGAGCTTCTCGGCCGCGCAGATCCTGTCGACGCCGCTCCTCGGCAAGCTCTCGGATCGGTACGGTCGCCGCCCGATCATCCTGATCAGCCTCGTGGGCAACGCGGTCTCGATGATCGTCTTCGCGCTCGCGACCCACCTCTCGCTGCTCTGGCTGCTCTTCGCGTCGCGCCTCGTCGCCGGCGCCACGGCGGGCAACCTCTCGGCCTGCCAGGCCGCGATCGCGGACGTCACCCCGCGGGAGGCCCGCGCCGCCGCGATGGGCCGCCTCGGCGCTGGGATCGGCCTCGGCCTCGTGATCGGCCCGCTCGTCGGCGGCCAGCTCAGCGACATCGCCCCCTGGGCCCCGCCGGTCGCCGGCGCCGCGATGGCCCTGCTCGACGTGATCCTGACCGCCGCGCTGATGCCGGAGACGCGCAGGGAGCGCGCCGAGGCCGCGGATCCCAGGGCCACCGGGGCCGGACCGCCCGCCCCCGCGCCCTCGATCCTCGCGGTCCTCTCGGAGCGGCGGATGGCCTCCGTCCTCTTGCTCTATTTCCTCACGTTCCTCACGATCACGAACCTCCAGGTCGCGCTCGGGCTGCTTGTCAAGGAGCGCCTGGCGTGGGGCCCCAAGGAGTTCGGCCAGTGCTTCGGCCTCTTCGGCGTCCTCGGCCTGGTCATCCAGGGCCTGCTCATCGGCCGCCTCGCGCGCGCGGTCGGCGAGATCTCGCTCGTCATCGCCGGCGCCGCGCTCAACGTCGCCGGCATGCTCTGCATCGGCCTCGCCTACACGCGCGCGCCGCTCCTCGCCGGGCTGGTCCTGCTCGGCGTCGGCGTCGCGGTCACGAACCCCTCGCTCTCGAGCCTCGCCTCGCGGTTCGCGCGCGACGAGCAGCAGGGCGCGGTGCTCGGCTTCGCCCAGTCCGCCGGGACCCTCGCGCGCGCCATCGGCCCGAGCTGGAGCGGCTTCCTCTTCGCGAAGGTCAGCTCCACGGCCCCGTTCCTGAGCGGCGCGCTCGCCGCGCTCGCCTCGCTGCTCATCGGCCTCTCGATGCGCGGCCTCGCGGGCGCCGGCCGCCCCGATCCGGCGCCCGGCCCCGGCGCGTGATCACGCCTTCGGGTGGTGGTGCTTCGGCACCTTGATCGCGTACACCCCCTTGCCCGTCGCGACCGTCTCGGCCTCCGAGCCCGGGTGAAAGAGCCGGATGTCCGCGACCCCCACCCTGCCGCCGACGCGCACCACCGTCGCCTCCGCGGCCAGGAGATCGGCGCGCCCCGGCCGCAGGTAATCGACCCGGAGGTCGATCGTCGACACGCGCGCCGCCGGATCCGGGAGCGCGCTCCAGACCGCCATGCCGCCCGCCGTGTCCGCGAGCATGCTGATCACCCCGCCGTGCAGCGCCGGCCGCAGCGGATCCCCGATCAGCTCCTCGCGGAACGGCAGCTCGAGCCGCACCCCCCCGTGCGCGAGCCGCGCCGCGCGCACCCCGAGGAACTTGTTGAACGGGATGTGCTCCTCCACGACCTGCCGCAAGAGATCGAGATCCACCCGCCGCAAATACCAGGAAACCCTGCGCCGGAGAGGGAGAAGAGAGGATTCACAGGGAGGCGGGGAGGCGGGGAGACGAGAGAAGTTAGAGAATCCTCAGAAATTTCTGACCTCTCCGCCTCCCCGCCTCCCTGTGAATTTCTCTCTCTCCTCCTCTCCTCTCTCCGTGATCCCCGACCGGGCTTCTTCCCTCGGCTCGCCCGCGTGGCTCGCTCTCCTCCGGCCCGCGTGCTACACGGCCGCGCCCTGTATGCCCCGTCATGATCTCCGCAACATCGCCATCGTCGCGCACGTCGACCATGGCAAGACCACCCTCGTCGATCACATGCTCCGCCAGGCGGGCACCTTCCGCGACAACGAGGTCGTGGTCGAGCGCGTCATGGACTCGAACGACCTCGAGCGCGAGCGCGGGATCACCATCCTCGCCAAGAACACCAGCGTCCGGTACCGCGGCGTCAAGATCAACATCGTGGACACCCCCGGCCACTCCGATTTCGGGGGCGAGGTCGAGCGCACCCTCATGATGGCCGACGGCGCCCTCCTGCTCGTCGACGCCGCCGAGGGCCCGCTCCCGCAGACGCGCTTCGTGCTCTCGAAGTGCCTCGAGCGGAGGTTCCCGATCGTGGTCGTCATCAACAAGATCGACCGCGGCGACGCCCGCGCCCACGAGGTCCTCTCCGAGGTCTTCGACCTCTTCTGCGACCTCGAGGCATCGGACGCCCAGATGGACTTCGCGACCCTGTACGCCATCGCCAAGCTCGGCCAGGCCAAGCGCGAGCTCGACCACGAGGGCCGCGACCTCACCCCCCTGTTCGACACGATCCTCGATCGCATCCCCGCCCCGAGCGGCGACCCTGACGCGCCCTTGCAGGTCATCGTCTGCAACACCACGCACGACGAGTACGTCGGCCGCCTCGCCGTCGGCCGCGTCGTGCGCGGCACGGCCCGCGCCGGCGCCGACGTGCTGGTGCTCGGCGAGGGCGGGCAGTCGAAGGGCTACGTGAAGATGCTCTACGTCTTCGAGGGCCTGAAGCGCGTCTCCGTCGACGAGGCCGCCGCGGGCGAGGTCGTCGCGATCGCGGGCATCGACGAGGTGACCATCGGCGACACCGTCGTCGACCCGGCCGTGCCCGACGCGCTCCCCCGCATCGTCGTCGAGGAGCCGACGATCAAGATGCGCATCGGCGTCAACACCTCCCCGTTCGCCGGCAAGAGCAAGCAGTCGAAGTTCCTGACGAGCCGCCACCTCAAGGAGCGCCTCGAGCGCGAGGCCATGCGCAACCTCGCGATCCGCGTCGAGCCGACCGAGTCGCCGGACACCTTCCTCGTGCTCGGCCGCGGCGAGCTCCAGCTCGCGATCCTCGTCGAGACCATGCGCCGCGAGGGCTACGAGATGCAGCTCTCGAACCCCGAGGTCGTCACGCGCGAGGTCGAGGGTCAGGTCTCCGAGCCCGTCGAGCTCGTCGTCATCGACGTCCCCGAGTCCTACGTCGGCATCGTCACCGAGCGCCTCAGCGCCCGCCGCGGCCGCATGGTCAAGATGACGAACCCCGGCTTCGGCCGCGCCCGCCTGGAGTTCCAGGTCCCCTCCCGCGGCCTCATCGGCTTCCGCGGCGAGTTCCTCACGGCCACGCGCGGCACGGGCCTGCTCAACACCATGTTCGACGGCTGGTCCCCCTGGGGCGGCCCGATGATGCGCCGCCCCACGGGCGCGATCGTCGCCGACCGCGCCGGCGCCGCCACCCCGTACGCCCTGCACCACCTCCAGCCCCGCGGCCAGTTCTTCATCGTGCCCGGGATCGAGGTCTACGAGGGCATGATCATCGGCGAGCACAACCGCCCGAACGACACCGACGTGAACGTGATCAAGGAGAAGAAGCTCTCCAACATCCGCAATCACGGCAAGGACGAGAACGTCCTGCTCGCGAGCCCCCGCCTCCTCACGATCGAGACCGCGATGGAATGGATCGACGCCGACGAGCTCGTCGAGGTCACCCCCGACGCCGTCCGCGTCCGCAAGAAGGTGCTCGCCTGCAACCGCCGCGAGCGCCGCGAGGACGCCATCGAGCAGGCGCAGGCGGTGGAGTGATCCTCATTTGCGACGCGGCGCGGCCTCCTCCAGCCAGCCCATGAGGTCGCGGATCACCTCGTCCCGGTTCGTCTCGTTCACCATCTCGTGCCGGCCGCCCTCGTAGAGCCGGTGCGTCACGCGCCGCAGCCCCGCCGCGTGATAGGCCCCCACGAGCTGCTTCACGCCCTTCCCGTTATCGCCGACCGGATCGCGTGCGCCGGCGAGGATATAAATGGGCAGATCGCGCGGGATCCTCGCCTGGAGCTCCGGGCGGGAGAGCTCTACCAGCGCGTCGAGCACCTCCACCCAGAACGACGTGGTCACCATGAACCCGCAATGGGGGTCGGCGATGTACCTGTCGACCTCGGCCTCGTCGCGGGACAGCCAGTCGAACTCGGTCCGGTTCGGCTTGAACGCCTTGTTGAAGCCGCCGAAGCTCAGCTCGGTCAGGAGGCGGCTCTTGCCGCGATCGCCGAGGCGGCGCCGCTCCGCGCGCGCGATCGCCCGGCCGGCGGTCGCGAGCGCGTTCGGCTTGCCGCTCGTGCCCGAGAGGATCGCGGCGTCGACCATCGCGCCGTGCTCGGCCAGGAACGCCTGGACGATGTACGACCCGAAGCTGTGGCCCATGACCACGGCCGGCCGCCCAGGATGCTGCTCCTTCTCGTGGGCGATCAGCTCCTCGAGATCGCGCACCGCGCGGCGCATGCCGCCCTCCAGATAGCCGAGCTCGCTGCTCCACCGCGCCGTCTTCCCGTGCCCGCGGTGATCGTCCGCGTACACGGCCCAGCCGCTCCTCGTCAGCGCCTCGGCGACGCGCGCGTACCGGGCGCCGTGTTCGGCCATGCCGTGCGAGATGTGGACGAAGCCGCGGGCCGGTGGGTTCGAACCGTCCGGCAACCAGCGGGACACATGGATCTTTCGGCCGTCATCGGCCTCGAACATGAACGTATCCGAGCGCATCGCGCCGCGACGCTAGCACCGGATCCGACGACCGGGCCGGACAATATGGATCGAGGCCCGACGGAGCCGGCTCGCCCGGCGCGCCCGCGCCTCTGTGGCATGCGGTTCGCACCTCGCCCGCTTCGATGATGCGAGGCATATCCGAGCGCCGCGCGCTGCCCGTGCTGTCGCTCCGCGATACGGTCCTCTTCCCCGGGGTGGCGACGCCGATCTCGGTGGGGCGGGTCAAGACGCTCCGGGCGGTCGAGGCCGCGCTCAAGATCGAGGGGGAAGACAAGCTCGTCTTCGCGGTCGCGCAGCGGGAGGCGGTCGAGGAGCCGACCCCGGAGAGCCTGTACCCGGTCGGCGTGATCGCGCGGATCACGCAGGTGCAGCGGCTCGGCGCGGGCCTGCAGCTCATCCTCTCCTGCGAGCAGCGGGCGACCGCGCTCCGCTACACCGAGGTGGACGGCATCATCCGCGCCGCGACCGCCCCGCTCCTCGATCTCCCGCTCATGCCCGGCGAGGAGCTCGAGCTCCAGGCGCTCGCGCGCGAGACCCGCGACCAGGCGCTCGCGTACGGCCGCCGCCGCGGTGCGCCCGAGGACGTGCTCAGGCAGTTCATCGGCGGCATCGAAGAGCCCGCCGAGGTCGCCCACCACGTCGCGTTCTATCTCGACATCCCCACCTCGGAGAAGCAGGCGCTGCTGGAGACCCTCTCCACAGAGCACCGCCTGCTCAGCCTGATGGGGCACCTCCGCCGGCAGATCGGGATCGCGGAGACCCAGGAGAAGATCCGCACCACGGTGGAAGAGGAGCTCGGCGAGCGCCAGCGCGAGCTCTACCTGCGGGAGCAGCTCCGCGCGATCCAGAAGGAGCTCGGCGAGACCGACGACGATCGCCTCGCCGAGCGCCTCGCCCAGAAGATCGAGCGCGCCGGCCTGCCCGACGAGGCCCTCCGCGAGGTCCGCCGCGACCTCGCGCGGCTCCGCCGCATGGGCCGCGAGACGACCCCCGAGGCGCAGCTCTTGACCACCTGGCTCGAGTGGGTCGCCGATCTCCCCTGGAGCCAGCGCACCCCCGATCACGTCGACCTCGACGAGGCGCGCCGCATCCTCGACGAGGACCACCACGGCCTCGAGGACGTGAAGGACCGCGTCCTCGAGCTGCTCGCCGTGCGCAAGCTCAAGATCGCCCAGGCCGGCACCGCCGCGGAGCAGAGCCGCGCCGTCTCCCGCGGCCCGATCCTGCTCTTCCTCGGCCCCCCCGGCACCGGCAAGACCTCGATCGCCGAGTCGATCGCGCGCGCCCTCGGCCGCAAGTACGTGCGCGTCTCGCTCGGCGGCGCCCGCGACGAGGCCGACATCCGCGGCCACCGCCGCACTTACGTCGGCGCGCTCCCCGGCCGGATCCTGCAGGGCATCCGCCGCGTGGGCTCGAAGAACCCCGTGCTCGTGCTCGACGAGGTCGACAAGCTCGGCGCCTCGTTCCAGGGCGACCCCGGCGCCGCCCTGCTCGAGGCGCTCGATCCCGCCCAGAACTGCGGCTTCGTCGACCATTATCTGGGCCTCCCCTTCGACCTCTCCGAGGCCCTGTTCGTCTGCACCGCGAACCTGCGCGAGGGCATCCCGCCCCCGCTCTTCGATCGCATGGAGGCCACGGTCTTCGCCGGCTACACCGATTTCGAGAAGCACGCGATCGCCCGCCGCCACCTCCTCCCCCGGAAGCTCCAGGAGGGCGGCCTCCGCCCCGATCAGCTCGCGATGTCGGACGCCGCGCTCGGCGAGGTGATCGGCGGCTGCACCCGCGAGGCCGGCGTCCGCCAGCTCGAGCGCGAGCTCGGCGCCCTCGCCCGCAAGGCCGCGCGCCGCATCGCCTCCGGCCAGATCCAGCGCGCCCTCCTCGCCGGCGCCGCCGACGTGCGCGCCCTCCTGGGCCGCCCCAAGGTGCGCCCTGAGCGCCGCCTCCTGCGCGACGAGCCCGGCGTCGCGACCGGGATGTACTACACGCCGATGGGCGGCGACATCATGCACGTCGAGGCGAGCGTGATGCCTGGCAAGGGCGAGCTCATCCTGACCGGCCAGCTCGGCGACGTGATGAAGGAGAGCGGCCGGGCCGCCCTGACCTACGCCCGGACGCACGCCGCCGCGCACGGTATCCCCGAGGGCAGCCTCGAGCGCCACGACGTGCACATCCACGTCCCGGCCGGCGCGGTCCCCAAGGACGGCCCCTCCGCCGGCGTGACGATCGCCGTGGCCCTGGTGAGCGCGCTCTCCGGCCGCCCCGTGCGCAGCGACGTGGCGATGACCGGCGAGATCACGCTGCGCGGCAGCGTGCTCCCCATCGGCGGCATCAAGGAGAAGCTGCTCGGCGCCCACCGCGCCGGCCTGCCCGAGGTCCTGATCCCGTCCGAGAACGAGCCCGATCTGGACGATCTCCCCCCCGAGGTCCGCGGCGCCCTCGGGGTGCGCCTCGTCGAGCACCTGGACGAGGCCATCGCGCTCTGTCTCCACGCCGACATCCCCCGCCGGGCCGACACGTGCCCCGAGCCGCTCGCGCGGGCCTCCTGACATCCCGCCGTGTCCTCCCGCCACGGCTTCGCCGGCCGCCCCTCCCTTGGGGTATGCTCGCGGCAGAGGGCAGCAAAGCAGACCATGGCGGAGCAGCAGCGGTACCGGGTGTTGAAGCGCCTCGCGTCCGGCGGGATGGCGGAGGTGTTCGTCGCCGAGAGCGCAGGCATCGAGGGCTTCAAGAAGCGGGTGGCGATCAAGCGCGTGCTCCCGCACCTCGGCAAGAAGGATCAGTTCATCGACATGTTCCTGGACGAGGCGCGCCTCTCGGCGCAGCTCTCGCACTCGAACGTCGTCTCCGTATTCGACATCGGCGTCGGCGACGGGGCTTACTTCATCGTGATGGAGCACGTCGACGGCGCGGATCTCCGCGCCGTGGTCGAGCACTGCAAGAAGACCGGCCGCCCCGTGCCCGTCGAGGTCGGCGTGTTCATCGCGACGAAGATCTGCCAGGGCCTGGCCTACGCGCACGAGCTCGTGAGCGTGGACGGGACGCCGCTCGAGATCGTGCACCGCGACATCACGCCGGCCAACATCCTGATCACGAAGTACGGCGAGGTGAAGATCGTGGATTTCGGGCTGGCGAAGGCGACGAGCCAGCTCGCGAAGAGCGATCCGGGCATCATCAAGGGGAAGTTCGGATACCTGGCGCCGGAGACGGTGCTCGAGCAGGGCGTGGACCACCGCGTGGACATCTTCGCGGTGGGGATCCTTCTATGGGAGCTCCTCGCGGGCCGGCGGCTGTTCCACGGGGACAGCGATTACGCGACGGTGAAGATGGTCCGCGACGCGGTGATCCCGCCGCTGTCGGGGCTCAACGAGTCGGTGCCGAAGTACCTGGAGCCGATCATCGGGCGCGCCCTGGCGAAGGATCCGTCGGTCCGTTATGGCTCGGCGCGGGAGCTGGGCCGGGATCTGACGCGGTTCCTGTTCCGGTTCGGCCGGGCGGTGAATGAAGACGACGTGGCGGCGCTGGTGCGGAACGCGATGGGCGTGGCCGCGCAGCCGGTGGATCCGACGCAGAAGATCGCGGATCTGATCGATATGGTGCTGCTGGAGTTCAAGTCGCTGACGAAGGAGGAGGACGAGGTGCCGGGCGAGGACGAGGTGCCGGCGATCAGCCTCGGGAGCTTGAAGGGCGGGACGGCGCCGCCGCCGTCTCTGGACGGGCCGCTGGGGGGGCTCGCGGATCAGCTCGAGGGGCCGGATTCGCTGGAGAGCGAGACGCCTGGGGATTCGTCTTCGGTGACGGGGTGGCTGCGGGGGCTGCTCCAGCGGTGAGGTGAGCGGGCGGCGGGAGGGGGCTCCTCGTCCTGGGGGGCGACGGCGGCGCCGCGGGGCGAGGCGTGGCGCGTGCGCAACCCCCGACCCGCGCGGTCACCTCCGGCGGGGCTCGATGAACCCGTCAGCGTCAATGGTGACGGCGCGCTGCTTCAACAGCCGGCCGGCAGCGCGCTTGAAGGCCTTCTTGCTGAGCCCGAAGGCGGCGCGGATCTGCTCCGGGCTCGAATGGTCACCGACCCTCGGCGCGCCCGGGCGCGACAGCGCAGCGAGGACCCTCTGCGCGTCGCGCTCCATTTCTTCGTGGGCATGACCGCGGAGCGAGAGCTCTATCTTGCCGTCGGGCAGCACGCTCGCAACGCGGAAGCGGGCGGCCTGGCCGCGCTCGAGCGCGTGGGGCTCGCTCGCGGGCAACAGGCCGACGAAGCGGCGCTCGACGATGACGAACACGCCGAGATCGGGCTCCTTGCGCCACGCCTCGCCCTCGACCCACTCGTCGAGCTCGAATTCGCCCTTGCCGCGCAGCATCTCGCTCACGCGCATCGTGCCGGCCAGGCGGCCGGTGTCGTCCAGGAACAGCCCTATCGGGTGGCGCTCGCCGGCGCGGAGATCGCGCGTCTGCTCGGCATACGGGACGAGCAGCTCCTTCGGCGGGCCCCAGTCGACGAACGCGCCGAACCGCGTCACGTCGGTGACCTCGAGGAACGCGACCTCCCCGAGGGTGACCTTCGGCGCGCGGGTGGTCGCGACGGGGCGGTCCTCCGAATCGAGATAGACGAGCACATCGATGGAGTCGCCCTCCCGCACGCGCGCCGGGACCTCGGCCCGGGGCAGCAGGACGGCCGGCGCGTCCGGCCGGAGGTCGCCCGCGTCGAGCTCCAGGAACGCGCCGGGCGGGCCGAGCCGCCGCACCCGGAGGGCTATGACGCGGCCGAGGAGGCTCTCGACAGGAGGCATCGGGCGCAGTCTCGCACGCCCGGGGCCCCCTGCGCCCGCGGAAAAAGGCCGCGCGATCCGCCGCGCGTTCCTGAGCCCAGCAAGGACGTCCGGCGCCTCCGGCGCGTGGCTCCTGAAGCTTGCCATGGGGCAGGTCGGCGCGTTGCGCTCCTGGTCCCGGCGCGGTAGCCTCGCCCGCGGTGGCGCGGCGCGACGAGCTGAACGAGTACGATCTGGGTTTGCCGGTCCCGCTCGCCCCCCTCCCGGAGCGCCGCGCGCAGGTGCCACCCCAGGTATGGGAGCGCCTCCAGCAGGTGAAGGACAAGGCAGGCGCCCTGCTCGGACGTCGGCTCCGGGAGATCCGGCTCTTCGGCTCCTATGCCCGCGGTGACTGGGACGAGGGGTCCGATGTGGACGTGCTCATTCTTGCGGAGAGCCTCGAAGCAGAGGAGCGCGATCGCTTGCTCAGGATGACGGTCGAGGTGTCGTGTGCCGGCGGGGCGTGGGTGTCGCCGCTCATCCTGACCGTGGAGAGGCTCGAGGAGCTTCGCCGTGACGAGAAGCTCATCGCGATGGATATCGACCGTGAGGGCATCACGGTATGACCCGACAGAACCGCAGGAAGACCGCCGCCACCGAGCTCCGGAGAGCGCAGCAGGCGATGCGCGCGGCGGATGCGCTCGCGAGGGACGGCCTGTACAACGACGCGACGAGCCGCGCCTACTATGCCGTGTTCCACGCCGCGTGCGCGCTGCTCGCGCGCCTCGACGTGCACGCGCGCACCCACCGCGGCGTGGAGTCCCTCCTCGCGGAGCGGCTCGTGGCGGCGGGGCGGCTCACCGGTGAGGATCTGCTCCGGTTCTCACGGGTGCAATCGCAGCGCAACATCGCGGATTACGGCGCCGACGAGGACATCACGGCGGAGCAGATGAGCGTCATCCTCGCCGACGCGCGCGCCTTTCTGGACACCGCGCTGGAGGTCCAGGGATCGCTCCCTGATTGAGGGGACCACGGGCTCGCGGCCTGTCCGTTCGCGCGCCCATCGATCCGCCCGGCGCGGTGGGAGCTCACCGCCCGTGAAACCATCAAATGCTACCACCGGGACAGATCGCCGGCGCGCCTCTGCCCGCGGCGGCGGAGCGATCTCACCTAAGGTCGCCACCGACGCAGATACGTGACGAGCCCGATAGATTCGGCCAGAGGGGTGTGAACAATGGAAGCGGGTGGGAATCTCCATGACGCGGACAATGAGGCGGCGCGCCGGCGCGCCGGGTCGCGGATGGCGCGGAGGGCGGGTGAGCCTTCACCTCCTGGTGAGGGAGCGCGCGGCGCGCGCGGAGGCCGAGGCGCAGCGCCGCGCATTGAGGGACCTCTTGATGCAGGTGCCGGCGGTGCTCAGCATCCAGCGCGGGCCCGATCACGTGTACGAGCTCTCGAATCCGCTGCACCGGGCGCTCGTCGGGGGGCGCGACGTCGAGGGCAGCACGTTCGCCGACGCGGCGCCGCACGTGATCGTCCCCGGGCTGCTCCACCAGCTCGATCAGGTGTACACCACCGGAGAGCCGTTCATCGGGCGGGAGGTGCGCGTCGAGCTCCATCAGGAGGGATCCGATGAGCCCTCGGCGATCTTCCTGAACGGGGTGCTCCAGCCGATCCGCGGGGCGGACGGCGCGGTACAGGGCGTCATGACGTTCGCCTTCGACATCACGGCGGAGGTGGAGGCGCGGCAGCGGGTGGAGCGACTGGCGGCGGAGAATGCGCTGCTCCTGGAGGAGGCGCGCCGGGCGCGGGCGCGGGCCGAGGAGGCGAGCCGCGCGAAGGACGTCTTCCTCGCGACGGTCTCGCACGAGCTCCGGACCCCGCTCACCGCGGTCGTCGGCTGGACGCAGATGCTCCGCGCCGGCGTGGTGCCCGACGGCAGGCGGGCCCGGGCGATCGACGTGATCGATCGCAATGCCCGGGCGCTGTCGCAGCTCGTGGAGGACCTGATCGACATCGGCCGGATCACGGCCGGGAAGCTGAAGCTCGCGCGCGAGCGCGCGCCCCTCGCGCCGCTCGTCGAGGCGGCGCTCGAGGCGGTGCGGCCCGTGGCGGACGCCAAGGGGGTCCGGCTGGAGGCCGCGCTCGACCCGGCGGTGGGCGCCGCGGACGTGGATCCGGGGAGGCTCCAGCAGGTGGTCTGGAACCTGGCGTGCAATGCGGTGAAATTCACCCCCGGCGGCGGCGCCGTGCGCGTGTCGCTGCGCGCCGCCGGCCAGGCCGCCGAGATCATGGTGGAGGACACGGGCCAGGGCATCGACGCGGACCTCTTGCCTCACATCTTCGAGCCATTCCGGCAGGGCCCCGGCGAGGCGGGCCCGCGGAGCGGGCTGGGGCTCGGGCTCGCGATCGCACAGCGCCTGATCGAGCTGCACGGCGGCCGCCTGGAGGCGTGGAGCGACGGGCCGGGGCGCGGCGCGAGGTTCACGGCGGCCATCCCGCTGGCGCGCGCGGACAGGTGAGCTCCCGGGGGTTCCCGGGGCGGACGGCGGCTGATAGCCCGCCCGTAAAGGCGAGCTGATTCCCGCTCTCACCACCGTCGCCCGCCAGGAGGTCGAGGGGGCCGAGGGGGTCCTCGCCGGAGAGCCCCCGAGCGTTGACCGCGTCCCGGCCCCGGGAGGCGAGGACCCCTCGGCCCCTCGACCGTCGTCGAAGCCCAGATCACCGTCGACCCCCCGCGACATCGGCCTCCGGCCCGTATAGGATGCCGCCCCGCCAGACGACCAAGGAGCGATCATGAGCCGAGGAGCGCGACACGGACAACGGTCCCACGAGCAGAGCCAGACCCGCACAGTGAAGCGCCCCCTGCGCGCCCTCACCGCGGGCGCCCTCGGCCTCGCCGCCCTCGGCCTCGCTTCCCCCGGCCCCGCCTCCGCCGCGCAGCTCCGCTTCACCACCACCGCGCCGGGCGGCATCGTCGCCACCGGCAACACCCTGGGCCTCAGCAAGGAGATGAACCTCAACGGTCCTGGCATCCGGGACTCGATCGGCACCTTCCTCTCGCTCGACGGCGCCACCGACGACAACCCTGCGAACCCCGCCAACCCCTGGCCCGCGGGCACCACGTACGACTGGCACCAGAACGGCTCGGCCGCCGTCCTCGACCTCCCGGACGAGTTCGAGGTCCTCTACGCCGAGCTCATCTGGGGCGGCAGCTACAACTACGTGGAGAACGTCACCGCGAACCTCGACGACGCGATCGACCTCCGCTCGGACGGCGCCGCGATGAGCGTCACCCCGGCGGACATCACCAAGGTGACGCTCGCGGAGACCGCGGCGAGCGGCTTCGCCGTGAACTATTACATGCGCTCGGCCGACGTCACCGCCTTCGTCCAGGCGCACGGCGCCGGCACCTACGAGGTCCGCGGCGTCCCCGCCACGCAGATCGAGACCATCAACTCCCTGAACGCCGCCGGCTGGACGCTCGTCGTCGCCTACCGCGACGCCTCGCAGCCGATCAGGAACCTCTCGGTCTTCGTCGGCGGCTCCTTCGTCGACGAGGACACCCAGCAGGATTACGTGGTGAGCGGCTTCTGCGCGCCCCCTTCGGGCCCTGTCGGCGGCAAGGTCGCGTTCAGCACCATCGAGGGCGACGCCAACCTCACCGGCGATCAGCTCCTCATCGCCCCCACCGTCGCCGGCCCCTTCCAGAACCTCTCCGGCCCCAACAATCCTTCCGACAACTTCTTCTGCTCGCAGCTCAACGATTCGAATGGCGTGCTCGACACGAGCGGCACCTTCGGCACGGAGAACCACGACGCCGTGGCCGGCGCCAACGTCGCCGGCGGGCGCCAGGGGTGGGACGTCACCGCGGTCCCCCTGAGCTCCGCCGACGGCCAGCTCGCCCCTGGCCAGACCTCCGCCGTGATGCGCACCATCACCACCGGCGACTCCTTCGTCCCCACGCTCGCCGCATTCCAGATCGACGTCAACGCCCCTGATTTCAGCGCCGGCTCCGCCCTCCAGACCAGCACCGACGTCGTCTCCCTCGGCGACACCCTCACCGTCACGGTCACGCTCGACAACCAGGGCCAGGCCGCCGCGACGGGCGTGCGCCTCGAGCTCCCCCTCGAGGCCGGCCTCTCGCTCGCCGGCTTCACGACCGACGGCGTCCCCGGCGACGCGCAGGGCAACGCGGTGACCGCCGCCGATCTCGCGGCCGGCGTCGACGAGGGCTCCCTCGCCCCCGGCGAGCACCGCACGGTCGTGCTCGATCTCGACGTCGTGGGCCCCCCCGCGGGCAATTCATACATCCTCCACTCCACCTGGAGCTATGACTTCGTGACCTGCCAGAACCAGCCGCCGCTCAGCGAGACCCACAGCGGCTTCGCGTTCGTCTCCTACGACGGCGATCCCACCGGATCCGGCGGAGCCGGCGGGGCCGGCGGCAATGGCAGCGGCGCCGGCGGCAATGGCAGCGGCGCCGGCGGCGGCGCCGACGGCGGCGGCGGCACCGGCGCGAGCTCCGCGATCCCCGGCGGCGACGCCGGCGACGACGGCGGCTGCGGCTGCGAGCTGCCCGGCCGCCGCGGCGACGCCTCGTTGCCCGGCGCCGGGGCGGCCGCCCTCCTGCTCGCCCTGGCCGCCGCCGGCCGCCGCGCGCGCCGGCGCCTCGGGTGAGACGGCCGATCGAGATCAGCGCAGCTCCGGGGAGCCGCGGCGACCCGTTGAAATGGCCACCTCGGACGGCCGCTCGCGCGCCGGGAGCGCCTGGTGGCCGAGCCGCACGTCCATTGACGGGTGCCGCTCCGCGAGCGCGCGGAGCTCTTTCAATGCGGCGGCGTTCGCCCCCTGATCCGCGGTGAAATCGCCCGGCTCCACCTCGTGCTCCCAGCCCCAGGCCGTGTGGCACGTGTCCCCGGTGAGCATCACCGGCCCTGCCGGCGTCCGCGCCACGTACGCGGTGCTGCCCGGCGTATGCCCGGGCGTCCAGAGCGCCCACACGGTCCGATCCCCGAACACGTCGAGCACCCCGGCGAAGCGCCTGTCCGGATCCGGCCTGAAGCCCCACGCGCCGATCGGCGCATGGCCTTCGAATGCCCGGTCCGTATCCGGCTGGATGAACAGGTTCAGCGCGCCGCTCGCCGACGCCTCGCCCGGGCCCGCGTAGAGCGGCGTCCCCCTCGGGATATCGGGCGTCCCGATCACGTGATCGAGGTGCAGGTGTGTGAAGAACACCCCCGCGATCGGCTCGCGCTGCCGGGCGATCCAGGACGCCGTGTCCACGTGGATCCGCATCTTGCCGACGTTCATCACGCTCACCACGAGGCCCCGCATCGCCGCGTGCTCCGGATCGGCGTGGAGGGCCCGCTCCACGCCGGTATCGACGAGGTAGATCCCGCGCGCGGGGTGCCGGAGCGCGTGGAAGTAGATCTGGATCGGCTCGGCCCCGTCCTCGAGCCCCGCCGCCGCGGCCTTCGGGTGGTCGAGGCGGATCAGGCCGGAGCGAGCGACCTCCCAGTCGGCGGCCGCCACCGTCTCGACGGCCACGGGGCCGGGCACGTCGATCACCGCCTCCAGGTCCGACGACGAGCGCGCGACGCCCAGGCCCGCGGGCGCCTGCGGGTGGGTGGTCACGCTGCACCCGAGCGAAGCGCCGCCCAGGGCCATGGCCGACGAGGTGAGGACCGCGACGAGGAGATCGTGTCGAGCGAGGTTCTTCATGCCCACTACATACGGATCGCGAGAGCGTATTGAAACTGACGAAGATCGGATGTAGACATACAAAAATGAATATCCCTTGGGAGGACGTGCGCCTCTTCCTCGCGATCGCCGAGGAGGGCAGCCTGAGCGGCGCGGCGCGGCGGCTCCGGACGACGCAGCCGACCGTGACGCGGCGGCTCGCGGAGCTCGAGGACCTCGTGGGCGGGCCGCTGTTCCAGCGCGGCATCCAGGGCGCGCGGCTCACGGCGTTCGGCGAGCGCCTGGTCGAGCCGGCGAAGCGCATGGCCGAGTGGGCCGGCGAGCTCGAGCGCGCCGCGGACGGCGCCGGCGCGGCCCCGCGCGGCACCGTCCGCCTCACGGCCCCGCCGGGCGTGGCGTTCGATTTCGTGGCGCCGTTCGCCGGAACGCTCCGCGCGCGATTGCCCGAGGTGCGCCTGGAGGTCGTGGCGACGATCCAGTACCTCGATCTCGTCCGGCGCGAGGCCGACCTCGCGATCCGCACGGAGCGCCCTGTCCAGCGGGATCTGGTGGCGCTCGCCGAGCACGAGGCGGAGGTCGCCGCGTTCGCCTCGCCGCGCTACGTCGCCCGCTTGCCGCGCGGCTACGGCGCCGCCGACGTCGACTGGATCGGCTGGGCGCCCCCGCTCGAGCACATGTCCCCGAACCGCGAGCTCGCCGCGTTGATCCCCGGCTTCCGCCCCGTGTTCGCGTCCGACGATTACCTCGTGCAGCTCCGCGCCGCCGAGGCGGGGCTCGGCGCGATGTTCCTGCCGCGCACCCGCCACCCCTTCACGCCCTTCTCCGACCTCGTGGAGCTCGACCTCGATTTCGGCAAGCTCCGCGGCGCCATCCACGTCGTCAGCACGCGCAGCGCCCTCGCGATCCCCCGCGTGCGCGCGGTGGCCGACCTGCTCACCGCGGAGCTCGCGAAGATCGAGCGCCTGCCGCCGAGGAGGCCCGCCGGCAGGGCGGCGCCGGCGAAGAGGACGGGTGCATAATGCCGCCCCTCAGAAATCTGGCCGGGGCTCGGAGCGGACCCTTCACGGCGGCGCGGTCAGCACCTCGCACCCGCCGCGCGTCACCAGCACCGTGTGCTCGAACTGCGCGGACAGGCTCCCGTCGGCCGTGATCACCGTCCACCCGTCGTCCAGGAAGCGCACCCCGGCGCCGCCGAGGTTCACCATCGGCTCGATCGTGAACACCATCCCCGCGCGGAGCCGCGCCCCGGTCCCGCGCTGACCGTAATGGTGCACGTGCGGCGGCGCGTGCATCGTCCGACCGATCCCGTGGCCCCCCAGCTCGCGCACCACGCTGCACCCCTCCCTGCGCGCGAGCTCCTCGATCGCCGCCCCGATATCGCCGAGCCGCGCCCCCTCCCTCACGGCCGCCACCCCCGCGTCCCGGCAGCGCCGCGCCACGCCGACCACGTGCCGCGCCTCAGGGCCCGGCTCGCCGATGAAGAGCGTCGCCGACGTGTCCCCGTGAAAACCCCCGAGGCAGGTGGTCACGTCCACGTTCACGATATCACCGGGCGCGAGCCGCTCGTCCGGGCGCGGTATCCCGTGGCACACCACGTCATTCCTGCTGGTGCACACCGCGGCCGGGAACCCCTTGTATCCGAGCTGGCTCGGCGTCCCGCCCCTCCGCGCCGTGTCCTCCCGCACCCACCGATCGATATCCGCCGTCGTCACGCCCGGTGCGAGCCGGCCCGCCACGTACGCCAGCGTCTCCGCCGCGGCCCTCCCCGCGCGCCGGAGCGCCGCCTGCGCCTGGGGCCCGAAGATCTCGATCGCCATGTCGCGATCCTGCGCGGCCGCCGCGCCCGATGTCCAATACCATTTCGGTATCGACAATCATCCAGATTCGCCGGGCTCGTCGTCCTCGTCGATGGCCACGAGCGCGTGCACGCAGATCTCGACCGCATCGAAGGGCTCGGCGCGCACGCGCTCGTCCCGGCTCGCCGAGGAGACCAGGAGGAAACCCTCGGGTGTCCAGCGATAGACAATGAGCGCCTCCGCGACGGGGTCGATGATCCAGTAATGCGGGACCTGGGCACGCTGATAGATGCGGATCTTCTTGAGGAGATCGTTCTCCGGGTTCGCGGGAGAGAGGATCTCGCACACCCAGTCCGGCCGCACGCCGACCGGAGACTCCTCCGGGAGGGCGGGAAGGCGCTCGCGGCGCCAGCCGCAGACGTCGGGGCGAAGGACCTGCACCTCGTTGAAGAGGATCTCGACCTCGTTCGCGAAGATCCAGCCACCGGGCCCGCCACGCCCTGGACGACGATCGTAGGGGCCGCTCACGCGGGACGAGAGCCGGAGCTGCGCGCGACCGTGCCGGAGGGTCGGCATGCTCTTCCTGACGAGCTCGCCGTCGATGATCTCGTGGAACCGCTCGGGTTCGGGGATGGCGAGGAGGTCGGCGACCGTGGCCGGGCGGCGCTTCACGCCTGCGGAGGACATGCGCGCGAGCGTACGCCAGGCGAGGGCCGCGGTCGAGAGCGCGAACGGCCCGCACCGCCCGACCGCTCCTCGGAAAACCCTTCCGGGCGGCTTCCTGTCCGGCGGGCCCGGTGATACCGTGGGTCCGTGAGCCTCGCGCAGATACGCTACTTCGTCGCCGTGGCCGAGGAGGGCCACGTCGGCCGCGCCGCGCGGAAGCTGCACGTCTCGCAGCCCCCGCTGACCCGCCAGATCCGCAGCCTGGAGGGCGAGCTCGGCGCCCCGCTCTTCGAGCGCGTCCCCCGCGGAATGCGCCTCCTCCCGGCGGGCGAGGTCTTCCTCGCGCACGCCCGCCGCATCCTCGCCGAGGTCGACTCGGCAATGCTCGCCGTCCGCGCGTCACCGCCGGGCGCGTCC
>CAYQYG010000107.1:0-21790 GCA_964421485.1 uncultured Polyangiaceae bacterium | reverse complement strand
CCGGCGCCCGGGCGCGCGCCCTCACCCGCCGCCATGGCGAGGGCCGCCGCGGCGGCGAAGGCCGCGCAGGAGGCGAGCCGCCGGGCCCGGGAGCGGCTCGACAAGCTCGAGCGGAAGGTGGCCGACTTCGCCGCGGAGCTCCGGCTCGAGCGGGCGAACCGCCGGTTCGGCGAGGCGCTCGCCGGGTATGCCTCCCGCGAGATAGCGTTCGCCCGCGACACGCTGCTCCGCACGGGGGACGTCCAGACCGCCGGCGCCGCCGTCGATCGCGTGAAGGTGGTGCTCGCCGAGATCCGGACCCTCGCGCGCCAGCGCCGCGATCCGGAGCTCCTGCCCGAGCTCGGCGACGCCGACGCCTTCGCGGCGGCCTGCTATGCGCCCGTCATCGCGTTCGCCCGCGCCGAGGGCCTGCCGCTCCGGACCGCGCATCCGGCGACCCAGCTCGCCGATTTCGATCTGGCGATCTGGACGGGGTTCATCCCCACCTCGATCGCGCCGATCTTCCTGCCGCCCGATTTCTTCTCGACCCCGCTGCGCTGGCCCGCGCTCGCCCACGAGATCGGCCATGATTTCCTGGCGTCCATCGAGGGCCTCGAGCCGGCGCTCCGCCGCGAGCTCGGGCTGCCCTCCGCCGAATACGGCGGCCGCCCGCTGCCGTTCGGCGCCGGCGGCCTCGACGCCTCGGACCTGCGCCGCGTCCTGGGCGCCTGGTTCGAGGAGATCTTCTGCGACGTCTTCGGCACGCTGATGTGCGGGCCCGCGTACGTCGTGACCATGATCGAGCTGTTCGCCGCGACGGGGGATCCGCGGGAGATCCTGGTCGTCTCGCCGGACGAGACCGGGACGCGGTACGACTGCCACCCTCCGCCGCGGGTGCGCGTGCAGGTGGGCTGCGCGGTGCTCGAGCGCGCGGGGTTCGTGACCGACGCGGCCGAGCTCCGGGCGGCGTGGCTCGCGCGGCACCGCGAGGACGAGTACGACCTCGACCGGTTGCTGTTCCCGATCGGGCGGACGTTCGCCGCGCTTCCATTCTCCATTTTCGACGAGATGGCGCGGGAGGTGGTCGAGCGCCTCTATGCGGGGCCGCTGCGGGCGCTGTCCGGGTTCGGCTTGCAGGACGTGAGTGGGCTAGATTACGGGCCGCACGAGCACATGGAGGCCCAGCGCGCGCGGGACGCGCTGCTCGCGCGCCGGGTGCCGGCGGTGCGGGATCCGCGGGCGATCCTGAGCGGCGCGGTGCTGGCGGCGAGGGCGCGGCCGGACCTCGAGGCGCAGATCCTCGCGAACGCGCGGGCGGCGATCCCGGCGCTGGGGACCGGCGAGGTGCGGCCGGACGCGTTCAATCCGGCGGGCGCGACGGGCGCGGGGGCGGCGGAGGTCAGCCGGGAGGCCGTGATCGAGGCGCTGGTGCTCCGGGAGATCCTGGCGCCGCCGCGGGCGCTCCGGGGGAGGCGGCGGCACGCGGGGCTGTAGGCGGGATTGCGGAGTTTCCCGTTTCATGGAATGAGGAGGCGGGAGCGGGGCGCGAAGTGGCCGCGCGCCGGACGTGTTGCGCCGCGATGGATCGCTCCGGGCGGGAATGGCGATTGCCTCTGTCCACCGTGGGAGGGATCCGACCATGCGTATATCCAGGAACATCCGGTGGATCGGTGCCGCGGCGCTCGCGGCGATCGCCGCGGCGGCGCTGCTTCCGGCCTGCACCGCCACCGCCACGGTGCGCGCGGGCCGCCCCGAGCCGCAATGCTCCATCCTGTGCGTCGAGCCGCCTCCGGGCTGCTATTACCGGGGGGGCCTCACCACCGGCCCTTGCAGCCGGGTGACGTGCGGCGAGGTCGTCTGCCATCATTAGGAGTCGGCTAGCACAGGGGGAGGCGCGCGCGGCGCCTCGTATTCCCATTTCCGTTCCGGCGGCGAGCGACTGCGCGATCCGGAAGACCGCGCGCCCGCCCCCGCCGGGGAGCGATAGAGCGACGCTCCGGGCGCCGGCGTCCTCGCGTTTACGCGCGGCGATGTTAACTTTGTCCGGAGGCCGTCGCTCTCGGCGACTTCGTCCGGCCTCGAAGGGGGAAGCATGCAAAGATGGAAATGGACCGCCGTCGCGTCCACGCTGGCGACGATCGCCGTGACCCTCGCGCTTCCGGGCGAATGTCCGGCGGCAAACCACCGGGAGGCGCCCATCACGGCGCTCGACCACAAGGCCGATATCACCGATTTCTTCGCGTTCGTCAGCTTCGACAATCCAGACAAGGTCACGTTCATCCTGGATGTCGATCCGCTCCTCGATCCACCGAACGGTCCGAATTACTTCCCCTTCGATCCTGACATCCTCTACGAGATCAAGATAGACAACGACTTCGACGCGATCGCGGACGTCACGTTCCAGTTCCGCTTCCAGACCGAGATCCGGCTGCCCGAGGTGTTCACCGGGTTCGTCGGCGCCGGCAACGGCGTCCCGGCGCCCGCGACGTCGCCGCCCCCGGTCGCTCCGGGGACGCAGGTCGTGCCGCCCGCGATCACCGACCTCGACGGACCCGGCTCCCGGGGCCTCAGCCTGCGGCAGACCTACTCGGTCGCGATGGTCAAGGGCGGCAGGCGCATCGACCTGACCCGCGGCCGCAGGCTCTTCGCGGTGCCGGCGAACGTCGGCCCGCGCACCATGCCCGATTATGCGCGCCTCGTGAGGCAGGGCGTCAATGACCTCGGCGGCGGCGTCCGCGTCTGGGCCGGCACCGCGGACGACCCGTTCTGGATCGATCTCGGCGCGGCCTTCGATTCCCTGAATTTTCGCGCCACCGGCTTCACGACGCCGGGCGTCCTGAGCCCTGCGCAGAACGCGGCGCTCCAGAACTTCGCCGCGGACGCCGTCTCCGGCTTCGACGTCAACGCGATCGCCGTCGAGGTCCCCATCCGCATGCTGACGTCCGACGGGCGGAAGCACCTGCCCAGCGAGCCGAAGGCCACCATCGGGGCCTGGGGGACGACCTCGCGCCCGCGCGTGACGGTCCGGCGGTCACCGTTCCCGGCGACCACGAGCGGGGCCTACCGGCAGGTGCAGCGCATGGGCAACCCGCTCATCAACGAGCTGCTGGTCGGGACCGGATCCAAGGACAGGTTCAGCATGGATGAGCCGAAGAACGACGCCCAGTTCCAGAGGTTCTTCCTGGACCCGCTGATCGTCCGCGTGATCAACGCGGTGTACAACGTGCCCGTGCCCGCCCCGCCGCGCAGGGATCTCCTCCCGCTCGTGACCTACGCGCCGCCGATCGCCGCGCCGGGCACGCCGCCCGGACCGGTCGCGGACCTCCTGCGGCTCAACACGGGCGTCCCGCCCACGCCGTATGATCGGCAGAAGCGGTTCCCGAACGACGTGTACGTGGACTCCGCCGGAAGGCGGTGGATCGTGGGGTTCCCCAACGGCCGCCGCCCCTCGGACGACGTCACCGATATCACCTTGCGGGTCGCCGCCGGGGTCCTCGTGCGAGGCGGGGCGTTCTCACGGCCTCCGTACAGCCTGCTCGGCGACGGCGTCAACGTCAACGATGTGCCGCTCTCGCCGACGTTCCCGTTCCTGGGGCTCGCGCACAGCGGAAGGGACAGCCGCCACAAGGACCCGGGTGAGCCGGGAGGCGGGCCCGTCCGTTGATCCCGGCCCGCGCCGCGCGGCGGGGCGCAGGCCCTCGCCCCTGAATTCCCTGCACCGGAGGAATCGCCGATGAAGCGTCTCGCTGCAATGCTCGTCCTCGCGTGCGTCCTCGCCGGCGCGGCCCCCGCGTCGGCGCGCCCCGGGGGGGCCGGCCCCTCGCCGGCGGAGGCGGTGATCGCCGCCGCCCGGAAGATGATCCAGGAGGCGCCGGCGCGGCCGGAGGGCTACACGCGCCTCGCCTTCGGCCTCGCGCGCCGCGCCCGCGAGACCTCGGACCCGAGCCTCTACGCGGAGGCGCACGAGGCGATCAAGAAGGCGCGCGCGCGGAGCCCGGACGACTTCGAGGCCGGAAAGGCGGAGGTGTGGGCGCTGCTCGGCCAGCACGAGTTCGCGAAGGCGCTCGAGGGGGCGCGGCGGCTCAATCGCCGCGCGCCCGACGACGTCATGGTGTATGGCATGCTCACGGACGCCTGCGTGGAGCTCGGCGATTACGCGGCCGCCGAGCGCGCGGCGCAGTGGATGCTCGATCTCCGTCCGGGCGCCCCCCCGGCGCTCACCCGGGCGGCCTACCTGCGCGAGCTGTTCGGCGACGAGGAGGGCGCCGCGGAGCTCCTGCGCGCCGCCTACGAGCACACCGCGGAGACCGAGACCGAGGACCGCGCGTGGATCCTGACGCAGCTCGCGCACCTCCAGGCGGCGGCCGGGAATTTCCAGCTCGCGGAGGAGCTCTCCACGCGGGCGCTCGCCCTCTTCCCCGATTACCATTATGCCACAGGTCAGCTCGCGGAGGTCCGCGCCGGCCAGAAGCGGTACGCGGAGGCCGCGGCGCTCCTGGAGAAGCGGTACAGGGACGCGCCGCACGCCGAGAACCTCTACGCGCTCGCCGAGGCGCTCGAGCGCGCGGGCCGGACCGCCGAGGCGAGGAAGGCATACGCCGATTTCGAGGCGAAGGCGCTGGCCGAATCGACGGCCGCGGACAACGCGAACCACGAGCTCGTCGCCTATTACGTCGATCATGCCAGGAAGCCCGCGGAGGCGCGGCGCATCGCGGGGCTCGAGCTCGGGCGCCGCCGCGACGCGCGCACGCTGGCCGCCCACGCCTGGGCGCTGGCCGCGGGCGGCGATCTCGCCGGGGCGCGGGCGGAGATGGAGCGGGCCCTCTCCGTGGGCCTCAAGGATCCGAGGATGCTCTGGCAGGCGGGGAGCATCGCGCTCCGCGCCGGTGACCGGAAGAGCGCGGAGCGCTACCTCCGGCAGGCCGCCGCGCGGGGGTGGGAGCCCGCACGGGCGGCGCTCCGGAAGCTCGCCGCCGGAGGCGCGGCCGCCGCCGAGGGCGGGACCCGATGAGGGGGTGGACCCCGGCGGCGGCCGCGGGGGCGAGCGGCGGAGCTCGGGAACAAGAGCCTGCTCGAGGAGCTCGACGGACCGCGGAAGGGGCGGACGAAGCGCAATGATCAAAATTCTTGACTTTCGCCGGGTCGTCTGATTTCTGTCCTTAGAGATCTATTGCACTTCGCATCTCTCGCTCTGGAGGCACCATGCGCGCAATTCCACTGCTGCTCGCCGCGTCGACGTTCTTCTCGGGCTGCGGTGACGACGGTGGATCGAGCCCCGAGCCCTACCCCGGGGACCCTTTCGCGGTCGCCCGCGCGTGGTGCGAATATCGAGCGACGGCGGCGTCGTGCGACCCCTCGTGCACGGCGGATCGAATGAACGCGCCGTGTGACCAATCCTTTTCATCGCCCTCGTTCGACGAATTCATCGACTGCCGGAACGCCTGTCCCGCCGTGAATCACTGTGCAGACGGAGCGACGGGGTACGACTGCGGCTGCGAGGAGCAGTGCCTTCGCGATCTGCCGCGGGAGTTCGTCGACGCGTGGGCCTTCGATCTCGACTGCACCAACGCCGCGGTCAGCGCCTCGTGTCGTTATTGAAGCCCGCCCGAGGACGGGCTGGTCGGCCGTGGGCCGGTGACCGGAAGTGCGCGGAGAGGTACGTCCGGCAGGCCGCCGCCCGGGGCTGGGAGCCCGCACGGGCGGCGCTCCGGGAGCTCACCGCCGGAGGCGCCGCATCGGCGCGATCCTGATCACCGGGAATGCGAGCCTCCTCCGCCGGAGGCGCCTCGCCTGCGCCTCGCGCCGGCGCGCGCCTCGACGAGGCGGTGGCTGTCGTCGGCCGTGAGGTCGAGGCCGTGGGCCGCGCGGAGCGCGGCGATCAGCTCGAGCGTCTGGGGGCTGAAGGGGGCCTTCCCCTCGAACGCGTGCAGCACGATGCCCTCGATCAGATCGCCGAGCGACATGCCGAGGCTGGCGGAGAGGCCCTTGAGGACGAGGAGGACGCGCCTCTCGAGGCGCAGCCCGGTCTGGACGCGCTCGACGGAGCGCCGGCGGGTCGAGGCGCCGTCCGCCATGTCAGGCGCTCCGCGCGAGGCACCGCCCCGTCTCCAGGTAATGCGCGAGGGCCCGCTCGATGCCCCGGTGCTTCTCCTCGTGCTCTGACGCCCGCAGGCGGAGCACGCCCGCGCCGCGCTCTCCGAGGGCAGTGGCCTCTCGACTCCACAGGAGCTCGGTCCCGCGCGCGCCGCCCTGGAGGCGGATGTCGAGCAGCTCGACGAACACGCCGGGGAGCAGGAGCGTGAAGCCGATGCGGAGGCAGGGCTCGTGGTGATGGATCACCCAGGTGACCGCATCCTCGGCGCCGCGCGAGGGGGTGACGAACACGCACCCCGCCTCGGCGACGCCGCTCTCGGAGCGCACGACCTCGGCGCGCCAGCCTTCGATCCAGTCGTGCTCGCGCACGGGGCAGAGGAGAGGGAACACCCGCTCGGGCGGAGCGGGAACGTGCATCCGGTGGTCCAGTCGGGTCTGCATGGATACCACGGTACCATGGTACCAATGTACCTGCCAGCCCTTCGCGCCGGGGCTGGCGTTCCAGCGATCGCCGGAGTGACCAAGGCCGTTGCATTGGCCATCGCCGTGGCCGCGGCCATGACCGTGACCGCAATGGAATGAGAACCGGACAGGGGCGCGACGACGGGAACGGACGCGGAAACAGACACGGACAGGGCAACGGAAACGGAAACGGGAACGGAAACGGGAACGGAAACGGGGACGGGGACGGGGACGGGGACGGGAGCGGCCATGGCCGCGGTCACGGTCCCGGTGAAGGGCGCCGATGTGGGTGCGATCCCACGAGGGAGGGGTCGCGGACACTTGCGGCGCGGGCGCCGGCGATCGACGGTGGCGCGCGCGGCCCGTGCCGCGGTATGAGGGGGCCGCTCGCTGGGGGCGCGCCCGCCCCGCGGCGTTGGCGCAGCGACTAGGCGATCCGATGAGTGCTCCGATCCCGATCCCGAACGCGCTCCTGGTGGTGCGCCGCTACGTGCTCCGCGCGGTGGGCGAGCTCGACCTCGCCCCGTATCTGGGCGCCACGATCCGGGGAGCGGTGGGCAGGGCGCTGCGGCAGCTCGTGTGCGCCACGCGCATGCCGGCGTGCGAGGGGTGCCCGGTGCGGTCGGCCTGCGTGTACGCGATGCTGCACGACGGGTACACGCCGCCGGGCGTCGCGGCGGGCACGGGGGAGCACGCGCCGCCGCCGCTCTGGCTCCGGGACGTGGCGCCGGGGCGGCGGATGCAGCCGGGGGAGACGCTCGAGTTCTCGGTCGCGGCGTTCGGGCCGGCGGCGCGATCGCTGCCGTTCCTGGACGAGGCAGTGCGCGGGCTGCGGCGCTCGGGGATCGGGCGGGGGCGCGGCGTGGTGGAGCTCGTGGAGGTCGCGGACGAGCAGCGCGCGGAGCTCGGCGCCTTGCTCGCGCGGCGCGCGGACGAGCTCGAGCGAGGCGCGCGCGCGGCGGGGCAGGGGGTGCGGGTGCGGCTGCGCACGCCGGTCGCGATCCGGCTCAAGGGGCCGGCGTGGGCGGGGGCGGGCAGGCCCAGGCCGAGCTGGGTGGAGCGGCTCGTGGGCGGCGCAGTGCGGCGGCGGATCGCGCTCGAGCGGCGGTGGCTGGAGCTGCCGCTGTCCGATGCGCCGCGGGTCGCGGCGGCGGTCGCCGATGCGGCGGGCGCCGAGGTGCTGGAGGAGCAGGTCATGGTGCGGCGCGTGCCCCGGTACAGCGCGAGCGAGGGGCGGCACGTGGAGTTCCACGGCGTGGTGGGGGCGCTGCGGCTGGGCGGGGAGGGGCTGCCGCAGGCGCTGCCCTGGCTCTGCGCGGCGGAGCTGCTCAGCGTGGGGTCGGGGACCACCTTCGGCTTCGGCCGCGTCGAGCTCGAGGTCGCATGAGCGCGGTGGAGCTGCCCCCGATCGATGTGCTCAGGCGGCGCGCGGCGGCGCGCGTCGACGCGCTGCGGCCGGTGATCGCCGGGGGCGCGGCGCTCGTCGCGATCGACGTGCGCGGCGCGCTGCGGTTCGCGCTCGAGGCGGCGGACGACGGCGTCGAGCTCGCGGGGCGGTCGCTGGTCGCGGCGGTGCTGCCGGCCGTGCTCGCGTGGCGCGCGCGCCAGGCGGCTGGGCTCGGGTCCGAGCACGACGTGGTGATCGCCGCGGGGCGGGCAGTGCTGGCCGTGCCGCGCGGGGCGCTCGAGGCCGTGGTGGGCGCGGCGCGGCGCGACGCGCGGGCGCTGCTCGACGGCACGGCGGACGCGCTCGCGGTCGACGTGGCGTCCCGCGAGCTGCCGGCGAACGCGCTCGAGGCGGGCGGGGAGGGGGGCTTCGTCGGGGCGCTCGATGCGCTGATCGGGCGGGGCCTCGAGGAGGCGCGGCTGCGGCGCGCGGAGGACGCGCCGGCCGAGCTCTGGACGCCGGAGGCGCCCGCGCCGGCGTCGCTGGGGGCGCTCGGCGAGCAGCTGCGGACGACGGAGGGCAGGGTGGCGGCGATCGGGATCGCGGCCTCGAGCGCGGCGGGCGCGTGGGCGCCGCTCGGGATCGCGATCGCGGCGGGGGCGTCGATCGCGGCGGTCGCGGCCGATCTCGAGGGGCTCGGGGGCGCGGCCGGCTCGTCCGGCGGAGCCCCCGAACGTGAGCCGGTGCCGCGGCTGCTGCTCCGGATCGACGGCCTCGAGCCGGACGCGGCGGCCGGGCCCGGTGACGAGGTCGCGGAGCTGCCGCTCGGCGGGGTGTGGATCAAGGCCGAGGGCGGGGCCGCGCTGGGGCCGGGCGCGCTCGCGGCGCGCGCGGCCGGAGACGCCCAGCTCGCCGCGCTGCGGGTCGACGTGGACGCGCTCGGCCGCGCGCTGCACGACGTCGCGGCCGGCAAGCCGGGGGCCGAGGGGCTGCGGGATCGGCTCGCGCTCTCCGAGGCGGTCGCGCTCGCGTGCGGGCCGATCGCCGACGCGGCGACGTGGAGGGAGGACGGGCCGCGCGGCGTCCAGCGCGTCGCGGCGGACAGCGGCGAGGTCGTGCTGGTCGGCGCCTGGTCCGAGGTCGTCGAGGTCGCGGGCGCGCTGCGCGACGCGCTCGCGCCGGGGCTCAAGGAGGTCGTGCAGGCGCTCGGCGCAAGCAAGGCGGCGCAGTCGATCGACGCCTCGGCCGGGCTCGCGCTCGCGCCGCCCGGCGTGCCGCTCGCGCACCTCGCGGCCCGCGCCGGCGAGGAGCTCCGCCGCGCGAAGGGCGAGCGCCGCACGCGCACCGGGGAGAAGCGGTGGAAGCGGGCGCTGTCGTGGGACGGCGTCGCGATCGGCTGGCCGGACGCGGCGCTCGCCGTGGAGCTCGCCCTCGCGCTCGCGCGGGCGATCGAGGCCGGGGAGCTGCCGCGCGGGGTGCTGCGGCGGCTCACGGCGATCCATGCGCTCTGGCGCCGGCACGAGGCCGCGCTCGACGCGGGCGCGACGCGCGAGGCGGCGGCCGCGGCGAAGCGCCGCTGGCTCTGGGCGTACCAGCTCGGGCGCGCGCAGGCGGGGATCGACGGGCCGCGCGTCAACGACGGCGCGCGCCTGCTATCGCGGCTCTCGCGGCTCGCGCTGGAGGACGCCGACGAGGGCGGCGCGCGGCGCACCGAGCAGGAGGCCGCGGCATGGCTGGGGATGGTGGCCGAGATCGCGCACCGCAGGACGCGGGCGCGCCGGGAGGAGCGCGGATGACCGGCGGGAATCGCAGCGAGCAGCATCGTCGCAGGGGCCCCCACCAGGGCGCCCCGCCGGAGAGGCCGGCCGCGCCGCAAGGCCACGGCTCCGCGTCGCCTGCGCAGCCCGCGCCGTCGTGGGTGCGCCAGGTCATCGAGCACGGCGATTACAGGCTGCTCGACCGCAAGGCGAAGGAGCTCGGCCAGCAGCTCGTCGACGAGTCGGCGCGCGCGCAGCTCCGGGCGATCTACGGCGCGCTCCGCCGCCTCGACGCCATGACCGGCGAGCCGCGCCGGCGCGAGCTCGCGATGCTCCGCCCGCGCCTCGCGTTCGCCGCAGCGCGCTCGGACCGGCTCCGGCGCCTGCGCGACGTGCTCGCCGAGGCGAGCGAGCTCGCCGAGGAGCGGCCCGAGGAGCGCGGGCTCCGCCTCGTCGACCTGCTGGAAGCGGTGCTCTGCTATTCGCTGGGCCCGCGCGCCGAGCGCGAGCCGCAAGCCCCGCGCGGCCCGAAGCCGCCGCGCCAGGGCGCGAGCGCGCGCGCGGGAACGGGCTCGGAGACGGGAACGGGCTCGGAGACGGGAACGGGCTCGGAGACGGGAACGGGAACGGGCTCGGAGGCGGTCACGGGATCGGACACGGCAGCAGCGGCCACGGAGCCGGACGCGGGATCCGCCGCCGGCCAGGCTTCAGCAGACGACGACGCATCGACCAAGGAGACGCAGGGATGACGTGGGGCATGCTGGAGAAGGTCTTCCTGCGCGGCACCATCACCGCGCTCACCGGCCTCCGCATCGGCGGCAGCGATCAGGCCCTGTCGGTCGCCGGCGTCGATCACCTCGCCGCGCGCCACGCGCTGCTCGACGAGCCGTACCTGCCCGGCTCGTCGATCCGCGGCAAGATCCGCTGCGGCCTCGAGCGCCTCCACGGCATCGCCGGAAAGGCCCGCGGCGAGGGCATCGCGTTCGGCCCGGCCGACGACGCCACGCACCCGATCGTCCAGCTCTTCGGCGCGGCCCGGCGCGGCGCGGCGCTCCCGTCGCGCGTGCTCGTGCGCGACGCGCTCCTCACGGCCGACAGCCGCAGGCGGCTCTCCCGCCTGCGCGGCGCGCTCCCGATGACCGAGGCCAAGACCGAGGCTGCGATCGACCGCGTCACCTCGGCATCGAGCCCGCGCACCTACGAGCGCGTCCCCGCGGGCGCCGCGTTCCATTTCGAGATCGTGCTCGAGGTCCGCGCCTTGCCGGCGGACCCGCCGCCCGGCGCGAGCGACGAGGTGAAGGGCCTCCTCGCGGCGCTGCGGAGCGCGCGCCACGAGGGCAGCGGCTGGGGCCGCGACGAGGATCTCCGGTGGCTGCTCGTCGGGCTCCAGCTGCTCCAGGACGACGCGCTGGGCGGGCACGCCTCGCGCGGGTATGGCCGCGTGAAGGTCCGGCTCGACCCGCCGGCGCACAGGACGCGCGACGACTACCTGCAGGGGCGTCCCGAGCGGCCGCTCGATGGGCTGCCGGCGGAGCTCGCCGCGCGGATCGCGGACCTCAACGCCTGCGGCGAGCCCGAGCGCGCGCGGATCGCGGCCTCGCTCGCGGAGGACGGGGGGCACGCCCCGGAGGGCGCCCGTTGAGCCTGGTCCAGCTCTTCTACCTGCACTTCCTCGCGCCCGTGCGCATCGGCGCCGGCGCGCACGGGGAGGCCGCGCGGGGCTTCCCCTCGGACACGCTCTCCGCGGCGCTGGTCGTGGCTGCGGCGGAGCTCGGCGGGGAGCGCGTCCCGCCGGACGAGCTCGCCGCGCTCGCGCGGGAGCCGCCGTGGATCGTCTCGTCGCTCCTGCCCTGGGTGGGCCTCGCGGGGCGGCCCATCCGCTTCGTCCCCCGGCCCGTGGATCGCCGGCTCGGCGAGCGCGGGCGCGACGCCTCGCTGCGCGACGTCGAGTACGTCTCCCTCGGCCTGCTCAAGGCGCCGGGGGCGCGGCCGGTCGTCTCGCGCTGCGGCGCGCTCGCGGCCACGCCGGAGGAGGCGGGCGACGAGCTCGCGAGGGTCGCCTGGCAGCGCCGCGCGGTGCGCGGCTCGATCACCGTCGACCGCGTGAGCGGCGCGGCCTGCGCCTTCCATCGCGAGGAGCTCGCGATGGGCATGGGCGAGAACGCCGGCGCGTGGGTCGCCGTGCGCGCCGAGGCGATGGCCGACATCGACTTCGTCCGCGTCCTGCTCGGCCACCTCGCCGACGGCGGCGTCGGCGCGGATCGAGCCCGGGGGCTCGGCCGCTTCGAGATCGTGCGCAGCGCGATGGAGCTGCTCGACGAGGCCGAGGAGCCCGATCGCCTGCGCGTCCTGCTCGGCTACGCCTCGCCCGACGCAGCGCTCGAGGAGGCGCTCCTGGATCGCCGCGCCCGCTACACCATCGTCCGCCGCGACGGCGCCGCGCACGGGTTCGGCGGCGGCCTCGGCGCTCGGCGCCGCAGCCTGCGCCTGCTCGGGCCCGGCTCGGTGATCCCCGACCGCGGGGCCGCCGTCGGCACGACGCGCGACGTGACCCCGGCGGGGTTCGGGGCGCAGGGCGCCGGAGGCGACGCGGAGCCCCGAGCGTCGGGCAGCTTCGGGGCGCATCGCATCTGGCGCGACGGCCGTACGCTGGCCATGCCGCTGCCCGGGAGGGCGTCGTGAGCGATCCTGCCGCGGACGCGCCGCGCCTCCTCGAGCCGATCCCGTGGCGGATCGAGGTCCTGACCCCGCTGCACGCCGGATCCGGCGAGGAGCTGGTCCAGGGCGTCCACGTCGCCTCGCGAGACGGCTTCACCTACGCCGTCGATCTCGAGGCGCTCTGCGCGCGCGTCCGCGAGGACCACTGGCGCCGCATCGGCGAGGTCGACGTGACGGAGCTCCTCGGCGGCCGCGCGCTGCGCGACGTGCAGCGCTGGGCGGTGCGCGGCGAGCTTCCCGGCTTCACGCTGGGGGCACCGGGCGCCACCCGCGGCGCTCCGCGCCTCCGCGCCTTCGCGCGCGACGGCCTCGGCCGCCCCTACCTGCCTGGCTCGACGCTGAAGGGCGCGCTCAGGACGGCGCTGCTCGCGCGCCTCGCCGAGGTGAGCGACCGCGTCCAGGAGACCCTGCGCGCCGCCGCGCGCCCGCACGCGCGCGCCGAGGGGGAGCGCCCCGATCCCGCGGCCGCGGACGACCGGGTCGAGCGCGCTGCGTTCGCGCTGCGCGGCGGCCGCGGTCCGAGCGATAACCTCCTCCGGCACCTCGACGTGCCCGACGTGCTGGTCCCACCGGGCGCGATCGAGATCGCGCGCGTGAAGATCGCCAGCATGGCGGGGCCCGGCGCATGGGCCTGGAAGCGCCGCGGCGCCCCGAACGCCGCAGGTCCGGGCGAGGACGGCGTCGTCGAGATCCTCGTCGAGGCCCTCCGCCCCGGCACCGTGCTCCGCGTCCCGATCCGCGCCGACGCCCGCTTCGTCCGTCCACCTGGCCCCGCCGAGAGCGGAGGTCGTCCGGGCTCGAACGATCTCTCCGCGTGGGCGGACCTGCTCGGCGCGGGCCTCCTGCTCGCGGCGCGCGATCATGGCCGGCGCGTGCTCGAGGCCGAGGTCGGCCTGTGGTCGCGGAGCCGCCCGCACGCCCCCGCGGCCACCCGGGTCGAGGCGCTGTTGCGGCGTGCGGAGGCAGGGGACGCGCACACCGTCGAGGCCGTGCTCCCTGTCGGCTGGGGCATCGGCTGGCGCGGCATGACCGGCGCGCTGCTCGAGCGCCTCGATGATCCCGAGGGCGAGCGCGCGCGCGACGCCGGCGCGCCCGATCCCGCGACGCTCGCCGCCGCGCGCGCGCCCTATCGCCTTGGCCGCGCCGGCTTCCCGACCTTCCCGAAGTCGCGGCGCCTCGCGATCGACGACGGCGGTGCTCCGGCGCTCCCGCTCGGCTGGATCGCCGCGCGCCCCTGGTCCGACGCTGACGAACCGACCGCGTTCGAGCCGCTCGTCGCGCCCGAGGCCCTGCTCCCTCCGAGCCCGAACGCCGCGCCGGGCCCTGCGCCGCCGCAGCGCCCGGCACCGCCGGCCTCCGCGGCTCCCGAGATCCCGCGCGCGGAGCGCCCCGCGAGACCCGAGGGCCCGAGGCCCGAGCGCGGTCCGAGGCCCGAGCGCGGCCCGAGGCCCGAGCGCGGTCCGAGGCCCGAGCGTGGTCCGAGACCTGAAGGCGCGAGGCCCGAGCGCGGTCCGAGACCTGAAGGCGCGAGGCCCGAGCGCGGTCCGAGCCCTGAAGGCGCGAGGCCCGAGCGCGGCCCGCGGCCCGAGCGCGCGCCCGAAGCTGGCGCCCCCGGGCTCGCCGTGCCTCCCGATGTGGTCGCGGCCCCCGCGCGCGCACCGGCGCACGAGGTCCCGCGCGCGGAGCGGCCTGGAGCCCCGGGTGTCAAGCCGGGCCGGCCGGGCCCGCCGCGCGGTGATCGCCCGGGCCCGCGGCGAGACGAGGCAGGTCCGCCGCGCCGCGGCCCCGCGCCCGCCGCCGCGCCGGCTGCGCGCACCGGCGAGACCGTGCGCTGCACGCTGCTCGAGGAGAAATCGAAGAAGGGCAAGTGGAGGGCGATCACCAAGGGCGGCGCCGTCGGCGCCATCGAGCCCGAGGGGCAGCCCGAGGGCATCGAGCCCGGGCAGGAGGTGGATCTCGTCGTCAAGAACACGGCCGCGCTCGGCCAGGACTGGACCTTCACCTGGCCAAAGAAGAAGGCCGAAGAGCCCGGTGACGTGAGCCGCAAGAAGCGCTAATGTCGTCGCGGCGCCGCCCGTCGGCGCACCGCGATGATCCCCGGATCCAGGGGACTGCCGCATCCCGCGGAGAGAAGCATCGCTCGTGTCACGAACGCCCCGCAGCACAGGGGACTGACGCCATGCCCCAGAGGAGGCGCCGCTTGAAGCTCACGTCGCAGGACTACTGGGAGAACCACTGGAAGGGGTACACGGAGCTCGACGACCAGGGGGGCGGCTGCGAGCTATATGACGACATCGCGCCGTTCCTTCCCCGGGGTGAGGGGCTCTCGTTCTTCGAGATCGGCTGCGCGCCCGGGCGCATCCTCGCCGATTTCTGCGGACGGCTCGGGTACAGGGCGTACGGCCTCGATTACGCCTGCGACCCCGCGGTGATCGAGGACTTCCTGCGGAAGCGCGGGATCCAGGTCGGCAAGATCGACAAGGGCGACTTCTTCAGCTGGAAGCCCGAGGAGCGCTTCGACATCGTCGGCTCGTTCGGCTTCGTCGAGCACTTCGACGACGCGGCCGGCGTGGTCGATCGCCACTTCGAGATGGTCAAGCCCGGCGGGTACGTGATCGTCGCGATGCCGAACTTCGCGGGCGGGCAGAAGGCGCTCCACTGGCTCTTCGATCGGAAGAACCTCATGGGGCACAACACGCGGATCATGAACGTGCCCTTCCTCGAGGACGCCGCGCGGCGGAACGGCGCGCAGATCCTCCAGGCCCGGTACACCGGCGGGCATTTCGATTTCTGGCTGGACGACGAGGCGCCGATGCTCGCGCGGCGGGTCGTGTGGAAGATCGTGCCGCGGATCCAGGCGGTCACGAGCCGCGTCCTTCCGGGCGAGACGAACCCGTGGTTCTCGCCCTACCTGCTCGCCATCTACAAGGCCCCCGGCGCTCCGGCGCAGCCCGACGCCTGAGCCATGGCCGAGGAACGCAACGGCGCCGCGCCCTCATCGGAGCGCCCGCAGCCCGATCCGCAGCCCGGAACCGCAGCGCGCACGTCCTCGCCGTCGCGCGCTGCGGGCGTCGAGCCTCCCTCCATCCGGAGCCCCGAGTGGAACCGCGAGTTCCGCGAGCGCGCTCGGGCGTACAGCTGGGATCCGGATGACCGCTTCGTCGACGGCTACGTCGAGTGGGAGTGGCAGCGCAGCCGGCACCTCTTCGACGGCCTCTTCACCTCGGTGGAGGGCAAGCGCGCGCTGGAGTTCGGCTGTCACCTCGGCGGGACGTCGATCCTCCTTGCGGCGCTGGGCGCCGAGGTCACTGCGATCGACATCGAACCGCAGCTCGTGGAGCTCACCGAGCTCAACGTGAAGCGTTACGGCTACGCCGATCGGATCCGCGCGCTGCTCGTCCCCGACACGACCCAGCTCCCCTTCGAGGGCGCCTCGTTCGATCTCGTCTCGTGCAACAGCGTGCTCGAGTACGTGCCGCCGGAGATCTTGCCTGCGGTGCTCCACGAGCTCGATCGCGTCCTCGTGCCCGGCGGGGTCGTGTTCATCGCCAGCACGAGCAACCGGGTCTGGCCCAAGGAGATGCACAGCCAGCGCTGGCTCGTGAACTACATCCCGCACGCGCTGCGACCGCTCGTCGTGCAGAAGCGGGTCGAGAGCGTCTCGCCCTGGCGGCTCGGCGCGGGCTTCCCGGGCTACAAGGATCTCATGCTCGAGGACGGTGGTCAGCGGATGGCCGAGTTCAAGAAGCGGTCGGGGCTCGGGGGGCCGGCGCTGAAGGCGATCGAGGTCGCGGGCCGCGCGCTCGCGCCGCTCGGGATCCATCCAGGCTTCGTCATGCCCACGATCACCATGGTGCTCAGGAAGCCGGAGCGCTGATGGCATGAGCGACGACAGGACGCGCGTCTACATCACCGTCGATGTCGAGTGCGCCGAGGAGCGCATCCAGGAGGGCCGCGTGATCCCGCCGGTGGGCTACGACGTGCGCGTCTGGGGGCGCCTCGTCAACCAGCGCGAGCCGCTCGGGATCGAGCTCATCATGCGCGAGCTCGAGGCCTCGGGGCATCGCGGGACGTTCTTCGTCGAGGCGCTCGGAGCGCACTACTTCGGCAAGCGCGGCCTCGCCGAGGTCTGCCAGGCGCTGCGCGGGCGAGGCCACGACGTGCAGCTCCACGTGCACCCGGTGCAGCGCCGCCCCGACTTCCGCAGCCGCGGCGAGGCGCCCGCCTCCGACGACATCGCCGACTACGCCGAGGACGAGCAGGTGAGCCTGCTGCGCGAGGGGCGCGACCTCCTGGTGGAGGCCGGCGTGCCCGGGCGCGAGCTGCTCGGCTACCGCGCGGGCAACTTCGGCGCGAGCAACGCGGTGTGGCGGGCGATGCGCCGCGCCGGCCTCCGGGTGAGCAGCAACTACAACCCCTGCTACTTCGAGAAGAACTGCCGGATGCGCCACCCGGCCGCGGACCTCGGCCTCTTCGCGACGCCCGAGGAGGGCGTCTGGGAGCTGCCGATCACGAACTTCATCGAGCCGACGGGCGCGTTCCGCCACCTGCAGATCACGGCCGTCACGTTCGAGGAGATGAAGCACTGCCTGCTCCGCTGCCGCGCGATGGGCGTGCACGAGGTCACGGTGGTGACCCACTCGTTCGAGCTCTTCTTCACGGACTCGGCCGAGGCGCGGCGCGGGCACCCGAACCGGCTGAACGTGGACCGGCTGCGGGCCCTGTGCCGGTTCCTGCAAGATCACTCGCGCGATTTCGAGGTCGACACGGTCGGCGCGCTCGCGCTGCGCCTCGGCGAGGAGGACGGCGCGTCGTGGATCGCGCGGGACGGCGCCGGCGCCGGCCGGGAGGCCTTCCCGAGGTCGACCCCGATCCACCACGCCCGGCGCCTGGTGGAGCAGGCCTGGAAGCGGATCGCGCAGCGCGTGACCTTCGAGTAGCGGCCCGGACGGCGCCGCGTGTGTCGCGGCGGTACACCGCGCAGGGCGCGGCGCTTGCGATGGCCTCCCCGGGCGGGAGGCGATCATGGCAAGCGGCAAGGGGAGGCTCGCGGCGCTCGCCGCGCTCGCGACGATCGCGGGGCTCGGGCGCTGCGGCAACGGGGCGAGCGCGCCCGCGCCGGTCGCGGCCGATCCACCTGCGGTCGCGTCCTCGCGCGCACCGCAGGCGGAGCCGGGCACGTACTTCGAGCAATGGCCCGATGTCTACGGCGCCCCCGCGCCCGAGGGGGCGCGCGAGCGCTTTCCGGAGGGCCAACCGGTCGCGCCGCCCGCGGGCCCCGAATCGCAGCGCCCGCTGAGGACGCTCCAGAGCCGCTGAGCCCGCGCGGCCGAGGCGGAGCGGGAACGGAAGTGGAGACGGACACGGGAACGGGAACGGACACGGAAACGGAGGCGGACACGGGAACGGGAACGGAGGCGGGCGCGGGAACGGAGACGGACACGGGAACGGAGACGGACACGGGAACGGACACGGGAACGGAGACGGACACGGGCGCGGGAGCATCTGCTGCGCACTCGACCGGCGACGAACCCCGGCAGCGCTGTACTAGACTCCGGCCCCTATGACCTGGCTCGACGCCGTCCTGCTCGGGGTGCTCGAGGGGCTCACCGAGTTCCTCCCCGTCTCGTCGACCGGCCACCTGATCCTCCTCGGCGTTTGGCTCGGTCACGAGGGCGAGGCGGCCAAGACGCTCGAGATCGTCATCCAGCTCGGGGCCGTGGTCGCGGTCGTCGTCTACTACCGCGCGCGGCTGCGCGATCTCGTCGTGGGCTTCGCGCGGCGCGATCCGGCGGCCATGCGGATCGCGCTCGCGCTGCTCATCGCCTTCCTGCCGGCGGCCGTCGCGGGGCTCGCGCTGCACAAGGCCATCAAGCAGCGGCTCTTCGGCCCCGGGCCGGTCGGGGCCGCGCTGATCGCGGGCGGCGTGCTGATGATCGCGGTCGAGGCCGTGCGCCGCCGCCGCGGCGCGCCCGCGCTCGAGCGCATCGAGGACGTGACCCCCCTGCGCGCCTTGACGATCGGGATCGCGCAGTGCTTCTCGCTGTGGCCAGGCGCGTCGCGATCGATGACGAGCATCGTCGGCGGGCAGATCTCCGGGCTCAGCACGGCCGCCGCGGCGGAGTTCTCCTTCCTCCTCGCGATCCCGACGCTCGGTGCCGCCACGGTGTTCGACATGGCCAAGAACGGCCGCGCGCTGCTCGACGCGCCCGGCGGCGCGATCGCGCTCGGCGTGGGGCTCGCGGTCTCGTTCGTCGTCGCGCTCGCGGTGATCGCCGGCTTCCTGCGCTACCTCCGGCGCTTCGGCCTCGCGCCCTTCGGCTGGTACCGCATCGCGCTCGGCGCGGTCGTGGTGTACCTCGCGACGCGAGCCTGAACCGCGTGTCCGTGTCCGTGTCCGTTCCCGTGTCCGTGTCCGTGTCCGTGTCCGTTCCCGTGTCCGTTCCCGTTCCCGTTCCGTGTCCGTTCCCGTTCCCGTTCCCGTTCCCCGAGGGATAAGCTCTGCTCCCCATGAGTCCCCGCGTCTCTCTCCTCGCCCTCGCGATCGGCGCCGCTGCCGCTTGCGCGGGGAAGCCGGCGCCTGCGCCGCGCCCGCAGGCCCGGCCGGTCGAGCACGCGCCGCCGGCGCCGGTGGCGGTGGCGCTCGCCGCGGCGCGGTGGATCGACGGCGGCGGCGCCACGCTGATCGGGCCCGCGGTGGACGGCGGCACCCTCGTCCTGCTCGGCGGGCGGCGCGCGCTCGTCGCCGCGGATGGAGCCGTCCGGCTCGAGACCGCGCCATTGCCGGAGCCGCTCCTCGAGCTCGTCGAGGTCCCGACGGCGGGCGGCGCGCGGCGGCTCGTCGGGCGCGGGGCGCTCGGCGTCTATCGCCTCGACGACCCGCTGGGCGCGCCTCGGCCGCTCGCCCGCTCCGCCTCGGAGCTCGTCCGGCTCGGCGCGGCGCCGGGGCTGGTCGCGATCTGGGACGTCACCTCGGATCTCCCGCGGTTCCTCGACATCGAGAGCGGACAGCTCAGGCCGATGCAGACCTTGCCCGCCCCGCCGCTCCGCGCGATCGCCTTCCGCGACGCGCGCGAGGGCGCGGCGATCTTCGAGGCCGCGGGGCTCGCCGTCACCGCGGACGGCGGGGGCACGTGGCGGCTCGCGGGCGAGGTGGCCGCGGGGGACGCGCTGCGGGTCGCGGGCCTCCGGCTGCGCCGCGGCGAGCTCCGCGCGTTCGCGTACGCCGACGGGCGCGACGCGCCGGTCGACGTGACGGCCGCGCGGCTCGGCCCGACCGACGAGGCGCCCGCGCCGGCCGTCGAGGCCCCGCTCCTGCGCTGGATCCGCGCCACCGGGCGCGACCCGCTCGAGGCCGCGATCGCGGGCGGCGCGCTCGCCGCGCCGGGCGTCGCGCTCGCGGCGAGCCACGGGCTCGTCGCGCGCGTCGACGTGCAGACCGGCGTCGTGCTCGAGATCGCGGAGTTCGCGCGCGGCGGCGGCGTCAACGCCTGCGCCGTCGGGGGCACCGAGCACGCCGCGTGGATCGCCTGCGCCCTCAGCGAGGACGCCGGCCAGGACCTCTACGACCCCTTCGGCGTGCTGCGCGTGCCCCTCGGCGGCGCGCGCCTCGACCCCGAGCGCCCGTCGCTCCTGCGCAACGGCGAGGCCGAGCTCCGCACTTCGCCGAGCGGCGGCGCCATGCTGCTCGGCGCGTGCGACGCCGACGAGGAGGGCGTCGCCTGCGCCCGCCAGCCCGCCGGCAAGTGGGCCACGCTCCGCTCCGACGCGGACCTCGCCGAGCGCGGCGCCGGCCCGCTCGCGGACGGCCGCGTCGCCATGCTGCGCGGCCTCTTCGACGGCGACGAGATCGAGCCCGCGGCTTCGCCCGATGACGCCGAGGAGGGCGACGACGTCCCCGCGCAGGGCGCCCGCAGGCCGCGCGTCGTCTACCTCGACGAGGGCGGCAAGGAGCGGCGAGGCGCCACGCTCGACTGGCCCGGCGTGGAGGGCGCGACCCTGCGCGTCGTGAGCCCGATCGAGGAGGCCGAGGATCACGCGCTCTCGTTCGTGGTCGCGGACGACGAGGGCCTCACCGCCGTCGTCGTGCCCCCGGGCCGCGAGCCCGCCGCCGCGCGCCGGCTCGCGGGCGCCTCGGAGGCGCGCGTCCACGCGGGCCACGGCGTCGCCGTCGGCGGCGGCCTCGTGCTCGCCTCGCGCGACGCCGGCCTCACCTGGGCCTCCGCCGGCGCCCCGCCGCGCGTGCTCGAGGCCATCGATCACCTCGGCACGATCGTCGAGGAGCCGGGCGTGCTCGCGGTCAACGCCGTCGGCGTCAAGATCGACACCCAGCTCCGGATCGGCTGGGGCGCGCCCGAGCCCTCGCCGGATCCTTCATCCGCCCCGAACCCCGCCGATCCCCCCGGCGCCCTGCTCCCGCCGCGCGCCCCCGCCGCGCCGCGCGGTCCGGAGCAGGCCCTCGCCTGCGCCTCGCAGGGCCCCTCTCGAGGCGCGCCGCCGCTCATCGGCTCGCACCAGATCGTCGCGATGCTCACGAAGGGCGCCGCGCCCCCGCCGAAGGGCACGGAGCGCCGCACTTCCCCCGCGAGCACCGGCCGCTGGGGCATGCTCGACGCGATCGGCGCGCTCGAGGAGGAAGGCCCCCAGCGCCAGGGCTCCGCCCCCGCGAAATGGACCCTCCGCTGGTTCGATCCGACCGAGATCCAGGGCAAACCCCGCTCCTCGACCGTCCCCGCCCCTGCGGGCGCCACCTGGGGCTCCACCGTCCGAGCCGTCGCCGCGTCCGGCCCGCGCGCGCTCTTCACCGTCCGGACCGGCGGCAAGAACCTCGTCGTGCGCGTCAAGCCCTCGGGCGGCATCGAGACCGCCGAGGTCGCCTGGGAGCTGCTCCCCGGCACCGAGGTCGTATTCGGCGAAGGCCGCGGCGAGCCCATTGCGTGGCTCCACGACACCGCGCTCATCGTCTGGCTGAGCGGCGAGGCCCCCCGCGCCATTGCGACCGTCTCGACGCACGCCGGCCGCACCCTCGGCGCCCCGACCCCTGCCGGCGTCCCGCTGCACCTCGGCGCCGCCGACTGGTCGCTCGCGCGCATCGTCCCCATCCCGCCGCCTGCGAGGTCCCCCGGCGCGCCGCCCCCCGCTCCCATTCCGCTCGACGGCTGGTCCCCCGCCCCGAACCTCCGCGCCGATCTCGCCCGCCTCCCCGCGTGCGCCGCCCGGCCCAGGGGGGATCGATTCCTCGTCCAGCGCGCCGCCGGCGAGGCCGCGATCGACGGCCAGCGCGCGCTCGCCCAGGGCGTCGTCTATGACGTCCGTCTCGCCTCCGGTGAAGCCTGCATCGCCGGCCTCGCCGCGCTCCTCTTCCCCCCCCGCCCCGCCCCGCCGGCCAGGGGCG
>CAYQYG010000106.1:20499-21822 GCA_964421485.1 uncultured Polyangiaceae bacterium | reverse complement strand
ACCCCGGCTCGTGCGCCGCGAGCGGCGGCGACCAGACGGGCCAGGTCGTGCGGACCGGGCCCACCACGTTCTGCTGCCAGCCGCTGCCTTGAATCGGCTCACCGGGGGGGGCCGCCGGTCCTCGCACCACGGGGCAGGCGAGGGCTGCCCCGCTAGCCCCCGGCCGGGGCCGCGCCGGCATTCGCGTTCGGCGTCGCGGCCCCGGTGGTCCCGGGCTCGACCTCGCCGGTCTCCGGGTTCACGTCCTCCACGGCCCGCCGCGACTTGAGGTAATCCCGGATCGCATCGTTCTGGGCCAGGATCGGCCCGAGCAGCGCCGCGCGCCTCGGGTGGGGTGGGCACCTCGTCCGGGCCGGCCGGCGCTCGCCTCGCGTGGGGTGGGGGCCCCGCCGGCGCCGTGCGTCGCCCGGCCCGGCTCAGGATCGACCCGGACCCGGGGCGCTCGCCGCTCGGCCCGAAGGGGGCCAGGACCCGGAGGTGCCGAGGAGCGCGTCGCCGGCGCAGGCGCGAGGCCGAGGATGACCCCGGACGCTTCCTGGAGGCGGAGCTCATCGACCATATCGTCGGCCGCCCGTACGGTCCTCGCGGCGGTGGCAAGGTCGAGAGCGCCGTCGGCACGCGGCGGCGAGCGCTGTGGGACGTGCTCTGGTCTCGGCGGGCTTCAGCCTGGATGGCATGCGGATCTTCACCGCCTCGCAGGACGGGGCCGTCCGCGTGTGGAACGCGAATGGAACCGGCGAGCCCGTGGTCCTCCGCGGCGCCGCCGCGGCCTACCGCCGAGGCCCACCAGGCCGATTGCCTCCGCCGCGTGGATGCACCCAGGGCGGCCGCGCCCTGACGGGCGCGTCCCGCCGGGCGCCGGCCACGGGAACAACGGGCGCGGGCGCGGTCACGGCTGTGGACTGGGCCACGGGCACAGATGCGGATACCGGAAGGGGCCCGTTCATCTTGTCCACAGCCAGCCAATTCGCGCCGGGTCCGGAATCCACATGAATGCGATCGGCGTGAGGATTCGTCGCTTGACAGCGCCCTGGAGCCGGCCAACGGTGGGGGGGCGCATGGCGACCCGCACGACCCGTACGCGCGCTCCCGGCGCGCCAAAGACCATCACGGCGGCCGACGTCCCTGTGACCCGCGGCATGATCGGCCAGCTTCGCACCGAGCTCCTCGAGCGCATCGATCAGTCCCGCGAGGAGGCGAAGGCCGACGCCCAGCGGCTCGACGCCAAGATCGACTCCGTGAAGGCCGAGCTCAAGGCCGACATCGCCGGGGTCAAGGCCGACATCGCCGAGGTCAAGGCCGAGCTCAAGGCCGAGATCGCCG
>CAYQYG010000106.1:14062-20399 GCA_964421485.1 uncultured Polyangiaceae bacterium | reverse complement strand
ATCGCCGAGGTCAAGGCCGAGCTCAAGGCCGAGATCGCCGAGGTCAAGGCCGAGCTCAAGGCCGAGATCGCCGAGGTCAAGGCCGAGCTCAAGGCCGACATCGCCGGGGTCAAGGCCGAGATCGCCGAGGTCAAGGCCGAGCTCAAGGCCGACATCGCCGAGGTCAAGGCCGAGATCTGCGACGTGAAGGCCGCTCTCCACGGGATGAGCGCCCAGATGGCGAGGATCGCGCTCCTGGTCGAGGAGCAGAACAGCCGGAACAAGGTCGTGCTCGACGGGCTCGCCTCGGTCCTCGCCCGGCAGGATCGGGTCGAGGAGCGCCTCGCCGCGGTCGAGGACACGGTGCGCACGCTCGCCTCCGCCCGGCCCCCGGCCGAGCGGACCTGAGCCGGCGTCCGCGTGAGACACCCACCGGTGTGCGCGGCGACATTGCCGCGATGCGGCCGGGAGACGTGCTCGACGAGGGATTCCATCTCACCGCGCGGGCCGGCGCGGGCGGCATGGGGGAGGCCCCGGCGCGCTCGTCGGGACCCCCGCGTGCATGGCGCCGGAGCAGGCCAGGAGCGCGCGGGAGGTCGACGCGCGCGCCGGCGTCTTCGCGCTCGGGTGCGTGCTGTTCGAATGCCTGACGGGCCGGCCCGAAGAGAGTCGGGTTTACCGTAGCTAGCTCGCAGCTCGTCTTTGCAGAACGGCTTCCCGTCCTCCGCGTTGATGCAGAATGCGCCTGGGGGCGCACACGACTTCTCGCAGCGCTCCTTGAGCGCCGAAGAGGACGCGACCCACCGAGACCGCGGGCGCGCCCGCGCCGGCGGCGAGCGGGGGCGCGCCGCACGCAATCGGGCGTGGTCCTGGGGACGCCCGCGTACATGCCTCCGGAGCAGGCGCGCGGCGCGCCGGCCGAGATCGGGCCGGCGAGCGACGTGTATGCGCTGGGAGCCGTTCTTCATGAAATCCTCTGCGGGAGCGCTCCCTACACGGGCCGCGCGGCCGCCGTCCTGAGCCGGCTCCTCGACGGGCCACCCGAGGCGCTCGCCGCTCGCGTCCGGAGTCAGGTGTCCCTGGACCTCGTGACGATCTGCGAGCGCGCGATGGCGCGCGCGCCGTCGGATCGCCCGGCGGACGCGGGCGCCCTCGCGGAGGAGGTCCGGCGATTCCTGGACGGCGCGCGCCGGCGCGAGCGCGCGCTCGCCCTGGTGCGCGAGGCGCGCGCGCTCGCGCCCGAGATTGACCGCCTCCGCGCGCGGGCCGCGGCGCTCCACGACGAGGCCCGGGCCGTGCTCGCCGGGATCCAGACCTCCGGCGACGCCGAGGAGAAGGCCCGCGGCTGGTCACGGTGAGGACGAGGCGCGGGCGCTCGAGCGAGGCGCCGCGCTCGCCGAGGTGAGGTGGCAGCGGCAGCTGGAGGTCGCCCTCAACGAGGCGCCGGATCTCGAGGAGGCCCACGCCCTGCTCGCGGACGCGCACGTCGCGGCGCTGCGCGCGGCGGAAGGAGCCCGCGACGCCGAAGCCGCGGCGCGGGCCGAGGCCCTGCTCCGGGAGCACGATCGCGGGCGCCACGCGGCCGTCCTGCGCGGCGACGGCGCCCTGAGCCTGTCGACCGCGCCGGAGGGCGCAGAGGTGTGGGTATTGCGCTACGCGGAGCGGCGGCGCCGCCTGGTCCCCGAGCCCCAGGGTCTGCTCGGCCGCACGCCGCTCCGCGGCGTCACGCTCCCGCACGGCGCCTATCTGCTCTTGCTCCGGGCCCCCGGCTGCCGCGAGGTCAGGTATCCCGTCCGGATAGGGCGCGGGGAGCACTGGGACGGCGTGCGGCCCGGCGATGCGGAGCCCGCGAGCACTCCATTGCTTTGCGCGGCGGAGCTGGAGGACGACGATATCTATGTGCCGGGGGGCTGGTTCCATTCCGGCGGAGACCGGGCGGCGAGCGAGAGCCTGCCCGGCCGCAGGTTGTGGGTGGACGGGTTCGTGATGCGGCGCCACCCCGTCACCCAGGCCGAGTACCTCGTCTTCTTGAATGATCTGGTCGAGCGCAGCCGCCACGACGAGGCGCTGGCGGCGTGCCCCCGCGCGGGCCGCACCGTCGCCGGCGGCGCCGGCGTCCCGCTGTTCGCGCGCGACGCCGGAGGTCGGTTCCGGCTGGAGGAGCGCGCCCTCCGGGAGCATGCCCGGCACCCCGTCACCTCGATCGATTGGCACAGCGCGGCGGCGTATGCGGCGTGGTACGGCGCGCGGAGGGGCCAGCCCTGGCGCCTCGCCGGCGAGATCGAGCGGGAGAAGGCGGCGCGCGGCGTCGACGGGCGCTTCTTCCCCTGGGGAGACCAGCCCGAGCCGACGTGGGCGTGCATGGTGGGCAGCCGCCCCGGCCCCCCGAGCCCCGCCCCCGTGGACGCATACCCGACGGACGAGAGCCCGTATGGGATTCGAGGCCTGGCCGGCAACGTCAGGGACTGGTGCGCCGATCGCTGGACCCCCCACGGCCCCGCGGTCGAGATCGGGATCGTACGCAGCTCGGTGGCCGCAGGGGATGATCGCGGCCTGCGATCGATCCGGGGCGGCTCATGGAGCTCGGCGCCCCCCGCGATGTGCCGCGCCGCCGGGCGCTTCGCCAACCTCCCCGAGGAGCGCTTCCGGACCCTCGGGTTCCGTCTCGTGCGCCCCGCGCGGCGTTCCTGTATGCTCCCGCCACCGCACGACCCTTGATCGACGAGGAAATATCACTCATGAGCCCCCGGATGAAGATCGCCGCCTCCGCCCTGATCGTCCTCGCCGGCGCCTGTGCGTCCTCGCCTGGGCCCGATGCCCACGGCGGGCCGCCGCCGGACCATGGTGGGGGGCCGATGCCCGGCGGCTATGCGGACCAGGACCCGGCGTCGCCGGAGATCCAGGCCGCGGCGGCGAAGGCGGTGGAGCTCTTGAAGGAGCGGACGCAGGATCCCTCCCTCGCGCTGGAGCGGGTGATCTCTGCGTCCACCCAGGTGGTGGCCGGCCAGAATTACCGGCTGGAGCTCGCGCTCACCTCGAGCGCGGGGCCGCGGACCGTGAGGGTGGTGCTCTACCGTGATCTGCAGGGCGCCTGCTCGCTGACCTCGGTGGAGTGATCACGGCGCCGGCCGCGGCGCCGCCGGGCGCGGGGATGCGCTCAGGCGGGCGGGGCGGCGGGGACCCGGACAGGGTAGCGGTCCGGAATGGCTCAGCAGCGCCGCGATTGTCCCGTCAATCACCTTCGGCCTCCGGAGAGCCCTCCGGGAGGCAGAAGCGGCGCGGTCGTTCTGGCGTGAGAAAGTGGGGTGGTCCGCGCGGCGCGGCGGTCGCGCGGGGCTCGGGCGGGAAGCCGAGGGGGCGCTCGGACGGGCGGGGCGAGGTGGGCGGCGGGGGCGGGCGAGGCGGCGGGGCACAGCGGCGGCCGGCCCGGCGGAGCGCGAGGCGCCGATCGGGGAGGACGTGGACGGCGGGGCGCCGCGCGTGATCGCCCGTCGCCGTGTCCGCCCTCCCCGCGCACGCGTCCGCCTCCGTTACTGCGGCCGTTGCCACGCCCGTGACCATGTCCGCAGCCGCGCGCCTGTGAGCGTGTCCGTGCCCGTACCCAGCTTCGCGCCCGAGCATGCGCTTACGGATCGCCTCCCATCTTCACCTCGGAATCGACACCTCGAGACGACTTCTTTTGATGTCATCATCTGCTCAATAATGTTGCATTCGCCCCGACAGGCGCTAATGCTCCGCCATGCCCATTCCGACGCAAGGGGAAGCGTCGCCGCAGCCCCACGACGCTCTCTTCCAGTGGACGTTCTCCCAGCGCCGGCACGCCGCCGGCCTCCTCAAGGCCGCGCTGCCGTCTCCGGTGGCCGGAGCGATGGACTTCCGCACGCTGCGCGTCAAGAGGACCTCCTTCGTGAGCCCTGCGCTCCGCCGCCGGCACAGCGATCTCGTGGTCTCGGTGCGGCTCCGCGGCAGACGGGACCACGTCTATGCGCTCATCGAGCACCAGCGCCGGGTCCAGCGACTGATGATGCTGCGCAAGAACAGCTACATGGCGCAGCTCTGGGAGCGGCTGGTCCGGGACAATCCCGCGCTCCGGGGGATCCCGCCGATCTTCCCGCTGCTCGTCCACCACAGCAAGGCCGGCTGGACGGCGGCCACGACCTTCCAGGAGATCGTCTCCGCGCCTCCGGAGCTCCAGCGCGCGATGGCGCCTTTTGTACCCCACTTCCAGATGAAGGTCGTCGACCTGAGCGAGGGCAAGCAAAGCCATCTGGACGAGCAGGCGCTGACCGCGCTCGGCAAGGTGGTGCTCTGGTGCCTGTCGGTGGCCTGGGACGATGCCCGGCTGGAGCGCGAGATCGCGACGATCGGCGCGCCGCTCGCGGAGGTGATCCAGGACCCCGACGCGGCCGGTGCGGTGGAGGCGATACTGCGCTACCTTCTCGCCACCCACAGGCAGCTCGACGTGGCAAAGGCAAGCAAACTCCTGGAAATTGCGGCAGGACCCGACATGAGGGAGATCATCGTGACAGAGCTGGATGAGATCGAACGGCGGGGGGTGCGGCGGGGGGTGCGCGAGACCCTGCTGCGGCAGATGGACGCACGGTTCGGCGCGGTTCCGGAGGCGGTCGCCGCGCGGGTCGAGGCCGCGGACAAGGCCACGCTGACCCGGTGGAGCTTGCGGGTGCTGACCGCAGCGACGCCCGAGGAGGTGATCTCCGACGCCGGGCGGCAGACCGCGCGGCGCCCGGTGGCGGCGCGCAAGCCGGCCACACCTGCGCGCTCGGCGCGGACCGCGAAGAACACCAGGCGGCGCGCATAACACGGAGCAATCCGCCGCATGTTTCTGACCGTTGGCGCCATGATGCCGGGGTGACCATGAAGACCGGAGACATCGCCAACGAGATCCAGTTTATCGTCGACGGCCGCGGCAACGTGACCAGCGTCGTCCTGTCGCTGGAGTCGTGGCAGCGGCTCGCCGCCTGCCTCGAGGACGCCGAGGATCGCGAGTTCTTGTCGAGACTCGCCCCCAGGCTCGCCCAGGGACCCAAGGACGCTCTCCGGTGGAACGAGGTCGGACGGGAATGGGCGTGAAGTACGACATTTTCCGCCTCGATCCGTGGCGGCTCGTCTATCCGTCCTCCTCGACCCCGCTGCGGCTACCTGGGCGGGCGAGATCATAGCGACCACGCCGCCGGAAGTCCCGCGGATGACGGACCTCGCGGTGTGCCAGTAAACTTCTGGTTGACAGCGCGCCGGCGCGGGTGTCCAGATCGGCGCCCCATGAAGACCGCACGCACCTTCGCCGCCGCCGTCCTGGCCGCATCCCTCTGCGCCGCCTTGCCCGCCGAGGCCTCGAACTACCCGCCTGATTACGACTACTGCTCCCTCGTGGAGACCCGATACGCCGGGCCCTTCGAGGTCATCCGGGACTGGGTCCAGCCGGATCAGGCGAAGCTCACCGTCGCCTATCGCGGATATCTCCGGGACCACTTCGCGGACGACGAGATCAACATCTACATCCGCCTGAACGGCAATGACGCGTTCATCCCGGCGAGGTCCGGTTCGAACGACGACGCCTACATCTTCCTGAACTCCGGTCCGCGCGATTGCCACATCGACATGAGCAACGGCTCCTGGATCTGCTCGTGGCCGACGCCGGTCGAGGATCACGTCTTCTTCTGGGGCTGGAGCCAGACCGGCGTGAACGCCTGGGATATCGAGCTGGCCGCGGAGGCCAACGGCTGGTGGGACAGCAACTGGGGCAACAACTACTACGCCCGCTTCGAGCCCGTCTCCTGCGGCTGGTGATCGAGCGCTCCCCGGCGCTCAGATCCTCGGCCGCCGCCGCAGCCCGATCACCCCGCCGCCCCGGGCCGCCCCGCCGCCGAGCGACGCCATCACCACCAGCACCGCCGCCCATCCCAGCACGCCGGCCGGCGCCCCCTGCATCAGCGCGAGCCCCCAGGCGATCGCCGCCGCGACCACCCCGCTCGCCGTCGCCTCGCGCAGCCCGGCGCGCCCGCCGTGACGACCCACCAGATACCCGCCGGCGAGCCCTGCCATTGCGAACCCAGCCGCGTTCGTCAACACCATCGCGGCCTGCACCGACCCCGGCGCTCCCCCGCCCTCCTCCACGTCGAGCGCCCGGCGGATCAGCGTGTTGATCCCCCACGCCAGAGGCAGCCAGGCCGCGAAGACCGCCACCGTCCCGAGCGCCGCCCAGTGCCAGGGCGGCCTGTCCTCGTCGTCCTCCTCCGCCGCGCTCGGCTGCAATATCGGCAGCCGCCGCACCTGTGAAGGCGCGGATCCGATTTCGGACCCGGATCCGCGGCCGGGGCCGGGGCCGGGACCGAGACCG
>CAYQYG010000106.1:0-13962 GCA_964421485.1 uncultured Polyangiaceae bacterium | reverse complement strand
ACGGACGCGGATCCGGACACGGACGCGGATCCGGACGCGGATCCGGACACGGACGCGGATCCGGTCACGGACGCGGATCCGGACGCGGATCCGGACACGGACGCGGATCCGGTCACGGGCTCCCCCCCTCCGCCGGCCGGCGCGCCGCCCGCGATCGGCAGCCTGCGCTTCGGCGCGTCGGACATGGGGGTCAGCTCGGCTTGCGCCACATGCGGCGGGCGTCGTCCTGGATTCGAAGCAGGCGGCGCTGCTCCTGGATCAGGCTGCCATAAGCGCGCGGCACGTGCGGATCCTTGCCGAGCGCATAGAGCACCTGGAGCGCCGCGGCGGCGTCGTCCGTCGCGCGGTGCGCGTTGTCGAGCGCGATGCCGAGGCGCGCCGCCATGTCCCCGAGCGCGCGGCTCTCCTCGTTCTTGTAGATCTCCCGGGCGAACGCCAGCGGATCGATCCAGTCGACCTCGCGCCGCATCGCGGGCGGGGGATCGGGCGGGCGCACCCCCGCGCGCTCCAGCTCGGCGAGCAGGAACGAGCGGTCGAATGACGCATTGTAAGCCGCAGGGATGGCGCCCTTCAGGCAGGCGAGGATCTCGCCGGCCAGCTCGGGGAACGTCGGCTTGCCGGCCACGTCGGCGTCGGTGATGCCGTGGATCGCCGAGCTCTCCGCCGGAATGGGGCGGCCGGGGTAGATCAGCCAGTTGTAGCGCTGGTCGATCAGGCCGCCCTTGCCGAGCACGACGCCGAGCTCGATGATCCGGTCGCTCGAGGGGTCGCGGCCGGTGGTCTCGACGTCGATGAACGCTATCGGCTGGTCGAGCCAGGGGGCGCCGGCGTCGATCTCGATCGCGACGCCGACGGCGCGCACCTTGACGAGGTGCGCGATGCCAGGGTAATGGCGGCCCGTCGGGAAGCAGCCGCAGGGATCGGCGACCTTCACTTCTTTTCCGCCGGTGCCTTGGGGGCGGCGCTCGGCGCGGCGCCGGCCGAGGGGGCCGCGCTCGGCGCGGACGGCGGCGGGGCGTCAGGGGCCGCGACCGAAGCCTTGGGCGCGGCGGGGGCCGCTGCAGAGGACTTCGGGGGCGCGGGGGCAGGGACCTTGCCGGCCAGCTCGATATCGAGCTTCACCCAGTCCTCCAGGTCCTCGTAGGGGTTCGTGAGGAGCTTCAGGTCGACCTCGCGGCCGTTGATGAAGATCATCGGCGTGCCCTCGAGGCCGACCTCCTCGCCCTGCTTCTTGTCCTTCTCGATGCGCGCGGTCGTCTCGGGGGAGGTGAGGTCCTGCTTGAACTTCGCGAGGTCGAGCTTGAGCTCCTTCGCGTAGGTCTCCAGGGCCTGCTGCTCCAGGTTCTCCTGGTGATCGAAGAGCATGTGGTGCATCTCCCAGAACTTGCCCTGGTTCATCGCGGCGATCGCGGCGCGGGCGGCGATCTCGCCGTGGGGGTGGGAGCCGAGGGGGTAGAACTTGAAGACGACGCGCACCTGGCCGGGGAAGCGGTGCGCGAGCTCGTCGAGCATCGGGTAGATCAGGCGGCAGAAGGGGCACTCGAAGTCAGCCCACTCGACGATCGTCACCACGGCGTCGGGGGGGCCGAGCGTCGGGGAGCCCTCGATCGAGAGCGTCTTGATCTTGTTCGGATCGAAGCGGGCGTGGAACGCGTCCTCGCGCTCCTTCTTCGAGGCGCCGGCCTTCACCTGCTTGAGCAGGAGCTGCGCGGCGGGCAGGCACGACTTGCAGGGGCGCTGCTCCTTCACGCACTGCGCGATGGAGACGGGGGTGTCAGGGCAGGGGGCGAGCAGCTCGGAGACCTGGCCGGCCCACTCGCGGCGCTCGCGCGGGGTGAGCGAGGAGGTGTCGACGCCGGTGAGGGACACCTCGGGGCTCGCGGCGGGCTTGTTGTCCGCAGGTTCCGACTTGCCAGGGCACCCGGCGGCGCCCGCGGAGAGCAGCGCGACGAGGAGCGGCATCCAGCGCAGGGGAGGCATCGCGGCGCGAGCTTAGTCGGACCCTTTCCGGTTCGCTAGCGCGGGTGTAGCGTCTCCGCGTGCGGAGCGTCATCTACCGCTTCCCCGATCTGGCGCACCTCGAGGAGGTGCTCTCCGGCGCCGGACCGGACGGCGGCGCCCAGGGGCAGTCGGAGCTGGAGCTCGGGGTCCCGGCCGGTGAGCCGGTGACCGACGGCGAGTGGGTGCTGGCCATCTTCGAGCTGGGGACGGGGCGGCGCGCGACGTCGGCCGCGGCGCGCGCGGTGGTCTCGCCCGAGGGGGCGCGGCTGACGTTCGAGCCGCGCGACTGGCGGCGGCTCGAGACCTTCGTGCGCGGCGAGGCGAAGCGGCCGGCGTCGCTGCCGGAGATCGAGGCGGAGGGCGGCGGCGCGGAGGGCAGCGCCCGGGGCTCGCCGAGCACGCCGCCGGCGCACGAGGGCGCCCGGCGGACGAGGCCGAGCGCCGCGCCCGGAGCCCGGAGGTCGACGCGGCCGCCGCCGGCGTACGGGAAGGGGGCGCGGGTGCTCGTGGTCGACGACGATCCCGACATCCGCGAGCTGGTGGCCGTGATGCTCGAGGCGGTGGAGCTCGTGGTGACGCCGGTCTCGAGCGCGGAGGAGGCGCTCGCGCGGATGCGCGTGGAGAGCTTCGACCTCCTGGTGCTCGACTGGAACCTGCCGCGGATGAGCGGGATCGAGCTCTGCCGGATCCTGCGCCAGGAAGAGGGGCTCTGCGAGATGCCGGTGCTCTTCCTGACGGCGAACGCGTCGTCGCAGGACATGGTCGAGGCGTTCGCGAGCGGGGCCGATGACTACGTGGTGAAGCCGTTCCGCGCGCCGGAGCTCGGGGCGCGCATCTTCAGCCTGCTGCGCCGGGTGCGGCGGAGCTGGCCCTGACGCGCAGGCGCAGGCGCGGCTCGCTTTCGCTTCCGGGGAGCGTCTGTTACCGGTCGCTCATCGACCGGGAGACGAGCGGATGAGCATGCAGATGTCTGGCGGCGGGTTCGGCGGCGGAGCGGGCGGTTACGGGCCTCCCGGGGGTTACGGGCCCCCGGGCGGCGCGCCGCCGGGTGGGTACGGGCCTCCCGGGGGCGCGCCGCCGGGTGGGTACGGGCCCCCGGGCGGCGCGCCGCCGGGTGGATACGGGCCCCCGGGTGGATACGGGCCGCCGGGTGGGTACGGGCCGGTGCAGGCGCAGGGGGGGCCGCCGCCGGGGCCGCCGCCGAAGAAGAGCAGCGTCGGGTTGATCATCGGCCTCGTCGTCGGCGGGCTCGTGGTGCTGATCGGCGTGATCGCGGTGGTCATGTTCGTGTTCGTGGGAGGCGGCATCGGCGGGAAGACGAGCTCCAAGGCGCACGCGCACCTGCCGGCGACCTGCGAGGTGGTCCTCCGGGTGGACTCGGGCGGCATCCTCGAGCTCGACGCGTTCAAGAAGCACGTGATGCCCGCGCTCGAGGAGCTGCAGTCGAGCGGCGGCAGCGCCGGCGAGGACGCGAAGGAGGTCGAGGCGTTCTTCCGCAAGGCGGCCATCGATCCGAGGTCGGACGTGAAGGAGGCCGTGCTCTGCATGTCCGGGATCGACAACCCCGGCGGGCAGAAGATGGCCTTCGTGTTCGGCGGCGAGTTCCGCCCCGAGGTCGTGGCCGACGCGCTGCGGGACACGTCGACCAAGGACAAGATCGAGATGATCACGATCGACGGCAGGAAGGCCGCGAAGAAGACGAGCGGCGAGCTCATGATCGCCGGGCAGGCGGCGGACGGCGCGATCGTGCTCGCGAACGATCAGTCGCTGTACGAGGCGGCGGTGAAGACGTCGGCGGCGTACCAGGGGACGTACGTGCTGCCGATGGACGCGGAGGCGTCCTTCGTGGTGACCGGCGCCTTCATCCAGCGCGCCGGCGCGAGCAACCTGCGGGGGAACCCGCTCGCCGACGACGTCGCGGCGACGACGCGGGTGTCGGGCGTGCTCGCCCTCAAGAACAACCCGCACGGCGAGGTGCGGGTCACGATGAAGACCGAGAAGAACGCGACCGATCTCTCGCAGGCGATCGAGAAGCTCATCCTCCCCGGCATCAAGAGCCAGGCGGGGCGGCAGAAGAGCGTGGCGGGCGAGATCGAGGCGCTGAACGCGGCGAAGGTGCGCGCCGAGGGCAAGGACGTGGTGCTCGAGCTGCCGTGGTCCGCCGCGGGCGTGGATCAGGCGGCGCAGAAGCTCGCGCAGCTCATCCGCGACGCGAAGAAGAAGAAGGGCCTGTCGCTGTAGGAGGTTCGGAGGCGAGGGCGCGGGGCCGGGGCCGGCTCCGCGCCGCGCTAGAACTGGAGCTCGACGTTCGCGTTGATGACGCCGACGGTCTGGTCGTAGATGCCGTTCGCGTTCGGCACGACCGAGGGCGCGACGTAGGTGTCGAGCTCGCTGTTCGTGATCTCGCGCTGGATGTAGAAGATGTGCGTGTACGACAGGCCGAGGTGGAGCGGCTCCGCGAGCCGGAACCGGCCGCCGAGCGCCACCGAGAACTTCTCGAAGTCCAGGAGGCCGGTCTCGAGCATCTCGTCGGGCACCGCGTTGCCGTCGTAGCCGAGGCCCGAGAAGATCTCCGCCGACTCGGTCGCGAAGTAGCTCAGGCCCGCGCGCACGCCGAAGGCGTCGTTCCAGCGGCGGGGGATGTTCTGCGTGACCGTGCCGGGCGCGCCGACCTCGCTGCCGTCCTCGTTGACCTCGCACTCGTTCTCGGGGACCGCGATGCACTGGTCCTTGAACGCGCTCCACCGCGTGAGGTCGCCGAAGAGGCGGAGCTCGATGGCGTCGGTCGCGCGGAAGCGCGCGCCGAGCCGGATGATGTCCGGCATGTCCTGCGTGACCGCGATGTCGCCCTCGCTGGGCTCCGCGGGGCCGAACACGTTCTTGAGCGTGCCCTCGAGCTTCATGCCGCCGGCGACGTTCGGGCGCGACTGGTACGAGAGGCCGAGCCAGAGCTGCTTGGGCATCGCCTCGTAGATGGCGCCGACGCCGAAGCTGAACGAGGTGCCGCTGACGTCCAGGTACGAGCGGCCCTCGCTCGTGACGTTGTTCGAGCCGTCGCTGTTCCGCGCGCGGATGGTGTCGATCGTCGAGAGGACGAGGTTGCCGGAGAGGCCGATGTCGAGGCGCGCGGGCTCGATGTGGTAGCCCGCGGCGAGCGTGATGTACGAGGAGCGGATCGTGCCGTCGATCGCCCACCAGCGCTGCACGCCGTCGACGGGGCCGGCGTACCTGGGGTGGTCCCTGAAGGCCTCGTTCTTGTCCCAGACCGCGGCGCCGCCGAAGGGGACGTAGAAGCCTGCGCCGACGGCGAAGTCGCCGAATTTGGCGCTCACGCCGATCATGGGCGCGGCGGCCACGTTGAGCAGCGTGGCCTCGCCGTAGTTGGCGCCCTGCGCGTCGGCGGGCTCGTCCACGTCGTTGCCGCCCTGCGTGTGCAAGAACGAGGCGGACCGGATCGCGAGGCTGCCGTCGAGGAAGACGTGAATGCCCTCGCTCCCGGCGATGCCGGCGGGGTTGTAGTAGATCGCCGTCGGGTTCGTCGTGGTGGGGTGGCCATGCTCACCGCCGAACCGCGCGGTGGAGAACCCCGACGCGTGAGCCTCGCTCGAGAGCAGCGCGAGCGACGCGAGCGGCAAGACGAGGGTCGTGGCGGCGGTGGCGATCCTGTGGCGCGAGCTCATTTCCTGTCTCGTCGGCTGCGACATCGAGAGATCCACTCCTTTTGACAACCTGCTGCGCCGGCTGTTGTACTGTCCGCGGAACCTTGGTACCTCATGTGGCGCAGCGCGCTCAGTGAACGGCCAGACTCTACACGGTGTCAAATGCTTTCCACGCGTCCCGCGAGCCTCCGACTCCTGTTCGTCATGACGCTCGGCGCCCTCACCTCGGGGTGCCCTGATCCGGGCCAGGCGTTCGACGACTTCGTCGAGCGCCGGCCGGCGCTGGAGCCGTCCGGCGACTGTCCGGATGCCTACCTCTCGCCCGCGCCCGGCGACATCGACGGCGACTACTTCATGACGCTGCTCACGTCGGTGAACACGAGCAAGCCGCTGTTCGTGCTCGCGAAGGTCACGACGGAGGCGCAGGGCGACGGCCTCGGGCTCGCGATGAACCTCCAGTTCCTCGACAAGAACGACCGGACGACGCCGGTGGGCACGGCGCTCGACGCGGCCGCGGTCCCGGTGGGCACGGACGGCTCGTTCGAGCTCGATCTGCCCGATCTCCAGATCCCCGCGGCGGCCAACGCGCTCGCGCCGGTCGACGCGACGGGGAGCCTGCATTACACGGGCAACATCTGCGGCGACGGCTCCTTCATCTGCGGGGACCTGAGCGGCACCGCGAACGCGCTCGGGAACACGTACGATCTGACGGGATCGACGTTCACGATCCAGCGGATCACCGATCCGGCCGCCTATCCGGAGCCGCTCCTCGACTGCAAGGGGACGAAGCTCACGCCCCCCTAGACGTCAGAGATGTGAGCGATGTGAGCTCGATCAGCGTGATCTCCGGGGGCGCGCCGACGCGCATGGGCGGGCCCCAGTAGCCGGTCCCGCGGCTGACATAGATCTGGGCGTCGCCGTGGCGGGCGAGGCCGGCGACGTAGGGCTGGTCGAGGCGCACGAAGAGGCCCCAGGGGAAGATCTGGCCGCCGTGGGTGTGGCCGCTGAGCTGGAGGCCGACGCCCATCGCGGCGGCCTCGATGATCTGCTTGGGCTGGTGCGCGAGCAGGATGAGCTCGCGGGCGGGGTCGCGGCCCTCGAGCGCGCGGGCGAGGTCGCGGCCGTGGCCGCGGCCGAAGCCGTGGGCGCTCCAGTCGTCGACGCCGGCGAGATCGAGGACGTCGGCGCCCTCGCCGATGGTGACGCGCTCGTTGCGGAGGACCTTGACGCCGAGGCGGCGGAGCTCGGCGATCCAGGCGTCGGCGCCCGAGTAGTACTCGTGGTTGCCGGTGACGAAGTAGACGCCGTGCCTCGCGCGGAGATCGGCGAGCGGGGCGGTGTGCTCGCGGAGCTCCTCGACGGAGCCGTCGACGAGGTCGCCGGTGATGGCGACGAGGTCAGGCTCGAGGGCGTTGATGCGCGCGACGATGTCCTCGAGCCAGGCGCGGCCGATGGTGGGGCCGATGTGGAGGTCCGAGATCTGGACGACGCGGAGGCCGGAGAGCGCAGCGGGGAGGCGGGTGAGGCGGACGCGGACGTTGCTGACAGCGACCTCGCCGAGGGCGCTGGCGGCGCCGGCGGCGCCGAGGCCGGCGGCGAGGACGCCCGCGGCGCCGGCGATGGCGCGCGAGAGGAAGGTGCGGCGCCCCTCGTCGAGCGGGCGGTCGAGCAGCGACGTGAGGGCGTGCGCGCCGAGGCGGACGACCTCGGAGGTGAGCAGGAGGAAGAAGAGCAGGATGGCGAGGCCGAACCAGGTGTACGCGACGCCGGCGACCGCGGACGAGGCGGGTCGCGGGAGGCCGCGCGAGACGATGATGCCGGCGGGGATGAGCGCGGCGAGCGCGACGAGGGCCCAGGCGCCGGCGCGCTGCCACGCGGGGCTGAGCTCGGGCGCGCGCACGAGGCGATACCAGAGGTAGTAGTGGACGCCGCCGATGACGGCCGTGAGGACCGTCAGGAACACGATGAACTGGAGGACGCTCCGCTGCACCGCGGCAACATGGCACCGCGCCCGCACGGTGTCGCCGGTCGGATGATCCGGCTCAACACTTCTTCACGCGGCGGGCGAGGTCAGTAATCGCCGCCGACGCAGACGCCGAAGCCGGGGGGGAAGCCCATGCTGCCGCCCTGGCACGTCGCGCCGGCGCCGCAGTCGATCGCATCCTGGTCGAGGTGGCAGAGCTTCTTGCACTCGCCCGTGAGGAACGAGCACACGAAGCCGTCGGCGCAGGGGCACGGATCGCCTGCGCCGCCCTCGCCGGGCTCGACGCAGCTCGTGGTGCCGTCGGCGCGCACGATCGTGCACGTGAGGCCCTCGCCGCACTCGTCGGTGAGGAGCTCGCAGTCGGTGGCGTGGACGCAGACGGGGATCAGGATCGGCTCGCCGCCCTGCGCGGCGGACTCCTGCATGGGCTGCGGGGCGCAGTAGGTGCCCGCGGCGCAGTCCTCGACGTGGCCGCAGCAGTACTGGCGGCACGCGCCCGCCGGCGCCTCGGTGGCCGCGCAGCCGAGGCCCGCGGCGCAGTCGGCGACGGTCTGGCAAGGGCCGTTGACGTCGAAGGTGCCCGGGAGGCCGCACGCGGGCACGGCCTGGCCGTCGCCCGGCACGAGCTGGCAGGCGAGCGACTGGCCCCCAGTCGCGCCGCCGCCGCCGATGCCCGCGCCGCCGCCGGTGCCCGCGCCGCCGCCGGTGCCCGCGCCGCCGCCCATACCGTCAGGGGCGGGGGCGATGCACTCCGAGCCGTCGCCGCCCGGCTTGCACCCGTCGCCGCAGAGGTACGAGTAGCGATGATATGGATCGATCGGCGCCGCGGAGTCCGAGGCGATGTCGATGCTCGCGTCCTGGCCGCCGGTGCCCGTGGTCGAGGTGCCGCCTCCGCCGCCGGACGCGAGGTCATTGCCAAGGTCGCTGAGGCCGCACGCGGGGATCGCGGCGATCACGCCCACGACGGCGCACAGGATGGTGATCCGGATCGGGCTCATTTCAAGGCAGCCAGGGAAGAGGAAGGACCATCAAGGTACCACCCTTCCCCGGCCGCTTCCACACGGCGCGGAGCCCAGATCGATCAGCGTGTGGGTCAGCGCGCGTCGACGTCCCTCGTGACCACGTTTCCAGAGCTGTCGTAGGCGCGGACCGCGACGAGGTGGGCGCCCGGCGGGACGATGGAGGAGATGTCCGCGGCGAAGGTCTCGGCGGGCTCGTCGAAGACGCCGTCCGTGGGGAAGAGGGGGCGCCACTCGTCGGAGCCGGCGATCGAGACCTCGATGCGGGAGATGGGGCCGAGGCCGTCGCTCACGTCGCCGGTGAGGCGGCGGCCCTGGAGGGCGATGGTCCTGATGACGGGCGGCGTGTTGTCGACGAGCACGGTGCCGGACTCGAGGCTGTGGCGCTGGACGCGATCCGGTGGGTTGGCGAGCTCGTCGGACGCCTCGATGAGCAGGCGGTACTCGCCCTCGGGGAGCGCGGTCGTGTCCCACGTGTGCTCGGTCTTGGTGATCTTCTCGCCGGGCTTGAGCGGGTTGCGCCACATGGACTGGCCCTCCATCCGGTAGAAGATGCGATAGCGGAGGTCGTCCTGATCGGGGTTGTCGACCTTCCACGAGACCTGCACGGTGCTCGCGGGCTTCGGCGCCTCGCCGCCCGAGGGCTGGATGCCGCCCTTCGAGGACCTCGACTGGTTCTTGGGGGTGGCGGTGATCGAGGTGATCACGGCGCGGGCGTTGTCGGTGACGAACGAGAGCGTGACCTCGCGGAGCACCGCGGCCGGATCGCGGGCCCAGCGGGCGCGGACCTGCACGAAGCGCGCGGCGGGGCTCTTCACGTCGCCCGGCGCGGCGAGCGCGGCGGACCAGGGCGACCACGTGGAGTCGGGGGTCTCGGTGTTGCCCGTGCGGGTCTGGAGCTCGAGCGCGCCGCCGGTCTGGGAGCGCGGCGCGCCGGGGGGGGCGTCGGTGTCGGAGCGCCACGCGAGGCGGCCCCAGGTGGCGCGGAGGCCGGCGTCGAGGACCTTGCTGGTCCAGACGGCGTCGGCGCCGCCGACGCCGCGGACCTCGTGGAAGACGGCGGGGTCGGTGGTCGCGAGGAACCGGCGCTTGCCCGCCATCACGAAGGCGCCGACCTGGCGCTCGTCGGTGTCGGCGACGAGCCGCTCGACGCGGTTCTCGCTGACCGTGTAGAGCCGGCCCTCGGCGCCGGTGCCGACGTACGGCGCGCCGTCGTCGCCGAGGCCGAGCGAGACGTAGTGCGTGTCGTCGTCGCCGAGCAGCTTCTCCGCGACGCCGTCCTTGCCGAAGCGCATGAGGATGCCCTTGCCCGGCTTGGCGGAGCGCGTGGGCTGCGGGCTCGGGGGGCCGGTCTTGTTGCGGCGCGGCGCCGCGAAGGCCTCGGAGTACTTGTTGGAGATGGCGTAGATCGCGCCCTTGTCGCCGGGCGCCGCGACGATCGCGCGCACGTCGTCGCCCTCGAAATCGTGGAGGACCGAGGCGCGGCCGGGGCCGGTGAGCTTGTAGAGCAGGGCCTTGCCGTTCGAGCCGGTGTAGACGGCGCCGTCGCCGCCGACGGCGACGGACATGAGGTGCGGCTCGTCGCTGTCGAAGTAGACCTGCGCCTTGCCCGCGGCGTCGATGCGGAAGAGCTTCCCCTCGGGGCCGGTGGCCGCGTAGAGGACCCTGCCCTTCGCGTCGTACGCGAGGCCCCAGACGTCCTCGGTGGTCTGCGAGAGATCGGAGAAGGGCTGGGGGGCGAGCTTGCCGGCCACGGGCTTGCCGCCGGGGAGGCGGTAGAGCTTGCCCTCGGGGAAGGTCCCGGCGATCACGTCGCCGTTCCACGCGATCGCGAGCGAGCTGACGGCCATCTGGCCGGTGTCGGCGGCGACGGTGACCTGGCCGTTCGCGACGCGGTAGATCTTGCCCTCGTTGCCGGTGCCGAGCAGCACCGAGCCGTCCGGCAGGGCGACCGCGCTCCACACCGAGGTCGCGTCCGGGATGGGCGTGGCGCCGAGGTTCAGGCCTGCGCGCACGTTGCCATTCGAATCGACGCTGACGCCGGTGAGATCGCCGCCCTTGAGGTCGTCGATCGAGTCGAGGAAGAACGAGCGCGTGCCGACCGCGTGCGCGGGCGCGGCGGCGAGCGCGAGCGCGGCGGCGGCGAGCGCGCCGGCGGCGGCGACGCGGACGATGGGGCGGGGGCGGGCGGATCGGGGGAGGGAGCGGGTGGTGCTCATGGTCTCGTGGAGGAGGGAGGGGGAACGCACGGAGGCGGCGAGGATCAGCGGAGGATCGGGCGGACCCGGACGCTGACGCTGTCCTTGCCGACGAGGAAGAGCTTGAGCGGGACGGCGGTGCTCACCTGCGCGCCGAAGGTCTCCGGCGCGTCGGAGTCCGAGGTGGGGCGCAGCGTGTCGACGGCGCCCGGCGGGAGGCGCGAGGCGACCTGGCCGCGGAAGGCGGCGCCGTTCTCGCGGAGCTTGAACGTCGCGACGACGCTCTCGGCGTCGTGGAACTGGCTGGGCAGCATGGCGACGAGCTCGGCGAGGTTGTTCGGGGTGGCGAGGGGGCGCTCGACCTCGTAGCCGGGGGCGAGCTCGATCTCGACGTCGCGGCCGGCGAGCTCGGCGGGCACGGGGACCTCGATGACGCGCGTCTCGAGCTTGCCCTGGTAGGGCAGGAGGTCGAGCCGGATCCGCGCGGGCGCGCCGGCGTCGATCTCGGGCTCGAGGATCTTGGCGCCGCGGAGGAGCGCGACGTCTCGATCGAAGGTGACCTTGACGGTGGTGTCGACGCGCTCGACCGTGACGTCCTCCCAGGGGTTGTTGAGGATCGCGCCCATGGCGCGGACGAGGCGGCTGCGGACGAAGTCGTCGGCGCTCACGGGCGAGCCGTTGCCGGCGCCGAAGTCGACGAGCGAGATGGTGCCGTAGCGGCCGATCTTCACGCGGCTCGTGGCGCGCCAGGTCATGTCGCTGCGCTCCGAGGACGTGGTCTCGATGGCGCTGCCGACCGCCATGGCCGCGAACGAGGGCGCGAGGAACTGGTCGTGCGCGACCTCGACGTTCCACGAGGGGTGGGGCGCGCCCTCGACGCCCTCGATGGAGATGCGCATCGGGAAGACGGGCGCCTTCCTGGCGCTGTCGACGACGATGGCGGCCTGGCGATCGTTGACGAGCGTGCCGAGGGAGCGGACGGCCTCGCCGATCTTGAAGCTCCGGTTGTGGCTCGCGAGGATCCAGTGCACGCGCGCGACGGCGGTGGGCAGGCTGCTGATGCCGCCGTTCATCATGGGGTGGCCGAAGGCGACGAGCTTGTCGCCGGAGACGCGCGTGACGGTGCCGATGCCGGTCGCGGAGATGTCGCCCCGGATGAGCTCGACGCCGATCGCGCCGCCGTCGACGAACCTCGTCGGCGCGCCCGGCTCGGGGTTGGCGGAGGAGCCGCCGCCCGCCTGGAGGGGCTCGAGCCCCATCGGGCCGAGCAGGTCGCCGGCGATGCGCATGGCGATGCCGCCGAGCCCGCCGAGCATGACGGGCGTGGAGGCGCGCGCGAGGCTCGTCCCCTCGGGCGGCGCGAGCACCGGGCCGACGCGCGCCGCGACCTGCTCGGCGTGCGTCCGGAGGTCGTAGGCGCCGACGTCCCCGGAGTACCCGCGCGCGACGCGCGCGTGGGGCGGCAGCGCGAGCGCGGCGCCCTTGCCCGGAGCGGGCGCGCCGGCGCCGCTGATCGGCAGCGGCGAGCCGCCGCGCGGCGCGACGCTCTTCGGCAGCGGGCGCGCGAGCTCGTCGAGCATGGACTTGATCGGGGTGACGCCCGCGATGGCCTCGGTGCCGAAGAGCCAGCCGTACGCGTACGCGCCGATCATCTTGCCGTTCAGGTAGATCGGGCTGCCGCTCATCCCCGCGACCGTGCGCGCGGCCTGGAGCCGCGGGTGGTTCGGGGTCTTGATCAGGATGAGGTCCTGGTTCGGCCGGAAGTTCTTGAGGGTGGAGATGACCTCGACGTCGAATTTCTCCGGGGTGGTGCCGGAGAAGACGGTGAGGCCGTACCCGGTCATGCCGGGCTTGACCTCGGAGAGCGGCAATGTGTCGGGCGGTCCGGGGACGGCCTGGGCGACGCCGGCGCCGACGACCACGCTGCACGCGGCGCCCGCGAGCAGGCTCAGCGGGACGAGGCGTCCGTCGAGGAGGTGATCAGCGCGGGCGAGGAGGGAGCGCAGGCGGAGGCGGAGCGTGTCTGTCAAGCGCACCGGCCCAGCTTAGCGTCGGTCCAGTCGCCGGGACAGAGGCGGACCTGCAATGAAATCGCGAGATCGCGGCCAGCGCGGGCGCGCGCTGTCCGTGGTGCGTCGAGATCCAGGATCGCGCGCGGCGCGCGGCCCGGAGGCGGCGGCCCCTCGACGCATGCAGGGGCCGCCCTCTTTCACGGCGTCGCCGGCGCCGCTAGGCTTGTGCTCGTGAAGGACGTCGGCGCGCTCGCGATCCTCATCCTCGCGTTCGCCACGCTGGTGACGGTCCACGTGGCGCTCGCGTGGAGGCTGGCGCTCAGGGCCCGCCCGAGGTGGCGGGGCCTGGTCGCCCTGGTCGTCCCGCCGCTCGCGCCGATCTACGGGCTCCGCGAGGGCTTTCGCCGGTCGAGCGCGCTCTGGCTGATCTCGGTCATCGTCTACGTGCTCGCGCACCTCGTCGCGCGCGCATGACGCGGAATCACAGCGCCGCGACGTACGCGGCGTCGAACGCGGCGAGCAGCTCGCCCTCGCCGGCCTCGGCGTCCTTCGCGATGGCCGCGGTCCAGTGGGCGTCGGTCGCGGACCAGGCGGCGGAGGTGATCCCGCGGGCCGCGAGCACGTGGTCGCGATCCGCTCTCCCGAGCGCGATCTCGGCGGCGATCTCGGCGTAGCGCTCCAGCGAGAGCACGCCCGGCGGGCCCGCGTGGCCCTGCCCCTTCGGCGCGGGCGGGGCCGGGGCCGGGCGCGCGGGCCATTGCGGCGGGGGCGAGTCGTCGTCGGTCCAGGCGGCGTCGATCGCGTCGGTCGTCTGCTCCTCGATGACGGGCGGCGCGGAGGGCGTGGCGGAGCCACGGCCCAGCGAGCCGGCGATCTCGGAGGTCCTGTGGAGCGGGTGCGGCGCCGCGGGCCGCGGGGCTGCGGCCGGCGCCGCGGGCGCGGCGCGGAAGGGGAGCGCGGCGCCGCGGGCCGAGGGCTTCACGGCGACCGTCATGTCGGTGGGCAGCTCGTCGTCGTCCGGGTCCGCGGCGAGGCGCAGCGGCGCGAGGGCCGGCTTGCCCGGCGCGCTCGGCGCGACACACAACACAA
>CAYQYG010000105.1:6060-21845 GCA_964421485.1 uncultured Polyangiaceae bacterium | reverse complement strand
CCCAGGTTCCCCCCTTGGATCGAAATGCTCTGATCCGGCAGGAGGCCCCGGGGCCGGACGTGGTCGCTCCTCCCTGCGTAGCGGCCCCGCCCCCGCCCCCGGCCCGCCGGCCCCGGCCCCGGCCCCGGCCCCTTATCGAGACACGACGCCGAGATCCACGAACGCCCGGTCGACCATCACCACGAAGGGCCTCTCCTCGAACGTGAGCCCGCCCTTGCCGTCGTGCTCGATGATCTCGAGCTTGCCCATCCCGTAGCCCATCGGCCCGCGCGCATAGTAGTGCGCCTGCAACGTGTACTGCGCCGCCCGCTCCTCCCGCGGCGCACGGATCGTGAAGCACTCCGGCCCGTAGCCCGTCGTCACGTCCGAGTAGAGCTCGCCGCCGCCGGGCAGGTGCGGCGAGCTGTAATAGGCGTGGTTCCCACGATCATCCCGGATGTGGAAATCCACGTCGTTCGCGTCCGTCTCCCAGCTCAAGACGAACCTTATGGATGGCGCGTCCTCCACCGCCCCGCCGGCCTTCGCCGCCTTCATCAGGATCTCCGCGCGCCGCGCCGGCTCCGCCTTGATCCAGGCCGCCGCGATCAACCCCAGATCCTCGCTCAGGATCCGCTCCACGCCCGCGAACCGCCCCGCCGGGTACTCCCGCGAGAGCCCGGCGGCCGCGGCCTTGAACGCCTCCGCGTATTGACCCCTCTTGAGCCGCGCCATCGCCAGCAGCCGGTGGCTCGACGGATGATCCGGACGCTGCTCCTCCGCCTTCTCGAACGTGTCCGCGGCAAGCTCCAGACCGACCTGACCGCGCAGCCGCTCCAGCCGCTCGCCCGCGAACCGGCGCATGTCCGCCCGCGAGGGGAACAGATCGATCAGGGACCCGTAGCTCCGCGCCGCGGTCGCAGCCTCCCCGGACGCCTCCAGCGCCTCGCCGAGCGCCACCAGCGCCATCACGTCGCCCGGGGACTCCGTGTGCCACGCCCACGCCGATTTCAAGGCCTCGGCGGCGCGGCCCGCCGCGAGCGCGTCCTTCACGCCCTTGAATCGGCCCGTGTACGGCGACGCCTCCTCGACGGGGGGCGGAGGCGCCGCGGGCGCGGAGGGCGCGGCCGGGGCGTCGCGCGCGGCCGTCGCCGGGCCGTCGCCTGGATTGAACATCACCGGATAGACCACCGTCACCAGGCCGCCTTCGGGGGCCGGGAACGACAGCCCCATGAACTGGCGCACGACGCAATCGACCGTCGCGCGATCCGGCATATCGGAGCCGCCGTCCCGCGCCTCGACCACAGAGCCGTCTCGACCGATCACGAAGCGGACCGCGACGCGGCCCTGCAGGTTGGGGCTCGCGCGGAGGTTCTCCTCGTAGCAGCCGCGGAAGCGACCGAAGTTCTGCCTGACGATGCGCTGGATCACCTCGGGCGGCAGGCGGCCGCTCACCTGCGTCGCGCCCATGCGGATCGCCGGCGGGCGCGTCCGGTGCGAACCGCCCAGCCGGCCGTGCCCGCTGCCGAAGCCCTGCTCGGGTTGCACGGCTTCGGTGCGCGCCACGTGGGGCGGGGGGCTCGGGGCGGAGGGCGCGCCGCGTGGAGCGCGATCCGGAGCCCCGGCGGCCGGCGCGGCCGACGCGGCGGGCGGCAGGCCCGCGCCGTGGCCGATCGTGCCCACGTCGCCGAGCCCGATGCCCTCGGACCGGCCGCCGCCGCCCTCGCCGCTGCCGCTCAGGCCGAGGCCGCCGGCGCCGAACGACTCGCTGATCGAATCACCCCACAGGCCGCCGCGCGCGGAGGAGGGATCCCCGGCGGCCGGCTCGGCCTTCGGACGGCTCCTCGGCGGGGCCTGGGGCGCCGCCACGTCCCAGCCCTTCGAGGCGGGCAGGCTCCGCTTCATCACGGCGACCCTCCCGCCTTCGACCGTCAGGATGTCGGAGAGGCCGCGCCGGGCGATGCCGAAGCGCGCGTAGTCGTGCTCGGTCTCGAGCACGAGCAGCGCGGTGTAGGGGCTCACCACGCGGTGCGTGATCGACAGATCGATGATCTCGCGGCGGATGGAGTCCGGCGGCGCGCCGGCGCCCTGGAAGAAGAGCAGGCTGTCGATCTTCGCCTGCGCCCACGCGCGCTCCAGCAGCGGGCGCTCGGCGGAGCGCAGGGCAGGGGACGAGGTCTTGCCGCCCACGGTGACGCGCACGGGCATCGCGGCGGGCACCTCGGCGTAGACCAGGACCTCGTCGCCGGGCTGCACGCCGTTCAGCGTCTGCGGCCAGAGCCAGCGCGCGCCGTCGATCTTCACCTCGACGCCCGAGCGCGTCGCGGCGGAGAGCCGGCGCTCCACCTCGGCCTCGCCGCGCAGGCCGTCGGCGACGACGCCGTCGCGCGGCAGGCCGGCGGTCACCATCGCGCGGAGCGCGTCGTCGTCGCGGATGCCGCCCAGGCCGACCGCGTCGAGCCGCTCGATGCCGCCCGGGCGCAGGGCCGCGGCCGCGGCGCGGAGCCTGTCCGAGGCGACCTCGCCGGCCGTGGCGACGCCGTCGGTCAGGAGCACGACGCGCCGGTGCTGGCCGCCCTTCGCGCGCTCGCCGGCCCAGCGCAGCGCGCCCGCGAGATCCGACGCGCCGAGCGCCTGCCGCGCGCGGATGCGCGCGAGATCGGGCTCGCCGAACGAGCCGGCGGGGCCATCGTAGATGGGCGCGACGGTCTGGTCGTAGCAGGCGACCGCGAGCGGCGCGCCTGCGCCGCCCGCCTGCGCGACCCGCTTCGCGAGCGCGGCGACGAGGCGGATCTCGGCCTCGAGGTCGAGCGCGCGCGAGGCGCTCGTGTCGACGAGGATCACCGCGGACGAGAGCGGATCGGGTGACGCGTCCGCGAGGGGCCGCACGCGCGCGAGCACGAGGTCGCCGCTGCGAAGGCCGTCGCCGCCCGGGAGCTTGCCCCGATCGAGGACGAAGTCGGCGTCGGGGGTCGCGTCGCGCGCGTGGAGCTCCCTGGCGACGGCGGCGGCGCCGGCCTGGCGGACGGCGAGGTCGATCTCGCCGATGCGGGGCAGGCCGCGCAGCGGGATCGCGAAGGGCGCGCCGGGGCCGATCTCCTGCGCGTAGCTGATGACGATCTCCTTGGTGCCGCGGGCGGGGATGGGGAACACGCGCGCGCTGAACTCGTTGCCGGCGCTCTGCTCGAGCAGCGCGGGGTCCTGCTTCCTGTGGAGGAAGTCCTCGTAGGCCCTCCGCGCCTCCTGTCGCTCGACGACCTCGCCCTCCTGCCACCTCTCGCCGATGCGCATCGCGAAGCGGCTGACGCTCGCGCCGCTCGGGAGCGTGATGCTGAAGGTGCCCTCGAGGACGCGGTCCTCGGGGTTCTTGAAGACGAGCTTGAGCTCGGTGAACGCGAGCGGATCCTCGACGACCGCGCGCCCGGAGAGCGCGACGAGCGCGAGGCCGGTGCCGTCGGAGGCGGTGAGCTGGATGGGCGCGCCGCGCTCCTTCTTCGCGGCGGCCGCGGCCTCGGGGAAGTGGAAGGGCTCGGGCACGGCGGCGGGGGGCGCGGCGGCCGGCGCGGAGGGGCCGAGCGCGGGGGGCGGCGCGTCCGCGCAGGCCGCGAGGGTGAGCAAAGGGGCGAGCATCGCGAGCGCGGCGCTCGCGCGGATGGGGGCTCTGCGCACGGGATCCTCCTGGAGTGCGCGAGGCAGACACGGCGGCCCGGCCGGAGTTCCAGGGCCAGGGCAGCGCCCAGGCCGCGCTGCCACCACGGCGTGACGCGGACGTTGAACGTCCACGCCAAACACGCCTCCTTCCCCGCGGGGGCCCGGTGAAGTAGGCTGCTTCACCTCGGGCAGGGAGGAGGCGGCGCGTGGTCAGCACGTCGAGGGGGGCGGGGAGCCGGAAGAGCAAGCCGACGTCGGACGCGCCGCCGAAGTCCTCGCGGCTGCCGGTGGTCGCGGAGGCGGCGCGGGCAGCGGGGGCCGATCGGCAGCGCGCCGAGGCGCTCCTCGAGCTGATCGAGCGCCGCAAGGAGAGCATCGCCGAGGATTTCTACGACCTCGGCGAGGCGCTGCGCGAGCTCCAGAGGAAGCGCCTCCACGTCGCGCTCGGCCACGCGTCGTTCGCGGAGATGCTCCGGGCGCGCCGCATCATGGGGCTGACGCAGGCGAAGAAGCTGATCGAGGTGGCCCAGGCGCTGCCGCGCGGCAAGGCGCTCGAGCTCGGGCCCGAGAAGGCCTATGCGCTCGCGCGGTACGCGGCGGCCACGCCGGAGATCGATACGGCGCGGTCGCTGCTCGAGGGCGGCGCGCGCATCGACGACAAGCCCATCGAGGAGCTGTCGGTCCGCGAGCTGACCCGCGCGATCGGGAAGGTGAAGGCGAAGGTGCGGCGGTCGAAGCCCGTGCCCGCCGAGGAGCGCGAGGCGTTGCAGGCGGCGCGCCGGCTCCAGGCCTGGCTCCGCGCGCGCGGCGCCCGCGACGCGATCGCCGTCGCGCGCAAGGACAAGGGCGGCTTCTCGCTGCACGTCGAGCTGCGCGTGGAGGTGGTCGACGAGCTCATCGGGGAGTAGCGCCGGACGGCCAGACGTCTGACCGTGGACAGCCAGACGTCTGACCGTGGACGGCCAGAGGGCCCTGCTCTCTCTTCGGGGTAGCGACCATCGGGAGCGTAGGGGGCGAAGCCCCCTCATCGGCCCCCGCCCTGCCGGGCTTCCCCCGCATGGATCACGGCGATACGCTGGACGCGACCGCATGGCGACTCCTGCCTCCGTGACGCGCGTCGCCGTCGTACAGCTCGCATATCACCCGGCCGTCATCGTCGACCGGCGGTCGCCGCTCGAGGACCCGCTCTACGAGCCCGATCGGCGCGACTCGCTCCTGCCCGAGCGCGGCGACGTGCCGGACGCGCTCCGCGAGCGGCTCGAGGCGCTGCGCAGGCGCGTGCGCGAGGCGTACGGGCGCCAGCTCCTCGCGCGGGCGGGGGCCGCGCTCGAGCGGTGCCGCGCGTGGGGGGCGCGCCTCGTCGTCTTCCCGCGGCAGAGCGTGCCGTGGGAGCTGCTCGGCGGCTTCGCCGACGCGGCGGGGGACATGGTCCTCGTCGCGGGGAGCCACACGGTCGATCGGGCGGCGCGGCGATCGGGCGTGTACGAGCGGCTCGTCGCGGCGGAGGCGCCGGCCGTGGGGCAGGAGGTCTTCCCGGTGATCCATCGCGGGCGGCTGCTCGCGCTCGTGCCGGGCGCGGGGGGCGCGTGGGCGCCGGTGGATCTGCCGGACGGGATCCCGGGGCCGATGGGCGTCGTCGGCGCGCCGGAGCTCGCGGAGGGGCGGCGCGGGATCGAGGCGTGCAGGTTCCTCGTGATCCCGGGCGCGGGGCCGGGGCTCGGGGCAGAGGGCGCGCCGTGTGGAGCCCGATCCGGGGCCCCGAACGTCCCGATGTCGGTCGCGCCGGACGCGGCGGCGCGCGCGTGGGAGGAGGCGCGGCGGCTCGGGAGGCCGGCGCTCTACTGCGACGAGGCCGCGGCGGGGGGGACGTCGGTCTTCGCGGACGAGGCGAGCGCGTACGATCTCCGGCGCTTCCCGGAGCGCGCGGGGCACCTCGAGGCGGGGGACGAGGGCGTGATCGTCGCCGACGTGGACCTCGGGCACGAGCGGGGGAGGCGCGGGGCGCGCGGGGCCCCGGCGGTGGCGCCCGTCGCCGAGGCGACGCTCGTGTACCGCGCGCGGCCGGTCGCGGACGCGTACGCGCGGTGGCTCGCCGAGGGGGCGGCGCTGCTCGAGCGCGACGACGACGAGGCGCTCGAGGCGCTCGCGCGGCGCGTGACGGCGGCGCGCGCGCTGCTGCTCGACGTGGGCGCGCTCTCGGGGGGCGCGGCGCGCGGGCGGCGGCTCAAGCGGCTCCTGGCCGACGTGGACCGGATCCTCGGCGTCGAGGAGGTGCGGCGGTTCACGCGCGAGGTGGTGCTGCCGGCGGGCGTGCTGCCGCTCGAGGCGCTGCGCGCCGCGCTCGCGCGCGGGGCCGCGGACTCCGTGTTCGAGTGGCTGAAGGAGCTGCGCGGCGCGGGGATCGACGAGGTCGAGGCGCGGCTGCGCAGGGCGGGGCAGTCGATCGCGCGGACGGGGGCGGGCACGTGGACGCTCGAGGGGATGGCCGCGGTGGACGCGGTCGCGGAGGAGGTGCGCGAGCGCGCGCCGGCGGCGAGCGGCGCGCCGCGGGGGCCGGCGTCGGTGCCGCCGCGCCAGCCGGCGCTGCGGGCGGTGCTGCCCTCGGGCGTGGATCCGGCCGCGCTCGGGGCGCTGCGGGCGCGCGGGTTCGAGATGGTCTTCCGCGCGCGGCCGGCGGAGCTCGCGGCGCCCGGCCGGGCGCGGCTCGATCGCGCGGAGGCCCGGATGTGGAGCGAGACGGCGTCCGCGCCGGCGTCCTCGCCGGAGAGCGCCGCCGCGCCGCAGACGCCGACGCGCGCGCCGCCGCCCCCGTCGGAGCTCGGCCGCGATCCCGCGTCCGCGGGGCGGGCCCAGGACCTCGCGGCCGCCGAGGACCTCTTCGCGCTCGCGATCGCGGAGGGCGCGGATCGCGTGGCCACGGTGCGCGTCTCGAGCGATCGCGAGGGCGGCAGGCCGCCGGCGACCATCGCGCCGCCGCCGGGCGGGGAGATCTTCGTCGTGGCGCCCCGCCGCGACGCGGCTCGACCCGGGTACGTGCTCTGGACCGCGAGCGCGCAGCCGTGGATCGAGCGGAGCCGGGCCGCGCTCTCGGCCGCGCTCGCCGAGGCGGGGCTCGAGCGGGCCGAGATCGTCAGCGCCGCGCGGGCGCCGACGGAGGCGCGGATCGCGGCGCTCGCGCGGCGCTTCGAGGGCGCGGCCGGCGCGGTCGCGGGCGCCTTGCAGCGGAGGCTCCGCGACGTCGAGGGCTGCTTCGTCGAGCCCGCGGCGCGCGTGGACGGCGGCGAGCCGCGGCCGGCGCTCGCGGCGCTCGACGCGTGGCTCGCGTCGGGCGCCGAGGCCGCGCGCCTGCTCGGCGAGTTCGGCGCGGGCAAGTCGACGACGCTCGCGGCGTGGGCCGACGGGCTCTGGCAGGCGCGGCGCGCCCGGCCGATCCTGGCGAGCCTCTCGGCCGCGTCGGGCGCTGAGGACCCCGAGCGGCTCCTGCTCGACGCGGCGGGCGTGGAGGACACGCCCGCGGGCCGCGCCGCGCTCCGGCTCTGCGTCCAGCGGCGCCTCGTGCTGCCGTGCTTCGACGGCTTCGACGATCTCGCCACGCGTGTGGGCCTGCGCGATCTGCCGGCGTGGCTCTCCCGCCTGATCGGCGTCGCGGCGGGCGGCGGGCAGGTCGTGATCACCTGCCGCGACGGCTACTTCCCGGCCGCGCGCGCGCTCCGCACCGAGACCGAGCGCGCGCTCGCCCAGGCGCTCGGCGCGGCCGCGAGCGTCGCGCGCGTCGTGCTCCAGCCCTTCGACGAGGCGCGCGTCCGCGAGCTGATCGAGCGCTGCCGGCCGGGGTCCTCCGAGCAGGCGCTCGCGAGGATCGGCCGCGCCTACGGGCTGCGCGACCTCGTGGGCAGGCCGCTCCTGCTCGCGATGGCGCTCGCGACGCTCGACCGGATCGAGCCCGGCGCCGCGATCGCCGCGGCCGATCTCTATGAAGCGTACCTGCGCCGCTGGCTCGACGAGACGCGCTCCGCGCACGCCGAGCGCCTCGCCGACGCGCAGAAGGAGGACTTCCTCGAGTCGCTCGCGGACCACCTGTGGCGCACGGGCTCGCCCTCCTGCACGTTCGAGGAGCTCGGGCGCTCGGTGCGGGCGCGCCTCTCGCAGGCGCTGCCCGCCGCGCCCGCGGGCGCGGCGGCGCTCGATCTGCAGGACACCGCCTTCATCGTGCGCGCGGACCACGATCGCGCCGCGGCCCACGCGGCGGAGGGCGCGCCGCGTGGAGCGCGCCCCGGAGCCCCGAGCGACAACCAGCGCGAGCCGCAGGCCGGCGAGGCGCCGCGCTTCCGGTTCACCCACCGCTCGTTCCTCGAGTACTTCCTCGCGCGGGGCCTCGTGCGCACGCTGCGCGAGCGCCCGCGCGACGCGCTCGGCACGAGGCCGCTCACCGGCGAGGTGATCGCCTTCGTCGGCGAGATCCTGCGCAGGCACGGCGATCCCGCGGACGCCGAGGCCGTGCGCGCGGTGCAGGCCTGGCTCGCCGCGGGGCGCGGCGGCGGCGGCGAGGCGCTCGAGCTCACGGCCGACGCGGCGGGCAACGCGCTCCGGCTCCTGCTCAAGCTCCGGCGCTGGGCCAAGCAGGAGGGCGCGTGGGTGCCCGCGGGCGCGGACCTGCGCGGCGTGCGCATGGCGGGCGCGGACCTCCAGGGCGCGCGGCTCGTGCGCGCGCGCCTCGAGGGCGTGGACCTCTCCGGCGCGGACCTCACGGGCGCGGACCTGCGCGAGGCGGCCCTCGACGGCGCGGCGCTCACGGGCGCGGTGCTCGACGGCGCGATCCTGGCGCGCGCGAGCGCGAGGGGCGCGGATTTCACCCAGGTCGGCGCGGACGGCGCGAGCCTCGAGGGCGCCTCGCTCGCCGGCGCCGCGCTCCGGCAGTCGACGTGGACCGGGTGCCGCTGGGAGGGCGTCGACGCCGCGGACGCCGACGTGACCGCGTGGGTCGCGCCCGGCCCCGGCGCGCTCGGCGAGCGCTACGCCGTGAGCGTCCGCGCGCCGCTCTCGTTCGCCTCGGTCGCAGGCGGCCACTGGGGCCCCGCGCGCGCGGTCGCGTGGAGCCCCGACGGCGCGCGGCTCGCGAGCGCCGGCGAGGACGGCACCGTGCGCATCTGGAACGTCGTCTCCGGCGTGGAGCTCGCGCGGATCGAGGGCCACCGCGCGCCGGTCACCGCGGTCGCGTGGAGCCCCGACGGCGCGTGGCTCGCGAGCGCGAGCGAGGACCGCACCGCGCGCATCTGGGACGCCTCGAGCGGCGGCGAGGCGAAGCGCTTCGAGCGCCACCGCGGCCGCGTGAACGCCGTGGCGTGGAGCCCCGACGGCGCGCGCGTCGCCACGGCGGGTGACGACGGCGCCGCGCGGATCTGGGACGCCGCCACGGGCACCGAGCAGCGCTGCCTGACGGGCCACGGCCGCCCGGTCGCGGGCGTCGTGTGGAGCCCGCGCGGCGACCGGCTCGCGACCGTCGGCGCCGACGGCGCGCTCCGGCTCTGGGACAGCGCGTGGGGCCAGGAGCTCCGCCGCGTGGACATCGAGGACGCGCGGGCCGGCGCGGTCGCGTGGAGCGCGGGCGGCGAGCGCATCGCTATCGCGGCCTCGCGCGGCGGCGTGCGCCTGTGGGACGCCGCGATGGGCGAGCCTGCGGGCCACCTGCCCGCGGGCACCCTCGGCGGGATCGCGTGGAGCCCCGACGGCGAGCGCCTCGCCGGCGCCGAGCGCGACGGCGCCGTCTGGATCTGGGATCTCGCCCACGGCGGCGAGGCCGCGGCCCTCGACGCCGTGCGCCGCAGGATGAGCGCCGTCGCGTGGAGCCCCGAGGGCGCGCGCCTCGCGACCGCGGAGCTCGACGGCACCCTCCGGGTCTGGGACGTCGCGACCGGCGGCGAGCTCCGCCACCTCGACCGGCACCTCGGCGTGCTCAGCGCGGTCGCGTGGAGCCCCGCGCGCGCCGAGATCGCGAGCGGCAGCGAGGACGGCACCCTCCGGATCTGGGACGCGCGCGCGGGCGTCGAGCGCCTGCGCGTCGACGCGCACCGGCGGAGGATCAGCGCCCTCGCCTGGGGCGGCCGCGATCGCCTCGCCACCGCCGGGCTCGACGGCGCGGTCCGCACCTGGGACCTCGCCGTGCCCCAGGGCGCGCCCGCCGTCGAGCTCGGCCGCGCCGACGTCCCGCAGGGCGCCGCGTGCGCGATCGCGTGGAGCGCCGAGGGCCTCCGCGTCGCGAGCGCCGGCCTCGACGGCATCGTGCGCATCGCCGACGGGGCCACCGGCGCGGAGCTCGCCCGCCTCGAGGGCCACGCCGCCGCCGTCACCGTCGTCGCCTGGAGCCATGACGTCGGGCTCGTCGCGAGCGCGGGCCGCGACGGCTCCGTGCGGATCTGGTCCGCCGCCGCGGTCAGGCTCCTCCACAGCCTCCAGGGCCACCCGGCCGACTCGGGCGTAGTTTCCCCCGCGTCCAACCGCTCGAGCCTCTACACCCTCCAGGCGCACACGAGCGACGTGAACGCCCTCGCCTGGAGCCCCCGCGGCGACCGCCTCGCCAGCGCCGCGCACAGCGACGGCGTCCGCCTCTGGGACACCGCGACCGGCGCCCAGATCGCGCGCCTCACCGGCCACCGCGCCTGGGTGCGCGCGCTCGCGTGGAGCCCCGCGGGCGACCGCCTCGCGACCGCCGGCGACGACGGCACCGTCCGCCTCTGGGACGCCGCGACCGGCGCCGAGGTCGCGTGCCTCGAGCAGCGCCACCGCATCCGCGGCGTCGCCTGGAGCCCCGACGGCGCCCGCCTCGCCACCGCCGATCGCGACGGCGCGATCGGCGTCTGGGACGCGGCGCGCGGCGCCCTGCTTTGCACGCTCGAGGCCGTCGATCGATCCACGCTCGCCCGCACCCCGGGCGGCTTCTGCCGCTTCGGCGGCGGCGCCCCGGAGCGCTTCCGCCTCACGCTGCGCCGCCCCTCGCGCGGCCCGCACGCGGAGCTCCACACGACGGCGCAGCCCACCGAGCTCTACCTCCCGCTCGCGGGCCTCCGCCGCGCCCTCCACGCCCCCGACAAGGTCACCGCCGCGCTCGCCGGCGACCTCGACGGCGACGACCTCCGCCGCGAGCTCGAGCGCACCGGTTACGACAACGGCGTCCCCTGGGACGGCTCCGTCCGCCGCGTCACCCAGCCGCGCCGCGCCGCGACCGGGACCGCGGGCGAGGCCGCGCCCGAGCACGGCGACGAGGTCCGCCAGGTGTTCAACCCCTTCCAGCCGGGCTACCCGCTCACGGTCACGCTCCCCGGCCGCGAGCAGGTCGTCGGCGAGATCCTCTCGCTCATCCAGGCCCACCGCCCCACGGTCCTCCGCGGCCCTCGCCGCGCCGGCAAGACCTCGATCCTGATCCACCTCGAGAAGCGCTTCGCCGCGTCCCGCATCCGCCGCGTCTCGCTCCAGGGCTCGCGCATCAAGACCCCCGACGACCTCGCGCGCGTGCTCGAGCCCTCGCTCGCCGACCACCGCTCGCCCGCGAAGACCCTCAGGAAGCGCCTCGAGCGCCGCGACCGCCAGAGCCGCCTCGTCCTGCTCATCGACGAGGTCGTCTACCTCGTCGGCGCCGATCCCTCGGTCTTCGCCTGGCTCCGCGCGATCGGCCAGGAGGGCGAGGCGAGCCTCGTCTTCGCCGGCTCCCACTGCGACTGGATCAGCGTCGTCCGCCACGCCGGCTCGCAGCCCGGCTCGTCGTTCGGCAACGACATGATGGTCCTGAGCCTCGGCCCCATCCGCGAGGACGACGCCATCCGCTTCCTCATCGACACGACCCCCGCCGACGTCGGCCCCGTCGAGCGCGCCGCGCACTGGATCGTCGAGCTCTGCGGCCCCTGGCCCTTCTACTTGCAGGTGATGGGCTACGAGCTCGTCAAGGCCGTGCGCGCCGGCGACCGCCGCCCCCTCGTCGAGCGCCACAGCGTGCTCGACCTCTACGAGCGCAAGCTGCTCTTCGACTGGTTCGCGGTCTTCCACGACCGGTGGAACGAGCTGCCCCCGCGCGTGCAGCGCATCCTGCGCAACCTCCACCGCCTGCCCCGCGGCGAGATGCCTGGCTACGCCGACCTCTCGCTCGACGAGCAGGGCGCGCTCGGCGAGGCGGGCCTCTGCGTGCCCCCGGGCATCTGGCTCAAGGACCCACCCTTCTTCGACTGGATCCGGCGCCGCGGCGACGCCGGAAAGGACGGCGAGGATGAGCACGTTTGAGGTCAACCGGACCTACGACCCGGCGCTCGACGCCCGCGACTACGGCCGCCTCCCGGAGCGCCTGCTCCGCCAGCCCGATCACGGCATCCTCTGGCCGATCGTGGCCGCGCGCCGCGGCGGCAAGACGTGGACGCTGCGCGCGATGGAGCGGCGCCTGAACGAGCTCGAGCCCCGCTCCGCCCGCTACCTCGATCTCCGCGAGGCCTACCCCAGGCTGCCCGCCGGCCTGACCGCCCGCTGCCTCTTGCTCGACGAGCCGCAGATCGCCGCCGCGACCGCCGAGCAGGTCCGCGATCCCGCCCGCTTCCTCGCGTGGTGCGCGCGGCTCCACAAGGCCGACAAGCGCCTCGTGCTCGCGATGACCCCCGCCGAGTGGTCCCGCCTCCGCGAGGCCGACGCCGCCGGCCTGCAGGTGTCCACCAAGGACCTCCAGTTCATCGCGCCGCTCCGCGCCGAGGAGGCCGATCGCCTCGCCCGCACCGAGCCCGCGCGCCGCCTGCTCGACAGGCTCCCGCCCGGCTGGCAGCGGAGCCCCTTCCTGCTCGAGCTCGTGTTCGCCGAGGCCGAGTCCGCGCCCGCGCTCGCGGATCGCCTGCCCGAGCTGATCCGCGCCGCGCTCGCCCGCTGCGAGAGCTACCAGGTCCGCTACGTGCACTACGTCTTCCACGACGGCCTGAGCGAGCCGCAGCGCGACATCGTCCGCAGCCTCGCCTGGGGCGAGGCCGCGACCGCCGACGAGATCCTGCGGGGCTCCGGCCTCGTCGCCGGCGAGCGCGGCGAGGAGCGCGTCGCCGATCCGATCCTCTGGGCCCACCTCGCGCCGCTCCGCGTGCACCACGTCTCCGACGTGCACATCGGCCCCAAGTCCGCGGCGATCGGCGACGTCAAGGAGCGCGACCCCTTCGGCCGCGCGCTCGGCTTCGCGGTCGGCGCGGGCCTCGTGCGCGACGGCTACGTGCGCCACGTCGAGCAGCTCGCCGCCCGCGGCCGCGCGCCGCACCTCGTCGTGATCTCCGGCGACATCGCCGAGCACGCCGATCCCGGGCAGTACAGGGAGGCCCTCGCCTGGGTCGACGCCCTCCGCGCGCGCCTCGCCGATCACCCGCTGCTCCGCCCCGACGATCCGCGCGTGCTCGTGGTCGGCGGCAACCACGACGTCGACTGGAAGCGCACCGGCGGCGACGCCGGCGAGCGCGACCGCCACGCCGCCTTCGCGGAGGCCTTCGCGGAGCACCCCCACCCGCACCTCGAGCGCCCCCCCGAGTCCCGCGGCCTCGCGAAGATCGCCTACCCCGATCTCGGCGTGGAGATCGTCCTGCTCGGCTCCTCGGAGCTCGGCGGCCAGGAGACGCGCGACCCTGACGAGGCGCAGATCCTGGCGCTCGTCGATCGCCTCCGCGCCCAGTCGGTGAGCGCCGACGACGTCGCCGCCGCCGAGCGGCTCGGCCGCCGCACCGTGCGCGTCGATCCTGGCCTCATCCACCGCTCCGAGCTCGACCGCATCAAGGCCGAGCCGTTCCGCCAGCCCGTCCGCGTCGCGGTGCTGCACCACCCCCTCTCGCACCTGCCCGCGACCGAGGTGGCCCGCTTCGGCGGCCTGCTCAACGCGGGCGACCTCAAGGCGACCCTGCTGGAGAAGGGCTTCTGCCTGGTCCTGCACGGCCACGTGCACAAGGGCTGGTTCGGCGAGGAGCGCTGGCCCGATCGCTACCCCGACCGCACGCTGCGCATCGCCGCGGCCCCCTCGCTCGCGAGCTACGAGGTCACGGAGCACAACGGCTACAACGAGATCGAGATCCGCCGCGATCGCCAGGGCGAGGAGCGCCCCTCCGAGATCGTGGTCCGCCGGATCGGCCTCGACGGCGCTCAGTGGGTGCCGATGAAGCACGCGCGCATGGGGCCGTTCTCTCCGCCGCCGCTCACCGGCGAGTGATCCCGCGCCGCGGGCTGGGCGGACGAGCTGAATGACGGTCGGTCGAGGGGGCGACGGGCACGCTCGCCCCCTCGACCTCCTTACCGGATCAGCCCCCTCCCCCCTCCTCGCCGTACCGCATCGAGTCCGCGTCGAACGGCTACGTTCTCCTGGCTCGTCCGTCAAGCGCCTGGATCTCGCCCGTTCCCGCAATCGCATCCGTTCCCGCAGCCGCGTCCGTGTCCGTTCCCGCATCGGCGTCCGTTCCCGCATTCGCTCCCGCTTTCGCTTCCGTCCCGAAAGAGTCATGTTTCCGTCCCTCGCGTCTCCGTTTGAAACCCCTCATGCAGATCACCCGCGCCACCCTCGCCGCCGCGCTTGCGCTGCCCGCGTCGCCGAGCCCTTTCGGCGGCCACGGCGAGCGCGCGGCTGCGGTCGCGATCCCGATCCGCCTCGGCGAGCAGGCCGCTGCCACGCTCGTGCTCCGCTCGAGCGCGCTGCGCGAGCACGCCGGCGAGGTCGGCTTCGCGGGCGGAAAGCAGGACCCCGGCGACATCGACCTCGAGGCCACCGCGCTGCGCGAGGTCGAGGAGGAGCTTGGCCTCCGGAGCGCCGACCTCGAGGTGCTCGGCCAGCTCCCGCCGGTCCCCGTGATCACCGGCCGCTACCTCATCCACCCGTTCGTCGCCGCGCTCCGCGACGGTCCGGGCCCCCGCATCGCCTCGCCCGAGGTCGCGCGCGTGCTCGACGTCCCGCTCCTGCCGTGGATCACCGGCGACGCCGTCATCCGCGGCGTCCGCGCCCCGTGGCGCGGCGCCGACACCGTCGCCCCGCATTTCGAGCTCGACGGCTGCATCCTCTACGGCGCGAGCGCGTACATCTTCCACGACCTGCTCCGCCGCCTCGCCGTCCTGCTCGGCCGCGAGCTGCCCGCCCCGCGCCTCCAGTCCGAGCTCCCCTGGGGCGACCGCTACACCCGGTGACCGGATCGACAGATCCGGCCCGGATCTGCCGATCGTGCTTGAGGACGTCGAGACCCACGCGGCTCCGGCGCCCGAGGCCGAGGGCCGGCGCCGTCGCCTCGTGAGCCTTCGAGCGCTGCGGGGCCCCCGGCACGTTGACGCTCCACGCGCGCAGGGTTACCTCCACGCCCCGATGCGGGCGCTCACCGACAGGGGCTTCGAGGGACAACGGGGCGGCGTGCGGGCCGCGCTCTCCTGGATCGCGGCGGGCCTGTGCGCCGCCGCGATGGCCGCCCTCCCGGCGTGCGGAGATGACGGCGTCGGCATCGACGGCTCCACCACGACCGGGGCCGGCGCGGGCCCCTCGTGCACTCCGTATCTGGAGACCGACGGCGCGAAGGAGTGCAGGCCCGAGTGCGACCTCTCGATTCCCGGGCAGGGCACTGCCGCGCGTTACTGCACGGTCGAGTGCGATCAGAACGGCGGCTGCCCGGATCTGCACCAGTGCATCGCCACCGCCGCCGCGCGCACCTGCGTCCTGCTCTGCGCCGGCGGCTGTCCCACCGGGATGTCCTGCGGCGGCTCGTTCTGCACCCCCGCCCCACCCCAGTGATCGCCGCCGGCGCCCCTCGCGGCGCGCCGCCCAGGGCTCAGCGCCGCCCCGCCGTTCCCCGCCTCGCCGCGGCGCGCTTGACCCCGGCGCGCTTGACCCCGGCGCGCTTGACCCCCGCGCGCCTCACCGCTGTCCGCTGCCCCGTCGCACCCACGCCCCGCTTCGCCGTCGTCCTCGCCGCTGGCCTCCTCCGCGGCGCCGCCTTCTTCGGCCCCGGCCCCTTGGCCCCCGTCGCCTTTCCGGCTTGAGTCGCCTTCCTGGCGCCCGTCGCCTTCCTGGCTGCGCCCGTCACCTTTCCGGCGCGAGCCGTCTTCCTGGCGCCCGTCGCCTTCTTCGCCGCGCCCGTCGCCTTTCCGGCGCGAGCCGTCTTCCTGGCGCCCGTCGCCTTCTTCGCCGCGCCCGT
>CAYQYG010000105.1:0-5960 GCA_964421485.1 uncultured Polyangiaceae bacterium | reverse complement strand
CGCCTTTCCGGCGCGAGCCGTCGTCTTGCCGGCGCGAGCCGCCTTCCCGGTGCCCATCGCCTTGCCCCCTCCCGCCGCCTGAGCCGCCTTCTTCATCGCCGCCCCGCGCCGCGTCGCCTGCGTCGCCGTCGCGTGACCCTTCCTCGAAGCTCGCCCCTTGGTCCCATTGCTCGCCATGGATCCCCTCCCTCCATCGTCGAATGAATCGAATGAATCCCCGGCCCCGGAGCGGACGATTCCGCCCTCGACGGGCCATATCCAGGCGCCCCCAGCGTTCATGCGGTGAACGCCCTGTCGGCCTCATCGTGCCACACGAATCTCTCTTTCCAGGTCGGAAGTGCGACAGGAGATGCCGGAATCGAATTCAGGTCCATCCGGAGGCGCGTGCGGAGCGGTCGCGCCCGAGGGCTCCTAGAGTCCTTGAGGGAGCGAAAGTCGTGACATACGAGTCAAGTTTCGTCAGCGCTCCAGCTCCTCGGGGTAGCGACCATCGGGAGCGTAGGGGGGTTCGGGGGCGCAGCGTGGCTTGTCCGCGCGGAGCCCCCTGCGTTGGGCCGGGGCCCTGCCCCGCTAGAAATCCCAGTCGAAGCCCACCCGGGCCCCGCTCTTCAGGTTCCACAGCGCCGGCCGGTACGAGTTGCCGATGAAGTATTCGAACGCCAGCCCCACCCCGGCCCAGGGCATGATGCTCCGGATCCGGAGCGCCGAGATCCCGAGCAGCACCCCTCCTCGCATCCCCGCGCTCAGCCGCGAGTCGCTCTGCGTGAAGTGCAGGAGCGGCGCGACCTCGAAATCGTAGTGCCACGTCAGATCGTTCCTCCGCAGCACCACCGGCGCCGCGAGCACGAACCCGATCGGGAAATGCGTCTCGCTCGCGCTCTGCTGGAACAGCGCGCTCCCCCCGAACTCGCCCCCCCCGAGCAGCGTCCAGCTCGTGCTCAGCCCGCGCCCGACCAGCAACCGACCCGAGCCCCCGCCGCCCGGGTACACCTTCCCGTTCGCCCGCTGGATCACCAGCAGCCCCCCGCCCTCCACGCTCAGCGTGAACCGCCCCTCGTCCGTCTGCAGCCCGTGGAAGTCCGGCGACGGCTGGATCCAGAACGGGCACTCCTCGGCCGCGCGCAGCATCGCCTCGTCGAGCAGCATCCGCACCCGCGTCACCTTCAGCAGCTCCCCGATCGCCCCCAGGTCGCCGCCGCTCCGCCGAAACGCCTCGTCCGCGGGCCCGCCGAGCTCGGCGATCCGCGCGTCGAGCTCCGCGAGCGCCGCCCCGTGCGCCTCAGCCGTCGACGCGCAGACGCTCAGCAGCGCGTGCGGCAAGAGCTCCTCGATCTCGTAACGATCGATCTTCCAGCCGAGCGACTGCTGCGCCTCCACCATCTTCATCAGATCGAAGATCAGCCCCAGCACCTGCGAGGAGAGCTCCCGCCGCGCCGGCGCCGCCGCCTCCCCCTCGAGCGCCGCCGCGGCCGGCTCCGCCGACCACGAAGGGCACGCCGCGCTCGACAGGACCGCGACCGCGGCCGCCGCCGCGCGCGCGCTCGTCATCGCCGCGCGCCGCCTAGAAGCACGCGCCCTGGCCGCAGCTGGTCCCGACGCAGACCAGGAGCTGGAACGCGGCCTGGCTGTCGATGCACTGGAACCCGCACGTCGCGGGCCCCCCGCCGCCTTGCACGCACGCGAAGAAGCACGTCACGTCGTCCTGGCAGCCCGGGTCCGCGAGGCACTGGTTGAGCTGACCGCAGCAGCTCTGCGCGATGCAGTCGCCGCAGGGCTGCCCCGTCATCGGGCACGCGATCCCCCCGCCGCACACGCCGTTCTCGCACACGTCGCTGCAGCACTCGCTCGCCGCGCCGCACACCTCGCCGTCGGGCTTGCACTGCGGCGCGCACACCCCGCTCGCGTCGCAGCTCCCCCCGCAGCACTCCGACGGCCCGCCGCACGTCGCGCCGTCCGGCAGGCACGACACGCACGCGCCCTGATGGCACAGGTCGCTGCAGCACGACGCGCTGCTCGCGCAGCCGCCGCCGTTCGGCGTGCACGGATCCTGGCAGACCCCGCCCGCGCACGTCCCCGCGCAGCAGTCCTCGCTCACGTTGCAGCCGCCGCCCGTCGGCGAGCACACGCCGCAGGTCAGCCCGCAGATCGACGTCACCTCCTGCACGCAGAGATCGTCCCACGTCGACTGGCAGCAGAACGGATCCGCCTGGCAGATCTGCGCGACGCACGGGCTGCACTGCGGACCGAGCGCCGGCCCCACCTGGCAGGGCGGGTGCGAGCAGGTCGCGCCGCCGCACACGCCGCCCTCGCACACGCCCGAGCAGCACTCGCCGGGCCCGCCGCAGCCCGCGCCGTCGGGGCTGCAGCCCCCGCACACGCCGTTCACGCACGACCCGTTGCAGCAGTCGTCCGGCGCGCCGCACCCGAACCCGTCCGGCGCGCACTGCGGCGCGCACGCCCCGCCCTCGCAGAGCCCGCTGCAGCATTGCGAGCCGTCCTGGCAGAGCGAGCCGAGCGGCACGCACGGCGTCTGGCAGAGCCCGCCCGAGCACGTCAGCGAGCAGCACTGCTCGGGGAAGTCGCAGGGCTGCCCGTCGCCGAAGCACCCCGCCCCGCACGACCCGCCGCTGCAGATGCCCGCGCAGCACTGCGCGTCGCTCTGGCAGGGCGCGCCGTCCACGAAGCAGCCCTGCCCGCAGAGCCCGCCTGCGCAGACGCCCGTGCAGCAATCGCCGGGCTCCGCGCAGGGCGCGCCGTCCTGCGCGCAGCTCCCGCCGCCGCAGACGCCCTGCGCGCAGGCCACGCTGCAGCAGTCCGCGGCGCTCTCGCAGGGCTGCCCGTCCTCGCGGCACAGCGGCCCGTCCGGCCGTGCGTCCGGCGCCCCGGCGTCCGCCGGCGGCTCGGGGAGATCGGCGCGGGCGCCGCAGCCCAGGGCGAGGAGGGAAAGGACGACGAGGAAGGTCGCGCACGCTCGGGAAAGCACGGCCGGCGAGCCTATCACGCTCCCGCGCGCGGGGGGGGAGCCCGCCGCGACGCCCGCGACGGCGCGCCTCGCGCTCGACGTTCGGGCCTCGCGGACGCCGCTTCCGCGCGCGGGGACCGCGTCGCCCGCGCCGATGCTAGACTCGCCGCGTGTCGCTGAAGATCGATCAGGACCACGGCCGCTTCCGCCAGATCGTCCGCGGGCGCATCCGGCAGAACCTCCGGAAGTACATCTCGCAGGGCGAGCTCGTCGGCCGCAAGGGCAAGGACCTCGTCTCCATCCCCATCCCCCAGATCGACATCCCTCGCTTCCGCTTCGGCGACAAGCAGCGCGGCGGCGTCGGCCAGGGCGACGGCAACCCCGGCGACCCGGTGAGCGGCGACGACAAGCACCCGGGCCAGGGCCAGGCGGGCAGCGGCGAGGGTGACCACATCCTCGAGGTCGACGTCACCCTGGAGGAGCTCGCCAGCATCCTCGGGGAGGAGCTCGAGCTGCCGGACATCCAGGACAAGGGCAAGAGCAAGATCTCGAACGCCCACGACCGCTACTCCGGCATCCGCCGCGTCGGCCCCGAGTCCCTCCGGCATTTCAAGCGCACCTACCGCGAGGCCCTGAAGCGCATGATCGCGAGCGGCACCTTCCGCCCCACCGCCCCGGTCGTCGTGCCCATCCCCGACGACAAGCGCTACCGCTCGTGGAAGACCATCACCGAGCCCGTCGCCAACGCCGTCATCATCTACATGATGGACGTCTCCGGCTCGATGGGTGACGAGCAGAAGGAGATCGTCCGCATCGAGTCCTTCTGGATCGACGCCTGGCTCACGCGCCAGTACAAGGGCCTGGAGTCCCGCTTCATCATCCACGACGCCGTCGCGCGCGAGGTCGACCGCGACACCTTCTTCCACACGCGGGAGTCCGGCGGCACGATGATCTCGAGCGCCTACAAGCTCTGCTCCCAGATCATCGACGCCGACTATCCCCCCGAGGAGTGGAACATCTATCCATTCCACTTCTCCGACGGCGACAACTGGTCGATGGACGACACGCTCTCCTGCGTCGACATCCTCAAGAACCAGCTCCTGCCGCGCTCCAACATGTTCGCCTACGGCCAGGTCGAGAGCCCCTACGGCTCCGGCCAGTTCATCAAGGACCTGAAGGAGCACTTCTCCAGGGACGAGCGGGTGGTCGTGAGCGAGATCCGCGACAAGGACGCGATCGTGGGGAGCATCAAGGACTTCCTCGGGAAGGGGAAGTGAGGGCGAGATGAGCAAGTTCGCGCTGAACACGGCCCTCCCCCGCTACCTCCGCGCCGAGCAGGAGCGCATCGAGGGCATCGCCCGGGGCTACGGCCTCGACTTCTTCCCCACGGTCTTCGAGATCCTCACGTACGACCAGATGAACGAGATCGCGGCGTACGGCGGCTTCCCGAGCCGCTACCCGCACTGGCGCTTCGGCATGGAGTACGAGCAGCTCTCGAAGAGCTACGAGTACGGCCTCTCGAAGATCTACGAGATGGTCATCAACAACAACCCCTCGTACGCCTACCTGCTCGAGGGCAACTCGCTGACCGACCAGAAGCTCGTCATGGCGCACGTCTACGCGCACGTCGACTTCTTCAAGAACAACTTCTGCTTCCGCACGACCGACCTCGATCAGCGGGGCTCGATCATCGATCCGGTCCGCCGGAGCGGGCCCTACGACCCGGACCGCCGCTGGATCGACAAGATGGCGAACCACGGCGCCCGGATCGCCCGCCACATCGAGCGGCACGGCGTGAACAAGGTCGAGGCGTTCCTCGATCAATGCCTGTCCCTGGAGAACCTCATCGACCCCTGGGCCCCCTTCTCCGGCCGCCCCGCGAAGCGGGACGAGGAGCGCGACGAGGACGGGGAGGAGGAGCCGCTCGACACCTACAAGCTCCGGGCGAAGGAGTACATGGACTCCTTCATCAACCCGGAGGAGCACCTCGAGGCCCAGCGCCGGAAGCGCAGGGAGCAGAAGAAGCCCGAGCGCAAGGTCCCCGAGCGCCCCGAGCGCGACGTGCTGAAGTTCCTGCTCGATCGCGCCCCCCTCGAGCGCTGGGAGCGCGACGTGCTCGAGGTGATCCGCGAGGAGGCCTATTACTTCGTCCCGCAGCGCCAGACGAAGATCATGAACGAGGGCTGGGCCTCGTACTGGCACTCCCGCATGATGACCGAGAAGGTCCTCGACGCGTCGGAGATCATCGACTACGCGGACAACAACGCGGGCGTCATGTCCACGGCCCCCGGGCGCCTGAACCCTTACAAGCTCGGCGTCGAGCTCTATCGCTACATCGAGGACCGCTGGAACAAGGGCCGCTTCGGCCGCGAGTGGGAGGAGTGCACCGATCTCGACGCCAAGCGGAGCTGGGACATGCGCCTCGGCCTCGGCCGCCAGAAGATCTTCCAGGTCCGCGCGCTCTACAACGACGTGACCTTCATCGACGAGTTCCTCACGCCGGAGTTCGTCATGGACCAGAAGATGTACACCTTCGGCTTCTCCGGCCGGAACGACCGCTACGAGATCGAGAGCCGGGAGTTCAAGCAGGTGAAGGAGAAGCTCCTCTTCCAGCTCACGAACTTCGGCGACCCCTACATCCGCGTCGTCGACGCCAACTACGGCAACCGCGGCGAGCTCCTGCTCGAGCACCAGCACGGCGGCGTCGACCTGCGCGCCGACTACGCGCGCGAGACGCTCGCCGCGCTCGTCCGCGCGTGGAAGCGGCCCGTCGGGGTCGCGACGCGGATGGAGAACAAGTCCGTGCTCCTCCGCTTCGACGGCAAGGAGCACGCCATGACCCCCTTCAAGCTCTGATCGCCGCAATGAGGGCAATGACAGGCGTCCTCCTGCTCGTCGTCCTTCCGGCGTGCGCGGCGGAGCCCGCGCCCGCGCCCGTCGCCCCGCTCGCGCCCGTCGCCCCGCTCGCGCCCGTCGCCGCGCCCGCGCCCGCGCCCGT
>CAYQYG010000104.1:0-21924 GCA_964421485.1 uncultured Polyangiaceae bacterium | reverse complement strand
CCTGCCGGGTGAGAGGTTGGTGGAGGGCATTTTCATGGCAGGGAGGCGGGGAGATCAGAGAATTCTGTTCTTTTTTTCTCTCGTCTCCCCGCCTCCCTGTGATCCTCTCTCTCTCCTCTCCGATCCCCCGTGGACGGCGGCCGGCGAGCTGCCCGTCGCCTCCCGCCCGCTCCGTCGGGCGGTTACGTGTGATCGTCCGGCGCGCAGGGCGGGAGCCCATTCCGCGCGAGGATCAGGGGGCCCCCGCGCCTGCGTCCGCCGGGGCTCCGCCCTCCGGCGCGCAGGGCGCCGGCGAGACGACCGCTCGCCATTGACGGCCCTCGTGGAGGCGCATCCGGCCGGCGCGGAACGCCGGCAGGGACCGGAGCGCCGAGGTGACGGCCTCGATCTCCTTGCTCGGCTTCTTCCTGGGCGAAGGGGGCACCTCGACGCATCCGTGGAGCCCCTCCACCTCGGTCAGCCACGCGAGGGCGCGCTCGGCCCGCGGGAGCCAGGTGAGCCCCTCCTCCGGAGCGGCGGCGATCGGCTCGGGTGAAATGGCCAGGTCGCGTACGGCCACGTCGGCGCCGAGCTCGCGTGAGAGCGAACGCCCGAGGAGCTCGGCGCCGGCCGCGCCCAGCTCGGGTCCGGCGTGCACGACCTCCACCACGACCGGCTCGTTCATCGGGAAATGGAGCCGCCACGCGAGCAGCGGCCCCGAGGCGCCCGGCCACGCCCCGGTGACGGACCGGGTGAGCTCTGCGCGAAAGGCAGAGATGTCCGGCTCCCGGGGCGGCGCCTGGATCGGCGCCGGAGCCGAGGACGCCTTGATGGTCGCCGCCACCTCCTCCAATGCGCCGGCGTCGGGCACGGCGATCACCTCGATCTTGGGGACGATGCCCGCGACGGCGGCGATCCTCTCCCGCAGATCGCGCTCGATCTCGACGGCGTCCTCGCCGCGCCCCAGCGTCACCAGGCGGACGGAGACGCTCCCGTGATCCACGGCGATGCTCGAGCGCACCGTGCGCCGCGGCAGGTCGCGCACCATCCCCTCGATCGCCGTCCGGACGCGCACCTGCCACGTCACCCGCGCCAGCGCCTCCCGGAGCGGGACGTACACGGCGCCGAGCAGGAGGAGCGGCATGATCACCCGGAATACCCAGCCGTAGCGCAGCGCGAAGACGAGCTGGAGCCCGCGCGCGACGCGGCGGATGATCCCGGCCTGTTGCTTCGCGAGCTCCGTCCGCTCGAGCTCCGCGGTGCTGACGGCGCTGTAGCCGAGGAGCAGGAAGCAGAGGATGGCGAACAGCAGGATGGCGCAGAGGTTCGCCGTGAAGAGCAGCGCGGCGCCTCCAGCCACGCTCCTCGCGCCGGTGCCGAGGCCGTAGCCGACCACGCACAGCGGCGGCACCAGCGCGATGCCGATGGAGGTGCCCGCCGCCGTCGAGGTCGTGTCCGAGCCCGGCCGGACGGTGGTATACACCGCCGCGACGGCGCAGAAGGAGGCGATCACGAGGTCGAGCGCCGTGGGCGCGGTCCGCGCCGCGATCTCCGCCGTCACCTCGTGGAATGGCAGCATCAGCGTGAGCGCCGCGGAGATCGTCACCACGACGGCCACGCTGAACGCGACGCGCGTGAACGAGCGCAGCGCCAGGAACGGCGAGCCTATCGCGAGCCCCACCCCGAGCCCGACGATCGGCTCCATGAGCGGCGAGATGAGCATCGCGCCGATGACGACCGCGCCGCTGCCGAGCACCAGCCCGAGCGAGGCGATCCCGATCGCGAGCAGGAGCTGCAGCCAGTAGCCGGCCGAGGGCCGGCCGGTCCGCTCCAGCATCCCGCGCACCACCGCCTCGCGGCCTTCGGGCCGGATACCGAACGCCGCCGCGAGGCGGTCCTGCAGGATCAAGGGCGTGCGGCCCCCCGGCTCACCGGCCTCCGGCTGCGCGCTCTGCTCCTGCATCGCGCTCATCCCCTCACGACCGCGATGACCATGAACGCCGCATAGAGCGCGAGCGCGACGCCGCCCTCCAGCCGCGACACGATCCGCTCGGTGCGAATGAACACCGCCGCGAGCGCCGTCATCAGGATCAGCGCCGAGAGATCGAACCACGCCGCGCCGAGCGACGCGCCGACCGAGCCGGCGGCGGCCGCCGCGCCGAGGCAGAGCAGGACGTTGAAGATGTTCGAGCCGATGACGTTGCCTATCGCGATGTCGGAGTGGCCCCGGACGGCGGCGATCACGCTCGTCACGAGCTCGGGGAGCGACGTGCCGACCGCGACGATCGTCAGCCCGACGAGCCGGTCGCTCATTCCAATCGAATGCGCCACCGAGACCGCCCCGCGGATGAAGAGGTGGCCGCCGCCGAGCACGACGCCGAGGCCGACCGCCGCCAGCGCGGCGGACCCGAGCGGGCCCCTCGTCCTCGGCGCGCCGGCCGCGTCGGCCGCCTCCTCGTTCACGAGGGCCTCCTCGCGCGCCTCCTCGACCACCCTGGCGGACCGCGCGGCCCGGACCGTCCACGCGGTGTATGCGGCCGCGATGGCCAGGAGCGCGAACGCCTCCCATTTCGCGACGACCCCGTCCAGGAGCGCGAGCGGCACGAGCGCGCTGCTCGCCAGGAGGACGGGGAGCTCCCGCCGCCGCAGCGACCCGTCGACCCGGGCCGGCTTGACCAGCGCCGCCACCCCCAGGATGAGCCCGATGTTCGCGACGTTCGAGCCCACCACGTTCCCGAGCGCCACGTCCCCGTGCCCTTCCAGGGCCGCCTGGATCCCGACGATGACCTCCGGCGCCGAGGTGCCGTACGCCACCACGGTCAGCCCGACGATGATCTGGGGGATGCGCAGCGAGAGGGCCAGCGCGGACGCCCCGCCCACGAACCACTCCGCGCCGAAATACAGCAGCGCGCCGCCGCCGAGCAGCAGCAACCAATCCATCATCTCGTCTCCTGGCTCGTCGAGGACCGCCGCAGGCTACCACGGCGGCGCCCACCCGCGTCGGGTCTCACGCCCCGAGATCGGCCCACCGCGGCGCGGCGGCGAACGCCGCGTGGATGAGCCCGACGTGCGAATACGCCTGCGGGAAGTTGCCCCACATGACGCCCGACACCGGATCGACGTCCTCGGCGAGCAGGCCGAGCGGGGACTTCACCCCTCGCACGAGCTCCATCATCCCGCGCGCCTCCTCCGCGCGCCCCAGCGCCGCGAGCGCCTCGATGAGCCAGAACGTGCAGAGCGTGAAGGCCACCACCGGGACGCCGAATCCGTCGTTCGTCCGGTAGCGCTTGAGCCAGCCGTGGTGATCCAGATCGGCGCGCACCGCGTCGACGGTCGCGTGCATCCGGGCGTCCCCCGGCGGCAGGAGCCGCAGCGTCGCCGCCTGGAGCAGCGCCGCGTCGACCTCCTTGCCCCGGTAATCGGCGACCAGGCACCCGCGCGCCGGGTCCACCGCCTCACGCAGCACCTCGTCGCGGATCCGCTCGGCGGCGGCCGCGAACTCCGCGGCCTCCGCGGGCCGGTGCAGCGCCGCGATACGGCTCATCCGGTCCGCCGCGGCCCAGCACATGACCGAGCTGAACGTCTGCGGCCGCCACCCGGAGCGGAGCTCCCAGATGCCCGCGTCCGGCTGGCCGGCGACGCTCACGGCCTTCCGCGCGAGCCGCGTGACCAGATCGAGCACCGGCGGAGTGACCTGCTCGCGGAACCGGGCGTCCAGGAACAGCGGCGTCAGCGCCAGCACCATCTCGCCGAACACGTCGTGCTGCTGGTGCGTGGCCGCGTCATTGCCGATGCGCACGTGCCCCTCCCCGGCGAACCCGGGCCAGTCGGTCAGGATCCGCTCCGCGAGGTCCGTCTTCCCGTCGATACGATAGAGCGGCGCCAGGTCGAGCTCGGGCGACGACGCCGCGACGTTCAGCAAGAAATGCAGGAACTGCTCGCGCTCCTCGAAATGCCCGAGCAGGCGGAACGCGCCCAGCGCGTAGAACGCGTCCCGGAGCCAGCAATAGCGATAGTCCCACGAGCGGCCGGAGCCCGGCGCCTCGGGGATGGACGTCGTGAGCGCGGCCGCGATGGCCCCGGTGTCCTCGAAGCAATGCAGCTTCAGCGCGAGCGCGGAGCGGATGACCTCCTCCTGGTAGATCGGGGGGATGTCGCAGTGCTTCACCCAGAGCTGCCAGTAGCGCGCCGTCTCGCGCAGGAAGCGGTCGCAGAGCGGCTCGAGCGGCTCCTCCACGGGCGCGCCCCAGGCCAGGACGAAGTGCTTGCGCTCCGTGAGCGCGAACGGCTCCCCGTCGAGGTACGAGAGGGGCGCGTCGGTCGTCAGCCGGAGATCCGTCCGGTAGCCGTGGAACGCGATGTGGTGCGAGCCGAGATCGCGGCGCGGCCGCTCGCGCGACCACCCGAGGATCGGATCGCACGAGACGCGGATGCGCGGCGTGCCCGAGAGCGGCTCGACGATCCGGAAGAGCTTGGTCGGCCTGAAGCTCCGGTCGTACAGCATGAAGCGCGGCGCGAAATCGACGACGCGGAACGCGCCGTCCCCCGACTCGAAGCGCGTCTCCAGCACGTTGGTGTTCGGGAGGTAGCGCTGCACCCCCGGCCGCTCGTCCGCGGGCGAGATCGCGAAGCGGCCCCCGCCCCGCTCGTCGAGCAGCGCGGCGAAGACCGGCGGCGAGTCGAAGCGCGGCATGCACGACCAGACGATCGCCCCGTCGCGCCGCACGAGCGCCGAGAGCTGGCAGTTGCCGATGAGACCAAGGTCGGCGAGTGACATACCTCACCCGTATCATGTATCATTTTGATATCCAAGCATCATGTGCTAGACGTCGGACATGAAGCGCGCCGCCAAATTCCTCCTCGCGCTCCTCGCCGGCCTGGCGCTCCTCACCGCGATCGGGTACGTCGCGCTCACGCGCACGACCCGCGACTGGTTCGAGGCCGACCTGGCGATGCGCTCGCGCCTCGCCGTCGACTCGGCGCGGCAGAGCCTGGAGAGCTACTGGGACACGGACCACGCGCGGCTCGCGCAGAGCCTCGCCGACATCACGCGCGACGAGCGCATCATGGCCGCGGCGGCCTGCTCGCCGCACGACGGGCGCCTCGTCGCGACCGAGGCCTACCCGGCCGAGTTCTCCTGCCGCTCCGTGCTCGAGCGGATGCGGCGCGAGGCCCCGGCCGGCGCGACCTCCTGGTCGATGACCCCCGAGCTGCCGTCGGGGCGCGTGCACCTCAGCGTCACGCTCCTCGACGGCGGCCCGGAGCCCCGCGGCGCGATCGTGCTGGTTCACGATCTCGGCTTCCTCAGCCGGCGCGAGGCCACGACGCGGAACATCCTGCTCGTGTGGTTCTTCGTGCTGTCGCTCGGCGCCTCGATCGTGACGCTGCTCGCGGCGCGCTTCGCGTGGCGCGGGTGGACGCTCGAGCTCCAGCGCGCGCTCGAGGGCGACGCCCCCCGCGAGCTCCAGCCGCTGGTGCGCGACGTCCGCGCGCTCGCCGAGCGGCTCGCCAGCGAGCGGGCGCTGGAGGCCCGCGCCGGCCCCTGGAGCCCCGAGCGGCTCCGCTCGACGTTGACTCAGTACCTCGAGGGGGAGCGCATCGTCATCCTCGCGAACCGCGAGCCCTACATCCACGAGAGGACCGACGGCGGCGTCCGCGTGCTCCACCCCGCGAGCGGCCTGGTCACGGCGCTGGAGCCCGTCATGCGGGCCTGCTCCGGCGTGTGGATCGGGCACGGCAGCGGCGGCGCGGACCGCGAGACCGTCGACGAGCACGACCGCGTCCGCGTGCCGCCGGGCGAGGAGTCCTACCTCCTCCGCCGGGTGTGGCTGACGGAGGCCGAGGAGAACGGGTATTATTATGGCTTCTCCAACGAGGGGCTCTGGCCCCTCTGCCACGTCGCGCACACGCGCCCGCTGTTCCGCGCCGAGGACTGGGAGCACTACGTGCGCGTCAACCGGAAGTTCGCGGAGGCGGTGTGCGAGGAGGTCGACTCCGACGACCCCATCATCCTCGTCCAGGACTACCATTTCGCGCTCGCCCCGAGGATGATCCGGGAGCGGCTGCCGAAGGCGACGATCATCACGTTCTGGCACATCCCCTGGCCGAACGCCGAGCGCATCGGCATCTGCCCCTGGCGCGACGAGATCATCTCCGGCATGCTCGGCTCGAGCATCCTCGGCTTCCACACCCGGCAGCACTGCAACAACTTCATCGACTCCGTCGACGCGTTCATGGAGAGCCGCATCGACCGCGAGACGAACGCGGTGATCCAGGGGCCCAGGCGGACGCTCGTGCGCCCCTACCCCATCTCGATCGAGTGGCCCGTCCACTGGCTCGCGGGCATGCCCCCCGTCGCCGAGTGCCGGTCGTCGGTCCGGCGGGAGCTCGGCCTCCGCGACGACGCGCTGCTCGGCGTCGGCATCGATCGCCTCGATTACACGAAGGGTATCGAGGAGCGCCTCCTGGCCGTGGACGAGCTGCTCTCGCGGTACCCGGCGTTCCGCGGGAGGTTCACGTTCGCCCAGCTCGCCGCGCCGAGCCGGACGAAGATCGGCAGGTACCGCGCGCTGAACGACCGCGTCGAGGAGATCGCCGCCGAGATCAACGGCAAGTGGTCGCAGGGCGACTACCGCCCGATCGTGCTCCTGCGCTCGCACCACGAGCCACAGACCGTTTTCCGGTACTACCGCGCCGCCGAGCTGTGCTACGTGAGCAGCCTGCACGACGGCATGAACCTGGTCGCCAAGGAGTTCGTGGCGGCGCGCGACGACGAGCGCGGCGTGCTCGTGCTGAGCGAGTTCACCGGCGCCGCGCGCGATCTGACCGAGGCGCTCATCGTGAACCCCTATGACCTGCGCCAGGCGAGCGACGCGCTCGCGGCCGCGCTGACCATGCCCGAGGCCGAGCAGCGGGAGCGGATGCGCTCGATGCGGCGCCTCGTGTCCGAGTTCAACGTGTACCGGTGGGCGGGCCGGATGCTGGTCGACGCGGCGGAGCTCCGCCGCCGCGAGCGGATGTCGGGCCGCCTGTCCGCGGGGTACGCGGCGCCCGTCGAGGTCGCATGAGGAATATCCTCGCCCGGGACAGCGTCGACGTGCTGGCGCAGGTCGCGAGCTCCCGCGTGCTGCTCGCGTTCGATTTCGACGGCACGCTCGCCCCGATCGTGGGGGACCGCGACCGGGCCCTCATGCGGCCCGAGACCCTCCGGCTCTTCGCGGACGTCTGCGCGCTGTACCCCGCCGCGGTCATCTCCGGGCGCGCCCAGGGCGACGTCGCCGCGAGGCTCGGCGAGGCCGGCGTGAAATACGTGGTCGGCAACCACGGGCTGGAGCCCGGCGCCCTGCTGAGCGACTTCGAGGAGGAGGTGCGGCAGGTCCGCCCCCTCCTCGAGGGCGCGCTCCGGGCCTGCGACGGCGTCGATATCGAGGACAAGCGGTACTCGCTCGCGGTCCACTACCGCAGGTCCCGGAGGAAGCGCGACGCGCGCGCCGCCATAAGGCAGGCGATCGACGCCCTGCCCGTGCGGACGCGGCTCATCCCCGGCAAGCTCGTCATGAACGTCGTCCCGGAGCGGGCGCCGAACAAGGGCGACGCGCTCCTCTCGCTCCGGGCGGTCGAGCGCGCGGACACCGCGCTCTACGTGGGCGACGACGTGACGGACGAGGACGTGTTCGAGCTCGACCAGCCCGGGCGCCTGCTCACCATCCGGGTCGGCCAGTCGAGGTCCTCGGCCGCCGCGTACTTCATTCGAGATCAGCGCGCCATGGACGGCCTGCTCGCCAGGCTCGCGGCGCTCGGCGAGGAGCGCGCCCGGCGATGAAGGACGACAGGCCGGTGGAGTATCCGCTCGGGCCCGCGCTCGATTTCCTCCAGCGCCTCTGGGCGCTGAACCACGCCCTGGAGTGCGTCTCGATCCACATGGACCGCACGCTGGGGATCACCGCGCAGCAGCGGCTCATCGTCCGGTTCGTCGGCAAGTACCCCGGCGTGACCGCGGGGCAGCTCGCGACCCTGCTCCACCTCAACCCCGGCACGATATCGACCTCGCTGAAGCGCCTCGAGGACAGGGGCCTGCTCGACCGCCGCCGCGATCCCCGCGACAAGCGGCGCGTCGCGCTGGGGCTCACCGCGGCCGGGCGCGCGCTCGATCGCCCCGCCGCGGGCACGGTGGAGCACGCCGTGGAGCGCCTCCTGGAGACCGCCCGCGCCGAGGACATCGCCGCGACGGGGGCGGTGCTCGACCGGCTCACGGCGCTGCTTTCGAATGAGTACGCGGGCGAGGGCCCGGCGGACGACCGCTGATCCCCGGCGTCCGCGCGGCGCGCGCCGGATGGGGAGCCGAGGGGCACCTCGCTCGGCCTCTGAGCTCGATCCAGCGTGGAATGCGAGCTGGGCGCGGCCCATGATCCCTCCGTGAAGGAGGGGGCGATGGGTATCGAGGCTGGGTGGCCGGTCGATCGCGATGAGCTCGTGAGGTTCCTCGCGCGCTGGAGCGGAGCGCCGGTGCGCGCGCCGCGGCTGTCCGTGCGCGCGCTCCCGGGGGGGCTGAGCTCCCTCGTGCTGCTGGTCTCGGCGCGCTGGACCGGAGGGCGGGGCCGCGCGCAGCAGGCGAGCTTCGTGCTCAAGATCCTGGAGGGCGACGCCGCCCGCGAGGCGGATATCTATGCGCTCCTGTCGGGCTCGGGCCCGGGCGCCGCCGGCCTCTGCCCGAGGCTGCTCCACGCCGAGCGGTCGGGCAGCGGTCGATTCTTCCTGTATCTGGAGCAGGTGTCGCCGGTCCACACCTGGCCGTGGAGGGACACGGGTCACGCCGGCCGGGTGCTCGAGCGGCTGGCTCGCTTCCACGCGTCGCTCCCGGGGCCCGGCGCGCTGCCCTCGTGGGACTACGAATCCGAGCTCCGCGCGTCGGCCGCGGAGACCCTCGCGCTCGCGGCCGGGCTCCCCCGCTCGCTGCGATTCCCCGCGCTGTCGCGGAGCCTGCCCGCGCTCCGCCGGATGGTCTCCGCGCTGCCCGAGCTGAGGCGCCAGCTCCTCGATTTCGCGCCCCTCGGGCGCGCGCTCATCCACGGAGACCTCCACCCGGGCAACGCCCTGATCCGGGCCGAAGATCCGGAGGCGGCGCCGGTGCTCCTCGACTGGGGGCGCGCGCGCGTGGGCTCCCCGCTCGAGGACGTCTGCTCCTTCCTGCAATCGCTCGGCGGCTGGGAGCCGGAGGTCCGGCGCCGCCACGACACGCTGCTCGTGGGGTACCTGAGGGCCCGCGGGCAGACCGGCGAGCTCCGCCGCGCCCTGCGCGACGCCTACTGGCTCGCCGGGGCCTCGAACGCGCTCGCGGGCGCGCTCCGCTATCACGTGTTCCAGGCCTGCGACGCCGCGGCCGGCGAGCGCGAGACCGCGATCCATTGCGCGCGGGAGTGGCTGCGCGTCGTCCGGCGCGCCGACGCCTGCTGGAGCGCGGGCGGCGGGTGACGGGGGCCCTCACCCCGCCTCGAGGCGGCGCAGGTGCTCGTGATCGTCGAAATGGACGAGCGCGCCGCGGTCGCCCTCCCAGTCGACCACGGTGATGCTGCCGTTGCCGGGCCGGAAGCACTCCCAGCGCGCGGGGCTCGCGCCGCGCACGGCGCCGACCACCTGGCTGATGAACCCCGCGTGGGTGAACACGAGCACCCGCCCGCCCAGATGGGTCGCGGCGATGCGCCGCGCGGCCCCGGCGCAGCGCGCGCGGAAATCGCGATAGCTCTCGCCCCCCGGCCAGCGGAAGTCCTCGTCGTCCTGGCGAAGGTTCGCCTCCCACAGCGCGGCGTAGCGCCGCTTCACCTCCTCGATCGGCAGGCCGTCCGGCTCGCCGCAATGGATCTCGCGGAGCGCGCCGCAGGGGATGAGCGAGCGGCCCGGGGCCGCGAGCGCCGCGGTCTCGCGCGCCCGGTCGAGCGGGCTCGTGTAGATCGCGGCGAAGCGCCCGCCCGCGAGCCGGGGCCTGAGCGCGCGCGCCTGCGCGCGCCCCAGCGGGCTCAGCGGGACGTCGGCCCACCCGCTCATCGGCGCGGACGAGCCGGCCGCGTTCCCGGCCGTGTGGCCGTGCCGGACGAGGATCAACCTGGTGGCGACAATGAGAGCGATCGAGCCCTGTCTTCAGAGCACCGGGCCAGCGTAGCTCGTCCCGGCGGCCGCGCGCCCGGATCGGGAATAATTCTATGGTCCGGCCCGCGCCCCCGCTCAGCCCGCGAGCAGCAGGGCGAGCGCGGCGTACACGATCGCCGTCGATTGAATGACGGCGAAGCTCATGAGCCCGACCGGCAGGAAATCGAAGAACCCGAAGCGCAGCCGCCGCCCCTCGACGTCGCGCAGGCCCGCGCGCTCCGTCAGCGCCTGGGCCAGCGGGCCCGAGGTCGCGGCCGTCAGGAACAGCGAGCTACCCGCGCACACGGAGAGCGCGAGCCCGACATAGACGGCCGGCCCGGGGAGCCGGTGCGCGAGCGACTCGGCGACCTCGAGCAGCGCGGCCATGCTCGGCCCCGCCGAGAACAGGCCGGTCAGCACGCCCGAGAGCAGGAGGAACAGCATGAGCTGCACGAACGGCGGCACGGGCAGGTGCTCCAGCGAGCGCGCCGCGGCCTCGAACAGGCCGGTCCGCCGCACCGCCCCGACCATCACGAAGAGCGAGAGGAGGAACAGCACCGCCTCCGCGTCGAGGCCGGTCCGCGCGAGCTTCTCGCCGAGCTTGCTCGAGGCGACCAGCGCCGCGCTCACCCCGAGCCAGCACACGAGCTCCGGCCCTATGCCGAGGCGCGAGGGCAGGAACAGCCAGGCGGCGACCATCGCGACGAGCGCGGCCGCGGCCGGGGCGAACAGCCTCCGATCGGTCCTGACCCTCCTGTGCAGCGCCTCCATCGCGGCGCGCGTGAGCCGCGCGGACACCGGATCACAGGGCACGCCGCGCGCGGGCCGGACGCCCACGTGGGTGATCGCGAGCAGGATCGCGAGGGCGGCGAGCGTCGCCGGCGCGGCCCGGGCGAGGTAGGCCGTGAACGTCATGCTCCCCCGCCCGAGCAGCAGGATCGCCGGGAAATCGCCGATGGGCGTCGCCGCGCCGCCGAGGTTGCACGCGACGAGCAGCACGCCGAGCGTCCACGAGACATAGCGCTGCTGCGTCCCGGCGAGCCTGAGCAGCACGTGCAGCACGGGCAGGACGAGCACCAGCGCGGTGAGGTTGTTGACGACGCCGCTCACGAGATACATCGCGACCGCGAAGACGAGCGTGATGCGCGCCGGGTCGGCGCGGCTCAGGCGCGTCGCGGTCACGGCGAGCCGGTCGAAGAGCCGCGACGCCGCGAAGAGCTGCGAGAGGAGCCCGAGGGTCACCAGGATGACGAGCACGTCCCATGGCACCTCGGCGAGCAGCTCCGTGGTCCGCGCGACGCCGAGCAGCGCCGACGCGAGGCAGGCCGCGCCCGCGCCGGCGACGACGATGAGCACGCGCCTGGACGGGATGAACGCCTGGAGGACGAGCGCGGCGAGCAGGGTGGCCGAGAGGACGAGCGCGGGGGACATCAGGGCCCGACCGTGTGAGAGAAATCAGCCCCGCTCGTCCCGACGAGCCAGCGAGGATAGATGAGCATCGGCCGCCCGAAGATGTCCCAGCCGACGAGGCTCCGGAACTGGGTGCGCACGTCGGGCCCGGAGACGCGGAGCCAGGTGGCGCCCACGTGCACCGTGTCCCCGAGCGTCCCGTAGACGTAGGTGAGCAGGGCGCTGCGGCGCCCCGCCCAGCGCTGGATATCGGCGAGCCCCACCGGCTCGACGCGATCTCCATAGTTGGCCAGCACGCGCCGGAAATCGGGCTCCATGCCGGCCCCGTCGGTGACGAGGCCGATCTCCGCGCCCTCCAGGCGCGGCACGAGCGCGTCGAGGAAGTCCGCCTCGATCCCCACGACGACCAGCCGGCCGATCCCGTCGAGCGCCGCCGCCGGCGGCCCCGGGTCGACGAGCAATTCGCGATGGTCCTCCAGGAACCGCTCCGCCACGAAATCGAAGACGGGATAATCGCGCCCGAGCTGATCGCGCGCGGCCCGGACCAGCTCGTCCCCTCCCGCGCCAGCGAGCTCGCGGACGAAGAGGCGCGACGCCGAGCACATCCCGAGCTCGGCGGCGGAGGCGTGGAATGCCTGGCCGAGCGCCGGCGGGAGCGACGTCACGCCGGTCCCTTGCCGAGCCGCGCGAGCAGCGCGTCGATGAGGCACATCATGGCGGCGTTGGCGAGCGCGTGGTGCGCCGGCCCGTCGAGCAGGCAATCGACGAGGGCGGAGAATTCCGGCGTCCCGCGCGCCGCGAGCCGCTCGAGCGGGCCGGTCGGCAGCGAGAGCGGATAATCCTGGTCCTCACGGTCCCGCGGCGCGAGGTGCGGCGGCAGGCGCAGCGGGACCGGCACGGCCTCGCCGCCCCCGCCCGTCGCGCCGGGCCCCGCGGCCTCGACGAGCGCCCCGAGGAGCATCAGGAGCGCGAAATTCGCGCCGCGGTGGTGGATCGGCCCCTCGCCGACGATGCAGCGGACCACGAACGCGCGCTCCTCCGCGTCGGGCACCCACGGCTCGAGCAGCGCCTCGAGCTCCTTCGGCTGGATAGCCCGGGTGATGGCGGAGGTCGGGGCATGGCGGTGGTGGCGATGGTGGGGGGGGCGCGGGGGAGGCATGCCGATATCGCTCGCCTCGATCTATATCCGAGCCGGCCGCGGAGGTCACGCGGATCGGCCGCCGCCGCGCCGAGCGATCATTTCACCGGATCAGCTCCGCCCACGATCGCCCGGAACATGGTCGGGAACACGATGGATACCAGCATCGCGACCAGCACGATGCTCGCCTGCCTGCGCGCGTCGATGAACCCGAGATCGTGGCCGATGGTGCCAATGGCCACGACCAGCGTGAGCGGCGCCGAGAGGAGGCAGCCGGCCGCGAGGCGATCGCGGAGCGGCGTGCGCCGGCGCGCGAAGAGGAGGCTCGGGAGGATCTTGGCCAGGCTGGCGAGCAGGGCGAGGAAGAGGGCTGTCCGCACCGCGGCGACGTCGAGCTCGCCCGCGCGGAAGCGGACGCCGACGACCACGAAGAAGATGGGGATGAACAGGCCATTTCCGAGCGCGGCGATCTTCGACTCGAGCACCTGCTTCTGCCGGAGGACGAAGCCGACCAGGGCCCCTCCGAGGAACGCCCCGAGGATGGGCTCGACGCCGGCGAGCGCCGCCATCGCGACGAAGCCCAGCATCACGACGAGCCCGACGCGGACGCCGAGCTCGGCGACGTCGTGGTGCTCGATCAGGCGCCGGAACGCCTTCGGATACCACCAGACGAGCGCGCGCGCCCAGCGGATCAAGAGGCCCGACGCGACGAAGAGCAGCGCCACCTTGGCCACCTCGCCCACCATCCTCGGCCCGAAGCTCGAGCTCGAGACGACCTCGAGGCCGGTGATCGCGAGGATGCAGGCGAACTCGCCGAGGGAGACGGTCAGCATCACGTGCTGGCCGAGCGGGGTCGCCGCGCGGCCCGTCTCCTTGAGGACCGCGAGCGGCATCCCCACGCTCATGGCGCTGATCACGAGGATCTCGACGCCGCCGAGCCCCGCGAGCCTCCCCAGGACCACCGCGCCCGCGAGGATGCCGGCCACCACGAGCGCCGGGGCGGCGAGGGCCGCGCGGCCGGCGGTGCGGATGGCATCGAAATCGATCTCCATCCCGGCCATGAACATCAGGACGAGGAACCCGAACTCCGAGACGAACGATATCGTGGGGCTATCGTGGAGCAGGCCCATCCCCGCCGGCCCGAGCGCGAGGCCCGCGAGGATCAGCACGACCGCCGTGGGGAGGTGCAGCCGGAAGGCGGCGACCGGGCCGATCACGCTGATGCCGAGGAGGAGCAGCAGCGCGGGGAGATCGCCGTGCTTGCTCATGGCTGCTCGAAGGTCTGCACCAGGATCGAGCACGCCGCCGACTCGGCGATCCTGAGGGCGATGTCCGGAGAGGCGAAGCTGTCGAGCGTCGTGCGCCTCCTGCCGGCGATGAGCAGATCGGTCGGCCGCGCGAGCCGGAGCAGCTCGTGCACCGGGTTGCCCTCGAGCGCGACGGTCTCGGCGCGGAGGCCATAGAGCCGCGTGCGCCGCTCGATCCGCCCGAGGATCCGATCGCCCTCCGGATCGCGCGTGCCCAGGTACTCCGGGAGCGCCACGCGCACCACGGCGAGCGGGAGCGAGAGCATCCGCGCGAGGTCAATGGCCGTGTCGGCCAGGACCATCTCGCCGACGCCGTGGATCAGCGCGTACACGACGCGCGCATAATGGGGCGCGCCGCGCGGGAAGAGGACCGGGGCGTGGAGCCCGTTGCAGAGCGTCGCCGCCGCGCCGCCGCGCCCGACGGCGCGGCGCCAGAGCGGGCGCGCGACGCTCTTCGCGACGACGACGCCGGGGCGCAGGCTGCGGAGGTGCGCGATGTGCGCCGGCAGCTCGGCTCCCTGGAGCGCTTCGTCCTCGAATGCCTTCGACCGCTGGTGGTCGGCGAGCTCGGACGGGCCCTCGGCCTCGTCCTCGAGCACCGTCGTCGCCGGCTCCGCGCCGGGGTAGACGCGCACGAGGCCCGTCGCCCGCGTCTTGATGGCGAGCACCTCCGCCTCCATCTCGATCGACCGATCGCGGCCGGCCGGGAGATAGACGGCGACGCGCTTGCCGTGGCGCCTCGGGAACACCGGCGCGCCGATCCGGAGCTGCTCGGCGACGCTCGGCAGGATGGCCGGATCACCGACGACGAGCAGGCGATCGTCGGCGGCGATCCTGGTCTCCCCGGTCGGGATGACGATCTCCCTGCCCCGGTAGATGATCGCGACGCGCCAGGCGTCCGGCTGGAGGTCGGCGAGCGGCACGCCTATCGCCGGGGAGCCCGGGAGCACGACGAAATCGAGGAGCTCGCCCTTCCCCTGCCCCACGGTGGCGGCGATCGACCACCCGTCGTGGCGCAGCGCGTGCTCGACCGCCTGAGCGACGATGCTCGCGCGTATGATCGGGCGCGCGCCGGCCGCCTCGTAACCGGGCGCGCCCCCCTGATCGGCGACGATACCGAGGATCGGCCCGTAGCCCAGCTCCCGGGCGAGCCGGCACGCCTCCACGTTCCTGCGATCGTCCCCGGTGGCGGCGACGAGCGCCACCGACTGGCGCGGGTCTCCCCTCGCCTCCTCGAGCACGAAGCGCGAGGTGCCGTCCGCGAGGCGGGCGGTCACCCCGAATCCAGCGCCCGATCCCCCCTCATCCGCGGTGGCCGCGCGGACCTCCTCGAGGACCTCCGGCGCGGTGTCCAGCACGAGGACCGGCGCGAGGTGGGCGAGCCGCTCCACCAGCAGGCGGGTCGTCCGCCCGGCGCCCACGACGACGATTCGATCGAGCATTTCGCGCGAAGCTAGCCCAGATCGAGCGCCGGGAGGAGGCTCATCCGCGCGGCCCGCGCCGGCGGAGGATCCGGCGAACGAGCGCCACGATCCCCGCGTACTTCAGCGAAGGATCCACGTACGAGCACAGGACATAGAACAGGAAATAGTAGAATCGTGACGACGCCCAGACGAGGATCGCGACGAGGAGCGCCGTCCGGGGCTCCGGAGAGTCGAGCAGGAGCAGCGCGCTGGACAGGAGGATGGCCAGGAGGAAGAGCCCCCCTTTCAACACGATGACGCGCTTCGATGTGAGGTCCTGGAGCAACGCGACCTCCTCTCCCTTGTCGTCGCGTCAGGCCACCTCGAGCGTGGTCGCCTCCGCCGCGGCGAAGGGGTGGCCCTCGAGGTGGCAGACGAAGGCGTCGTAGACCGCGCCGGTCGCGCGCAGGCCGGCGGCGCGGAGCAGCGCGGGGTCGAGCGCCGCGACGCTGGGCACGCTCACCGCGGGGGACGTCGCCTGGCCGGCAAAGGCCGCGGACGCGGCGCGGAGCAGCGCGGACAGGCGCTCGGCCGTGGGCTCGGGGAGGTACAGGGCCTCGAGCGTGGGGACATGATCGATCCCCTGGGCGGTCTTGATCTCGAAGAGCGCCACGGAGCCGGCAGCGGTCACGCGGCCGGACTCCTCGACTCCGACGAGCTTTCGCGGGCGCGGATCGCGGCCGTGATGGGCGAGCACCTCCAGATCGGGCGCCGCGTGGATGACGCCCGCCGCGGCGCAGGCGTCCACGGCCTCCAGCGCGCGTTCGGGGGTGATCTCCGCGGCGGCCATGGAGAGGGCAGGCGCATTGCGGCGGGCGACGTGGCCGTGATTGCGGTGCGCCGCGAGGCGCCTCAGCCGGAGTCCGACCCGCTGCGCGGTCCTCGCGAGCAGGTGCTGGGCGCTCTCGGAGTGCGCTTCGACGAACACGACGCCGGGCAGGCCGGACGCGCGGAGATCCCCGAACATCAGATCATAGAGGCGGCCGGCCAGGCCGCGGCCCTGGTACGTGGGCCGGACGCCCAGGAACGAGACCAGGTAGGCGTGGGAGGTGATACCGCCCATCCGGAGCCGGCGCGGCGTCATCGCCATGAACCCGGCGGGATCGCCGGACTCGCGCGCCAGGGCGGCCCGCGGGGGCGGGCCCGGGAACGAGAGCTGCCAGCGCAGGTATCCGGCGGTGTAATGGAGGACGGGCGGCGCCCAGGCCTCCCGGAGCACCAGGGCCCCGTCCTCCGCGGCAAGGGCAGGATCGACGAATTCGATGTCCATGGCGAAGGACCCGGCTCAGAGGCCGGCCATGGTCATCTCGGGAGCGCGGCGGACGAGGTCGGGCCAGGCGGCGGGGTCGTCGCCGTGCTGGGCCAGGAAGGCGTAGACCCAGCGCTCGATCCCGAAGGCGATGCAGACGCTGTGCATCGGGAGCGGGGCCTTCTCCGAGCCCTCGGGCTCCGCGACCGAGCACTCGAACGCGCGGCCGAAGAAATCGGTGTGGTAGTTGAGGGAGCCGGCGGCCACGCGCTCGCCGCCCGGGAGGGCCAGCGAGATCTCGTGCTTCGTGTCGGAGCTGAGCTGGAAATAGGTCTTCGCGGCCGCGTCCGGGGCGATGAAGAACGGGTCGCTGGCGGTGCGGATCTCGCCGGCCATCGCGTGCTCCTCGAGGTAGCGGGCGACCAGATCGTTGCCGCGCTCGCGCAGGGAGAGGACCTCCTCGCGGCGGCCCAGGAAGACGATCTCCCGCATCGTGAACTCCCAGAGGCGGCGGAGGTCGACCATCTTGCTGGACTCGTAGCGGAAGCAGCGGCCGGCGAGGGCGTAGGCGGCGCCGCCGGGCGGGAGGACGCGGCCCCGGTTCGCGGCGTAGACGTGATAACAGACCGCGGGGGACAGGCAGGCCTCGGGGTGCTCCATGTCCGAGAGGGCCTGTTCGTCGAGCGTGTCGCGCTCCTGGTGGCGCGCGCGGAACGACTCGATCTTCGGCATGTCCTCGGGGAGGTGGGTCGTGAACGTGACGATGTGCGGGAACGAGCGGAAGTAGTCGCACTTCGCCAGCGTGGTCGCGGGGATCAGGGTCGGCGCCAGGATCGGGGTCGGGACGAAGGGGGCGCCGATGGCCTCGAGCGAGCGATCGAAATAGCGATAGAGGCGGAGCGGGAGGCCCTCCAGGGCGACCTGGCCGCGGCCCATCGCGTGGATGCCGGCGGTCATGCCGGTCCCGCGGAACGTGGCGCGATCCATCGCGGGGCTCCGGTAGACCAGGCGGCGGGCCAGCGAGCGCAGGCTGCGCTGCATCTTCCTGGCGACCTCGGCGGCGGCGCGAGAGAGCTCGTCGGCCTGATCGGCGGGGGCGTCGAACTCGAGGGCCGCGCCCTCGCGGACGAAGCGGATGCGGGAGATGTCCTTCGACAGGAAGGCTATCTGCTTCGGGATCTCCTCCTGGGCCATCTCGCTCGCGGGGGTCGCGAGCTCTACCGTGACGGTGCGGATCACTGGAGCTCCTGGATGATGTCGAGCAGCGCGCGGGGGGTGCGGGCCGCGGGGAAGCGGTCGTCGGGGATCGTGACGTTGAACTCGTCCTCGAGCTCCGTGAGGAGCTGGAGCGCGCGGATCGAGGAGAAGCCGGCGTCGTAGAAGTCCTGGTCAGGGCCGATCGCGGGCAGGTTGCCGACCTTCAAGATGAGCTCGATCACTCGGTCCATGCTGCTGCTCTCCAGGCCTCCGCCGGTCTCGTTCGCCATTCGAAGCTCCCTCATCAGGCTGCGCCGCTCTCCCCCGCGCGCCGCGGAGGCGGCGCGTCCGCGCCGAGCCTGGCGCCGGAGCGGCTCACAGGGGCAGAGTCGGGGGACGTGGCGTCGCTCTTGAGCGACGCGACCCGGCGCGCAGGGTTGCCGGCCACGACCGTGTAGGGCGGGACGTCGGCGAGCACGACCGCGCCCGCGGAGACGATGCTGCCCTCGCCGATCGTGACGCCGGGGAAGATGATGGCGCGCGTGCCGATCCAGACGTTGTCGCAGATCGTGACGGGGCGGACGTCGTCCTCGCTCGGGGGATCGCCGCGGCGGCGGGCCTCGGGGTCGCCGGGGTGGCCGCTCGAGTCGAGGATCGTGACGTGGGCGGCGATCCGGCAGCGCTTGCCGATGGTGATCGACTTGCCGATCGTCAGCTTGCACATGTGGCCGATGCCCGTGCCGTCGCCGATCCGGAGGGTGGGGTTGTCCGCGAAGCGGGCCGCAAAATTGATGTCTATCTTGCCGTCGAGCAGGACGTCGTCGCCGAGGTAGATGTCGCCGCGGCCGGTGATGTAATGGATGAAGTTGCCGGTCTTGACGCGCTCGCCGTGCTCCTTGCAGTACGACTTGAGCAGGGGCTCGCAGACGAGCACGCGGGCGCCGAAGTGATAGGCCTCGCGCGCGGCCTCGTAGGCCATGCGCACGGGGACCACGACGGGGCGGGGCGCCGGGAGCGAGACCCCGCGGACGCTCCTCCGCAGCTCGCGCGCGGCGCGCGCGAGCGGGTGATCCGAGGTCGCGAGGAATCGATACGGGTTCATGTGGCGGGTCCCCCGGCGAAGGAGCCGGACTTGAGGCGCTCGATCGGAGTATCGAGGGAATACAGGCCGTCCGCGCCGGATGCAAGTACCTGCCGCTCGAGGCGTTCATCATGGAATGGCAGGATCGCGATCACGGGCGCGCCGGACGCGACGGCGCGGGCGCGGCCGAGCAGGCCGGGGATGTCGTTGCGATCGACCACCACCAGCACGAGGTCGGGCCGCGCGCCGCGCCCGGACGCGGGCGGCGCGTCGCCGTCGTCCACGGAGAGGGCGACGCCCACGTCCGCGAGCACGTCCGAGAGGAGCTCGACGAGCGGGCCACCCCCCTCGCCCACGAGGACGGCGCGCCGCCGGGCGCACGCCGCCGATCGCTCCTGCGGGGCCGTTCCGCTCATGACCGGCCCCCCCCAAGCAACCGACGTGCCCCGCCGCGATCCGGCGAGATCCGCGGGCCCGCGCCGGGGACCGTGGCGGTTTGCCAGGGGGGCCTGGATTATTGCGACCCCCGCTCGCGCTCGCGGCGGTGGATGGTCGACACGTCGATGCCGAGGATCTGGGCGGCCCGGGTCTTGTTGCCATTGCATTGTTGCAATACCCATCCGATGTACTCGCTCTCGAGCTGCCGCAGGGTGTAGAGCTGGGCCTTGGCCTCGCCGAGGGGCGAAGACCGCACCAGGACGCCCGGCGCGAACAGCTCGAGATCGGCGACGTCGACGATCTCCTGATTGGCCACGATGACGAGGCGCTCGACGACGTTCTCCAGCTCGCGCACGTTGCCGGGCCAGGGGCAGGCGGAGAGCGCGGCGACGAGCGCAGGCGTGAAGCCGCGGGCGCGGGCGCCGGGGTTCCGCGCGCGGGCGCGCTCGAGGAAATGGTCGACGAGCATCGGGATGTCCTCGGCGCGCTCGCGCAGCGGCGGCACGGTCAGGGGGACGACGTCGAGCCGATAATAGAGATCACGCCGGAAGAGGCCGTCCCTGGCGCGCTGCTCGAGGTCCTGGTGGGTGGCCGCGATGACGCGCACGTCGACCTTCCGGGAGGCGTCGGAGCCGACGGGGCGGACCTCGCCGTCCTCGATGACGCGGAGCAGGCGGGCCTGGAGGTTCGGGGGCATGTCGCCGATCTCGTCGAGGAAGAGGGATCCGCCGTCGGCCTCGACGAAGAGGCCGCGGCGCGCGGTGGTGGCGCCGGTGTAGGCGCCGCGCAGGTGGCCGAAGAGCTCGCTCTCGAGCAGGGCCTCGGGCAGCGCGGTGCAGTTGACCGCGACGAAGGGGCGCTCGCGGCGGCCGCCGTGCGCGTGGAGGGCGCGCGCGACGAGCTCCTTGCCCGAGCCGCTCTCGCCGCGGATGAGCACCGGCGCGGCCCTGGGGGCGATGCGCTCGATGAGCTCGATGAGCGCCCGGATCGCCGGGCTCTTGCCGACCATGCCGCCGAAGCCTCCGCGCTCCTCCGCGGCCCGCCGGAGGGCGCGGTTCTCGTCGCGCAGCCTCCGATCCGCGAGCGCGCGCTCGACATAGACGAGCACCTCGCCGAGGCGGAACGGCTTGGTGAGGTAATGGTAGGCGCCGCGCTTGATGGCCTCGATCGCGGTGTCGATGCCGCCGAACGCGGTCATGAGGAGGACCGGGATGCTCGGGTCCTGCGCCCGCACGCCCTCGAGCACGTCGAAGCCGTCGACCTCCTCCATGCGGAGGTCGGTGATCACGAGGTCGAACGGCCGCGCGCGCGCCGCCGCGAGGGCCTCCTCGCCGCCGCGCGCGGCCTCGACGACGTACCCGGCGTCGGAGAGCTGGTCGACGAGGAGCCGGGCCATCTCGACGTTGTCGTCGACGACGAGGAGCCGGGCCTTGGACGCAGGGGACATGGGCGGGAGCATCGCAAATTCATGCGGCGGGGTCGACGCCCTCGCCGCCGCCGCGCGGGGCGCGCGTCACGCCCGCCGGCAGCGCGGCGCGGAGCAGCGCGAGGCCGAGCACGACGTCGACGAGGGTGACGGCGACGGCCCAGCTGGTGGTCGCCGCGGCGATCGCGGCGAGCCGCTCCTCCTGCGTGGCGCCGGCCGCGAACCGCTCGAAGAAGGCCGCGGCGAGCACGTCGCGCGTGCCGAACCCCTGCGGGGTGATCGGGAGGGTGACGGCGACCATCAGGATCGGGACGTAGAGCGCCGCCGCGCCCGGGGGGATGGAGACGCCGAAGAACCGGAAGGGGAGCCAGGTGCCCGCGAAGAGGACGGCGAGGTGCGGGAGGCGCGAGGCGAGCGCGACGAGGTGCCCGCGGACGCCGGCCTCGAAGAGGGGCGAGAGCCACGTGATCCGCGCGAGCCGCGCGGGGCGCGCGGCGAGCAGCGCGAGGTAGACGAGGCCCGGGGCGAGGGCGAGGGCGGACCAGGCGGCCGGGAGGCCGTGGAGCGGGAAGGCCGCGGCGGCGAGGAGGAGCAGGCAGCCGAGCCAGGAGGCATAGACGACCAGGGTGGCGCCCGCGACGCGCGCGAGGGGGACGCCGTGCGCGCGCGAGAGGGAGACGGCGATGAACACCTGGCCGACGTGGTGGTTGAGCAGCGAGGGGAGATACGAGGCGCCGCGGAGCACGAAGAAGCTGCGGAACGAGATCGGCGCGACGGATCGGCGGTAGACGAGCACGGTGGCGAAGGTGTCGGCCGAGAGGAGCGCGAGGACGAAGGCGGCGGTGAACGCGAGGTACGAGGGGGCGTCGACGCGCGCCAGCGCGGCGAGGAATGCGCGGCGGTCGAGCCGGGCGAGCACGAAGGTGACGAGCGCGAGCGCGATGGCGAACGGGAGCGCGCGGCGCCACCGGGGTTCGGGGCGCAGGGCGCGCCACGTGGGGCGCGACCCGGAGCCCCGAGCGTGGACCGAGGGCTGGGCGGAGAGCTCGGGGGGGGTGCCGGCGGGCGGGGGCATCGTGGGGGGAGACGGTAGCAGCGGGGGGGGCGCACGGGG
>CAYQYG010000103.1:0-22091 GCA_964421485.1 uncultured Polyangiaceae bacterium | reverse complement strand
GGCGGCGTCCTCGCCGCCCACCGCGGCCCCCGCGGCCGCGCCGGCGGCCGCCGCGCCCAGGTTCGAGAACCCCGGCGGCAGGTGGATGCCCGAGCAGATGGGCCAGCACGCCGAGCAGCTCAAGGCGCTCGGCCTGCAGATCGATCCCAAGGCGCTCACCGATCCCACCGCGTTCCCGCTCGGCGCGATCGTCAGCCTCGGCGGCTGCTCGGCGTCCTTCGTCTCCGCCGACGGCCTCGTCGCGACCAACCACCACTGCTCGGTCGGCGCCCTCCAGTTCAACTCCACGCCGAAGGAGAACCTGCTCAAGGACGGCTACCTCGCGAAGACGCGCGCCGACGAGAAGTGGGCCGGCCCCATGGCGCGCATCTTCGTCACGCAGTCCTTCCGCGACGTCACCGGCGAGGTGCGCGCCGGCCTCGACGCGATCGCGAGCCCGGCCGATCGCTACAAGAAGATCGAGGATCGCCAGAAGCAGCTCGTCGCCGCGTGCGAGAAGGGCCGCCCCGGCCTCCGCTGCTCCGTGGCCGAGCACTTCGGCGGCGCCCAGTACACGCTGATCGAGCAGCTCGAGATCAAGGACGTCCGCATCGTCTACATCCCCCCGGACGGCATCGGGAACTTCGGCGGCGACATCGACAACTGGCGCTGGCCCCGCCACGGCGGCGACTTCGCGTTCTTCCGCGCGTACGTGGGCGCCGACAACAAGCCCGCCGATCACGCCGGCACCAACGTCCCCTACCGCCCGCCGCACCACCTCAAGCTCGCCACCTCGCCGCTGCGCGAGAACGACCTCGTGATGATCGCCGGCTACCCGGGCCAGACCAACCGCCTCCGCACCGCGGCCGAGGTCACCGCGGCCGTCACCTTCCGCTACCCCGAGCAGGTGAAGTTCTGCGAGGAGTTCATCGCGCTCTTCGACGGGCTGAGCCGCAAGGATCCCGCGCTCCGCATCAAGGCCGAGCTCACGATCTCGGGCCTCTCGAACTACCTCCTCAAGCTCCGCGGCCTCCTCGACGGCCTCGACAAGGGCGGCCTCGCGAAGAAGAAGGCGTCTCTCGAGGAAGACCTCCAGGCATGGATCAACGCCGATCCCGGCCGGAAGGCGGCCCACGGCGACGTGATCGAGAAGATGGAGGAGCTGCTCGAAGGCCGCGAAAAGACGCGCGAGCACGACGCCGCCCTGCTCGAGACGATGAGCATGACGCGCCTGCTCGGCGCCGCGAACAAGATCGTGCGCATGGCCGAGGAGCGCCCCAAGCCCGACGCCGAGCGCGACCCCGACTACCAGGAGCGCAACTGGCAGCGGCTGGAGGAGGAGCAGGCGCGGCTCCAGAAGTCCTACGATCGCGAGCTCGATCGCGCCGCGTTCAAGCTCGCCCTCCAGCGCGCCGCGCGCCTGCTCGAGAAGGATCGCCCGGCGATCCTCGCCAGCGTGCTCGGAAAGAGCAAAGAGGTCACCGACGCGGCGCTCGACGAGGCGATCAACAAGATCTACGCGGGCACCCGCCTCGAGGACGAGGCGACCCGGATCAAGCAGCTCAAGACCGCCAAGCTCGCCGATCTGAAGCGCAGCCAGGATCCGATGATCCGCCTCGCGCTCGAGGTCCGGCCGGCCCTCAAGGTGATCGAGGATCGCAACAAGGCGTACGAGGGAGCGATGAGCCTCGAGCGCCCGCGCTACACTGACGCGCTGCGCAAATTCCAGGGCGGCATGGTCGCGCCCGACGCGAACCGCACGCTCCGCATCACCTATGGCACCGTGCGCGGCTACCGCCCCACCCAGCTCTCACCCGTCACCCGCCCCTTCACGGTGCTGAGCGAGGTCGTGAAGAAGAGCACCGGCAAGGAGCCCTTCGACTCGCCGAAGGCGCTGCTCGACGCCGTCGAGGCCAAGAAGTACGGGCCTTACGTCGACACGACGATGAGCGAGGTCCCCGTCTGCTTCCTCAGCGACCTCGACATCACCGGCGGCAACTCCGGCTCCGCCACGCTGAACGCGAAGGGCGAGCTCGTCGGCCTCGCGTTCGACGGCAACTACGAGTCCATGGCCTCCGACTGGCTCTTCATGCCCGCCGTCACGCGCACGATCCACGTCGACCTGCGCTACATGCTCTGGGTCATGGACGCCGTCAGCGGCGCCGACAACGTGCTCCAGGAGCTCGGCGTCACGCCCTCGATCAACTGACGCCGAGCAGCTCGAGCCGCGCGAGGCTCGAGCAGGTCTCCGAGATCGAGCGCATCAGGCGGAGGCGGTTGTCCCGCAGCGCCGCGTCCTCGGTCATCACGAAGACGTCGATGAAGTACTGGTGGAGCAGCGGCGTGAGCTCCGCCACGGCGCCGAAGGCCTCGGCGTAGGCGCCGGCCCGGGCGCTCCGCTCGATGCGCGCGCGCAGCGCGACGTAGCCCTCGTGCAGCGCGATCTCGGTCGCGTGGATCCCCTCGCCCGAGGGCGGCGCGGGCTCGCCCGGCGGCGCCTTGTCGGCGATGTTCGTGGCGCGCTTGAAGACCTCGCCGACGCGCGCGCGGGTCTCCGCGTCGAGCGCCGCGATCGCCGACGCGCGGGCGCGCACGTCGAGCGGGCGATCGGCCGCCGCCGGCAGGCACGCGGCGACCGCGTCGTGCGGCAGCCGGTCCGCGAGCATCCCGCGGAGCCGCTCGGCGAAGAACTCGCCGAGGCGCGCCGCGAGCTCGTCCCGCCCGAGGTCGAGCGTGGCGCCCGCGTAGCCGTCGTACGCCGCGCGGAACGCGTCGCCGAGCCGGAGGTCGAGCTCGCGGTCGAGCAGCGTCCGCAGCACGCCGATGCTGGCGCGCCGCAGCCCGTACGGATCCGCCGCGCCGGTCGGCGTCAGGCCGATCGCGAAGCAGCCGACCAGCGTGTCGAGCCGATCGGCCATCGCGACGAGCGCGGCCGCGTGCGTCGGCGCGGTCGCGTCGGCCGCGCCCCGCGGCGCGTAGTGGTCCCGGATCACGTCGGCGACATCGGGGCTCACACCCTGCGCGATCGCGTACGCGCGGCCCATCTCGCCCTCGAGCTCGGGCAGCTCGCCGACCATCAGCGCGACGAGGTCGCACTTCGCGAGGTGCGCGCCCGACGCCGCGGCCATGATGACCGGCTCGGGCAGCGAGAGCATGAGCCCGAGCTCGCGCGCCAGCCGCTCGATCCGCTCGGCCTTCGCGAGCATCGTCCCGAGCCGCTTCTGGAACACGATCCCGGCGAGCTTGCTGCGGCGCTCCGCGAGCGGCACCTTGAGGTCCTCGCGGTAGAAGAAGCGCGCGTCGGAGAGCCGGGCGCGCATCACCCGATCGTTGCCGCGCCGGATGTTCTCCGGCGCCTCCGCCGTGTTCACGACCGCGAGGTACCGCGGCAGGAGCGCGCCCGTCCGCAGATCGCGGAGCCCGAAGTACCGCTGGTGGCCCTTGGCGACCTCCAGGATCACCCGCTCGGGCAGCTCGAGGAACTCCTCCTCGAACCCGCCGAGCACCACGTGCGGCTCCTCCACGAGCGACAGGTTCTCCCGCACGAGGAACTCGTCCTCGATCAGCGCCCCGCCCGCCTCGCGCGCGGCCGCGTCGAGCCGCTCGCGCATCACCGCGGCCCGCTCCTCCGGATCGACGAGCACCCGCGCCGCGCGCAGCGCCGCGACGTAGTCCGCCGCCGAGCCGATCTCCACCGCGCCGGGCGCGAGGAACCGGTGGCCGCGGGAGGCACGCCCGCTCCGCGCGCCGGCGATCTCGACCGGCACCACGTCCGCGCCGAAGAGCGCGACGATCCAGTGGATCGGCCGCCCGAACGCCATCTCGCCGGTCCCCCAGCGCATCGACTTGCGGAACGGGATCGCCGGCACGAGGGACGCGAGGAGCTCGGGCAAGAGCTCCACCGCCGGCCTGCCCGTCTCGCGGCGCGTGCCGGCGAGGTACTCGCCCTTCGGCCCGGCGACGCGCCGGAGATCGCTCACCGCGCAGCCGAGCTTCTGCGCGAACGCCTCGGCCGCCTTGGTCGGCGCGCCGTCCTTGAAGGCCGCCTTCACCGGCGGCCCGGTGAGCTCCTCCTCGAGGTCCCGCTGGCGCGCCGACAGCCCGCTGACCAGCAGCGCCAGGCGCCGCGGCGTGCCGAGCGCGCGGATTGCGCCGTGGGCCAGCCGCAGATCGGCGAGGCGCTTGCCGGCGAGCTCCGGCAGCGCCCGGAGCGCGGCGTCGACGAAGGAGGCGGGCAGCTCCTCGACGCCGATTTCGAGCAGCAGATCGCGCGTTTCGGTGGACATGGGGCGCGGACGCTACCCCAGAACGCCGCCGTTCGCGAGGCCCCGCGCGAGGCTAGCGCCTGGTCGCGCGCGCAAGGGTTTTCCGGAAGGTCGTGTCCTCGCCGCCCTTCGGAGGCCCGACGTACCCGAAGAGGCTCGTCCCTCCGGCCCGGACGAGACAGTACACCTCGTCCGTGTACTTCTTGACGGCCGCGTCCAGCGCCTTGTCCTTGGGGTCCTTTGCTTTCGCCGCGGCCGCGCCGAGGGCGTTCAGCGCGCCGTCGAGCGAATGGCAAGGGCTCGGCACCGGGGGCAGCTTGACCTCCGGCGAGCTCGGACAGCAGCGCGCGCGCATCACCGAGTAGGCCGCCAGCTCGTACCACCCGAGCAGCGCCCACTCCCGCATCCCGTCCGACACGCTCCTCTTTGCCGCGGCCAGCACCACCTGCTTCTTGATCGCCGCGGTCCCGCGCCGCGGATCCGGCTCGCGGCACAGGAACCCGAAATCCGGCTTGGACGACTCGTCGAATGTGCCCTTCGCAAAGAGCGGGATCACGCACGCCGTCACGTCCGGAGACCCGGCCTGCGCGGAGGACGCGGGCGCCTCGCTCGCCGCGGCCGATGTCACCGCGGCCGATGTCACGGGCGCATCGGAGGCCGTGGCCGTCGGTGGAGCCGGCGCGGTCGAGGGGACCGGGCTCGCCTGCGTGGCCGGCGCCGGGTCGGCCGGCGCCGACGCGCCCTGCTGCGTCCACCAGGCCGCGGCCCCGCCCGCCGCCACGGCGGCCAGGGCGGCGAGGATCAGCCCTGTGCGCCCGCGCTTCGGCGGCGTCACCTCGGCGGCGGCCGCGGGCTCCGGGCGCGCCTGCGCGGCCTTGGGCGCCTGCGAGGCCTCCTGCCGCCGCGCGCCGGGCGCGTCGAGCTTCGTCCACGAGCCAGGCAGCGCGAGCGGATCCTCCGGCTCGGCCCCCCCCACATCCTCGTCCACGAGCGGCGGAAGATCCGCCGCCGCGCCGCCGGCGATCTCCGGCTGCGAGCGCGCGGCCGGGCGCGCCGGCCCGGGGGCAGGCTTGTGCGAGTCAGGATCGACGATGTTGGTGGCCGCGAGCTGATCGACCGGCTGCGAGGGCTCGAAGACCTTGGTGGCCGCGAGCTGATCGATCGGCTGCAGGGGCTCGAAGACCGTGGTGGCCGCGAGCTGATCGACGGGAGGCGACGGCGTCGTTTCATCCGTCGCCGGCGCCGCGGGCCGTGTCCACGGCGGCGGCGGCGCCGGCAGCGGCCCGCTCGTCGAGGCCGGCGTGCTCGCCGGAGCCGGCGTGCTCGCCGGAGCCGGCGTGCTCGCCGGAGCCGGCACGACCGCACGTGGCGGCGGCGTGGTCGCGGGACCGGGCGGCTGCGACGGCGCGCGCAGGCCGAGGCTCGACAGCCCCGTCAGCGGTCCTTTCCGCGCTGCCGGCTTCTTGTCAGGTGTTCTCGAAAGCGGCGCGGCGCTCGCAGGCAGCCGGGCGCTCGCAGGCGGCGCCGCGCTCGCAGGCGGCGCCGCGCTCGCAGGCGGCGCCGCGCTCGTCGCGCTCCTCGCCGCTTCCACCCCCTTCAGCAGATCCTGCAGGTACGGGACGATATCGGCCCGCACCCGCGTGACCGCGTCCGGATCGTCCTCGTCCGCCATCATCTCGGAGGCAGGGCGCACCGGGGGCGCCGCCTCCGAAGGGTCATCCAGCGGCGGCAGGGGGCCGAGCTGCGCGGCTTTGGGCCATGTCTCGAGCGCCTTGCGGAGCTCGGCCAGCTCGAGCAGCCGCCGCGGCGCATCCCGCGCGAGCGCGCGATCCAGGATAGCCTGCAGCGCGTTGTCGCCCACGTCGAACACCGCGAGCGGCGTCGGCTTCTCCGCGACGATGCGCTCGAGCAGCTCGCGATCCGTCGTGGCCGGGAACGGAACCGTTCCCGAGAGCGCCTCGTAGAGCGTCACCGCCACTGCCCAGGTGTCGTCGTGCTTCGAGGGTCGCTCACCCAGCGCGCGCTCCGGCGAACGATGGCTCAAGAGGTCTCGTTCCTGCGCCGGATCGACCAGAACGCCCCGCGACGTGCACGCGTCCCCGCCGATCAACACGCATTGCGACGAGATCCGGCCGTGGGCCCGCCCGCGCGCGTGGATCCGCTCGATGCGCTTGGCGAGGCGGATCACCCAGCCGACGGCATCCGTGTCCCGGAGCGCCCCATCGCGCTCGATCCGTGCGGCCAGCGTCTCCATACGCGGGTGCCAGCCTAGTTCGCTCCGCTCCGGCGAACAACCTCCCCACCCGCGCCCTCGTCGTCGTCGGCCGCCCAACCCGCGACGACGTCGCTCCCCTCCCCGTAACTCCCTGATGAGGGCCCGCCCGCGCCGGCGCTTCTTGTCGCGATCGCGCGGCCCGCGGAGGAAACCATGTCCGACGTCCAACCGGTCCAGGCCTACAAGGTGCTCATCCACATCCCGCAGACCCGGCTGATCGAGATCTCCCTGCCCACCGACGCGCCCGCCGGGCCCGCCGAGGTGGTCGTGCTCATCCCGCGCGGCGATGCGCCGTCCGTGATCCCCTGGCCCTGGGGCCAGCGGCTGCCCGAGGTCGCCGCGGCCGTGCCGCTCTCCGCGACCGACGCCCCGCCGCCGCTCGCCGGGATCGCGGGCTGAGCGGCGCCGCTCAGCCGCCCAGCGCGTCGGCCATCGAGTACCGCCCCGGCGGCTTCCCGCGCAGATATTGCGCGGCGCGCAGCGCCCCGCGGGCGAAGAGGTCCCGGCTCGTCGCGCGGTGAGTCAGCTCGATCCGCTCGCCGGGTCCGAGCAGGTGCACCGTGTGATCGCCGATCACGTCCCCCCCGCGCACCGCCAGCACCCCGATCTCGGCCGCGGGCCGCGGTCCGACGTTCCCCTCCCGGCCGTACACCGCCTGGAGCCCCTCGCGCGCCTCCCGGATCGCGTCCGCGAGCCGCACCGCCGTCCCGCTCGGCGCGTCGACCTTCGCCCGGTGGTGCGTCTCGACGATCTCCACGTCGAAGCCGGGCCCGAGCACGCGCGCCGCCTGGGCCGCGAGCTGCGCCAGCACGTGGATCCCGACGCTCGTGTTCGGCGACCAGAGCACCGGCACCTGCCGCGCGGCCTCGTCGAGCAGCCTCTCGCAGGTCGCGTCGAGCCGCGTCGTCCCGCTCACCACGGCCACCCCGCCCCGCGCCGCGAGCTGCAGCAGCCGCGGCAGCGCGTCCGCCCGGGAGAAGTCGACCACCACGTCCGCGCCGAGCAGCCCCGCGGCCGTGTCGTCGCTCATCGCCACCCCGAGGTTGCCCGCCCCCGAGACCTCGCCCACGTCCCGCCCGATCAGCGCCGACCCGCGCGACACGATCGCGCCCACCACGCGGATCCCCTCCGCCGCGGCGATCCGCGTCACGCAACTGCCCATCCGGCCCCCCGCCCCGTGGACCGCGATCCGGAGCGGCTCCGGCCCGGCGGGCAGCTCGCCGCCGCCGTCGGTTCGACGTTCGGGGCTCCGGGTCGCCTGGTCGCGCCCTGCGCCCCCGTTCGCCCCCTTCTTCATGCCGCGGCCCCTACCCGCGCGTCCGCGAGGCGCCCGAGCGCCGCCGCGATCTGCCGGCGCGTCCCCTCGCTGGCCGGCGTGAGCGGCAGCCGCACCGCCGCGCTCATCCGCCCCATGCCGGCGAGCGCCGCCTTGGCCGGCGCCGGGTTCGGCTCGACGAACATCAGCCCGTGCACCTCGAGCAGCGACAGGTGCAGCGCCCGCGCCCGCGCGATCTCCCCGGCCGCCATGAGCCGCGCCACGTCGCTCACCTCGCGTGGCAGCACGTTCGACGTCACGCTGATCACCCCGCGCGCCCCGGTCGCCATCATCCCGACCGTCAGCGCGTCGTCGCCGCTCATCACGGCCAGCCGGTCCCCGAGCCGTCGCACGATCTCCTGGCACCGCAGCACGTTCCCCGTCGCGTCCTTGAGCCCCACCACGTTCGGCGCCGCCGCGCAGATCCGCTCCGTCGTCTCGGCGGCGAGGTCGACCACCGACCTCCCTGGGATGTTGTAGAGCACGATCGGCGCCCCCACGGCCTTCGCCACCGCCAGCACGTGCTCGCGCATGCCCTCCTGAGAGGGCTTGTTGTAATAGGGCATCACGACCATCACCCCGTCCGCCCCCGCGGCGAGCGCGGCCTTCGACGCGGTGATCGTCTTCTTCGTCGAGAACGAACCGGTCCCGGCGAGCACCGGGACGCGGCCCTTGGCGACGGCGATCACTCGCCGGATGACCACGCCCGCCTCCTCGTCGGAGAGCGTCGGCGCCTCCCCGGTCGTGCCGCACGGCACGAGGCCCTCGACCCCCCCGCCGATCTGCGCCTCGACGAGCGCCTCGAGCGCGTCGAGGTCGACCGCCTCCCCGTCGGGGGTGAAGGGGGTGACGAGCGCGGTGTACGTCCCAGCAAGGTGGAGATCGGGCATGGCGGGGCGACCATGCGTGACTCCCCCGGCACACGTCAAGTTGCCGGAGCGCGCGGCGCGCCCGCGCCCAAACCCGCCCTTGACCCGCGTGTTGCGCGCCCCACCACCGATATTCGCAACGTGAGCTGAACGCGCCGCGAAGCTGAAGTCGACCGGCGGATCTGCTAGCCTCGCGGCCCCTCCGGGCCTGCCCCGCGCAGCGACCCTGACCCTGGAGAACGCCTCCGCATGGATCTCGCCCAGTACATCAAGAGCATCTCCACCGCGGCCAACACCATCCTCGAAGGCATGGCCGTGACGTTCTCGCACCTGTTCCGGGAGCCGATCACGGTCCAGTACCCGGACAGGACGGATCGCCCGGTCACCGAGATGCTCCCCCCGCGCTACCGCGGCTTCCTCGAGGTGCAGATGGACATCTGCACGGGCTGCAAGCGCTGCGAGCGCTCCTGCCCCATCGAGTGCATCGCGATCGACCTCGTGAAGGACCCGGCGACGAAGAAGCAGGCGATGAGCCGCTTCGACATCGACATGGGCAAGTGCATGTACTGCGGCCTCTGCGTCGAGGCGTGCAAGACCGAGTCGACCGGCGCGATCCGCCACACTCGCGAGTTCGAGGGCGCGGCCCCGACGCTCGACCACCTCACGTTCCGCTTCATCCCCGAGGGCCTCGTCCCGCTCTACAAGGCCCCGAAGGACCTCGGCGAGGTCCCGGTCGGCGAGTACGGCCCCCACGCCCGCGAGGCCCGCGAGCGCGCGATGCGCGACAACCCGGCCATCCTCGAGGAGCTCCGCGCGATCTGGCGCAAGGAGAACGCGAGCAAGAAGAAGAAGAGCGCCGGCGGCGGCAAGGCCAAGGGCAAGGTCCAGGTCGATCAGAGCAAGGCCTCGAAGATCAAGGGCAGCGTCATCGCCACGCCCAAGGGCGACGTGAAGAAGTTCGCTTCGCTGCTGGAGAGCCTCACGGCGCAGACCGACTGCGGCGCCTGCGGCTACCCGACCTGCAACGCCTACACCACCGCGATGGCCTCCGGCTCCGACATGGATCCGTCGAAATGTGAGCCGGGCGGCGCCGAGGCGACCGCCGACATCGGGTACGCGATGGACGTCTACTTCAAAGGCCCCGAGATCGCCGACAAGGCCGCGGTCGGCGGCGGCGAGGCGGCCGCGGCCGCGGCCGCGCCCTCCGCGTAGCGCCGGACAGGCGTTTTCCTTTGAAGGCCGCGATGCCGCGATCTAACGTCGCGGCCTCTGGTCATGCCTCCCCTGAGCGTACTCGTCTTCCTCGGCCTCGCCGCGCTGACGCTCGGCTCCGCCGGCATCGTGGCGTTCTCCAAGAACATCATCCACTCCGCACTGGCGCTGCTCGGCACCTTCCTCGGCATCGCGGGCCTCTACGTGACCCTCTCCGCGGACTTCCTCGCGGCGACGCAGGTGCTCGTCTACGTCGGCGGCACGCTGACCTTGATCCTCTTCGCGGTCATGCTCACGAGCCGCATCGAGGACATGAAGGTCTCGAACCCGCGCGCCGGCCTCGGCATCGCGTTCGGGCTCGTGACGGCCGTCCTGCTCGTGCTCGGCAAGGTCGCCACCCAGACGCCGTGGCCCAGCGAGATGAAGCCCGCGACCCCCTCGACCGCGAAGCTCGGCCACGCGTTCCTCGGCGAGTACCTCCTGCCGTTCGAGATCGGCTCGGTCGTCCTGCTCGCCGCGATGATCGGCGCCGTCGTGCTGGCCCGCCGCGCCGTGAAGCGCGCCTGGGAGAAGGGGTAGTCGTCATGGAGATCGGGCTCGTCCACTACCTCACCGTCGCCGCCGTCCTCTTCGGCCTCGGCCTCCTCACCGTGATGACGAGGAAGAACTCCGTCGGCATCCTGCTCGGCGTCGAGCTCATCCTGAACGCCGCCGCGCTGAACTTCGTCGCGTTCGAGCACTTCGTCGCCGGCGGCGTCTCCGGCCAGGTGTTCACGGTCTTCATCATCGTGCTCGCCGCGAGCGAGGCCGCCATCGCGCTCGCGATCGTGCTGCAGGTCTACCGGAGCTACCGCAGCATCATGGCGGACCGGCTCACCACCCTGAAGAACTGACGCGCGCGCCGCGTCCCCCGCACCTTGCCCAGCGATCGGTCGTCAACGCACCCCGGGCGCATCGACGGCGCGATGGTCGAGCCCCTCCGCCGGGTCATCGCCCCGGTCGTGCGGCGCATGTGGCCGTCGTCGGTGCACGGCCTCGATCACCTGCCGTCGCACGACCGCTACGTGATCATCGCGAACCACTCCGGCATGGGGGCGGCGGAGCTCTGGGCGCTCACGCTCCAGTGGTACGAGCGCTTCGGCGACGCGCGGCCGATCGCCGGCATGGCGCACCCCGCCGCGCTCCGCGTGCCGCTGCTCGGCGACGTCCTCCGGGGGCTCGGCGCCGTGGAGGCGACGCGCACCGGCGCCGCGCTGGCACGCCGCGCCGGCGCGCCGCTCCTGCTCTTCCCGGGCGGCGACCACGAGGCCACGCGCCCCATCTGGCGAGCGCGCCGCGTCGACTTCGCGGGCCGCAAGGGCTGGATCCGGCTCGCGCGGGAGCACGGGCTCGACATCGTCCCGCTCGCCATCACGGGCAGCCACGTCACGCTCCCGATCCTCGCGCACGGCCGCGCCGTCTCGTGGATCCTCGGCACGCGCTGGCTGGGCGTCCACCGCGCCCCGCTCCCCGCGCTCGGCGTGGCGACCGCCGCGCTCTCGCTCCGGCTCGCGCGCGCCGCCGGACTGCCCCGGCGGTACGCCGCCGTCGCGGCCGTCGCCTCCATCTGGCCGACGCTGTTGCTCCCGTGGATCCCGTCGCGCATCGGCTTCCACGTGCTCCCGCCAATCCCGGCCGCCGAGCTTGCCGATCCCGCGCGCGACCACGCCCTCTACGAGCGCGTCGTGACATCCCTCGAACGCGTGCTGCGCGCGGGAAAAACCTGACCTTGCGGAGGCAGGATCGAGGGCGCACGTTAACGACATGCAGACCCTATCCGAGGCCGAGATCGTTGGGTTCGTCGAGCTGAAGGTCGGCTCGCTCGATGTTCAGGTGCCGATCCGCGCGGCGGAGCCCGCGAGCGAGCTACCGCTTGCGTCGTTCGAGACGGAGGGCGAGGCGTACGCGATCCTCGTGCGGGGCGACACGTCGTCGAAGGCGGTCGAGACCGCGCTCCGCGGCGCCGCGCAGGACGCGGTCCGCCACCTCTCGCGCAAGCTTCTCAACTAGAGCGGTGTTCATCTGCGCGCTACGGGCTCATCCGCGTCGTTGGCCCGTTGCGACGTACTCTTGTACGCCTCACTCGCCTGCCTAGCGGCTGAGCCCGTAGCGCGCAGATGAACACCGCTCTGGCGGGGGCTTCGCGGGCATCAAGGCGCCGGGGGCGGCAGGTCCTCCGCGGGCAGCGGGATCTCGATCGTCATATCGTCCTTCTTCGGTCGCGGCCGTCCCACCGGCGCCGTGACCTTCGGCGGCGGCGGCAGCGGCGCGACGCCGGTCGACAGCCGGCCCGGATCGACGGCCTGCGCGGCGGACGCGCTCGTGGACGGTCCGGGCGTCGCGGCGGGCGGCGGCAACGACGGCTCCGGCGCGGCCGTCGGCCCTTCGGTCGCCGCGTTGGGCGGGACCACCGCGTCCGGGTTGCTCGGCACCATCTGCGAGCGCACGACCGTCCAGACGACGCCGCCCACGAGCGCGAGGAGGCCCAGCGCGAAGTAGCGCGTGAGCTTGCGGCGCCGCCCGCCGGCGTCGAGCTCCGGAGGCGGCGAGACGCTCGCCAGCCCGCTCACCGTGGACGACGGCACCGGCCTGCTCGCGACCGAGATGCGCGGCTCGTCGGGCGCGCGGACCGGCAATGCCAGCCGCGGCTGCAGCGGCGGGCGCGGGATCCCGGCTCCGCCGGTCGACGGCGGCGCGGGCCGCACGGGCGCCGGCCGCGGGCCCGGCGCGTCGCGCATCGCCGGCGGCGCCTCACTCTCGAAATGCACCTCGTGGCTCTCGAACGCGGCGCGCGGCGGCGTCGACCTGCGCGCCGGCGCCTGCTTCGCCTCGATCTCCTCGACCTCGTCGATCTCCTCGCCCTCGTCCTCGAGCACGTCCTCGAGGTTCATCGACTGGAGCTGCGAGCGCCCCTTCGCCCCCGCGCTCTTCGCGGCCTGCGCGTCCTTCGCGGCCTGCGCGTCCTTCGCGGCCTGCGCGTCCTTCGCGCGCTTCGCGGCCTGCGCGTCTCGCTTCGGCGCGACGGGCGGCCGCGGCGCGGATGGCGGCCCCGAGCTCCGCCCCTCGTCCGCCGGGATGCTCGGCATCGACCCGCGCCCCCCGCTCGGTCGCGGCAGCGCAGCGGGCGGCTTCGGGGCGGCGGGCTCCGCGCCCCCCGTGCTCGGCGTGTCCGTCGACAACCCCGCGACGCGCGCGAGCGACTCCGCCAGGTCGCGCGCGCTCGCGAAGCGCCGCGCCGGATCGCGCGCGCACGCCCGCGCGAACCACGCATCGAACGCCTTCGGCAGATCCGGCCGCGTCTTCGATGGAACGGGCGCCTCGCCCGTCGCGATCTTGATCAGCAGATCGCCGACCCCCTCGCTGTCGAACGGCAGCTCGCCCGTCACGCACTGGTACGCGATGACGCCGAGCGCCCAGAGATCGGTGCGGAGGTCGACCTCTCCGATCCCCTTCACCTGCTCGGGGCTCATGTAGTGCGGCGTGCCGATCAGGGTGCCGACCCCCGTGCGCCGCATCTGCTGCTTCGCCGGATCGACCACCTTCGCGACGCCGAAGTCGAGCACCTTCACGACCTCGTCGTCCTCGTTGGAGACGAGGAAGAAGTTCTCCGGCTTGAGGTCGCGGTGCACGATGCCCGCCGCGTGCGCGCGGGTCAGCGCGCGGGCGACCTGCGTCACGATCTTCGATGTCTCCTGCAGCGATAGCCGCTTCCGCCGCTCGAGCCGCTCGAAGAGGTCCTCCCCGTCGAGCAGCTCCATCACCATGAAGGGCTGGTCTCCCTCGATGCCGTGGTCGAGGATCTGCACGACGTGCGCGCTGCGGAGCTGCGCGGCGGCCGTCGCCTCACGCTGGAAGCGCTCGAGCGCCTCCTCCTTCTTGGCGAGCTCGGGGTCGATCAGCTTGACCGCGACCTGCGTGGAAAGGGCCAGGTGCTCGGCGATCCACACCGAAGCCTGAGAGCCTTGACCCAACGGCCGGATGAGCCGGTAGCGCTGGCTCAGCACCTGCCCTGCTTCGATCGTCATCCCGGATGGGAGAGCCTACGTCGGGGGGGAAGCCCCTGTCGAGGTTTCCTGGAGGACAGCCGCACCGCGCCTTCCGCCATGGCCAGCGCTCACCCGCCCTGCCGGACCGTGACCGTGGCCTTCATCAGATCCCGCCACTCCTCGTGGGTCAGCTCGGGATAGATGTAATCGCCCTCGAAATTTGTGTGATGAAGCATCAGCCGGGCTACGTGGACGATGATCTGCGCCACGTCGGCGTCCGGGCCTGCGCTGGCGAGCGCCTCGGCCGCCTCCCGGATCGCCCCGTGCTGCTTCAAGGCCACCTGGACCTCCTCGCCCAGCCCGTGCCCCTCCAGGTGTGGGAAGAGGGTGGCCTCCTCGTAGGTCATGTGCCGCTCCATCGGGCCGCGGAGGAACGCCAGCAGGCTGTCCCGCTCCGCCGCGGCGGCTGCGCGGGAGCCCTGGGCGAGCTGGATGAGCTTGCCTGCCATCTCGCGAGCCCGATCCTCTTCCTCGAAGAGATCGGCGAGCATCCGGTCGTATTCCATGGGGAGGATCGCCTCGTAGACCAATTTCCAAGAGGGGTCGAGGGGACCGCGCGGCGGCCCGACCACGACGCGGCGCCGTCCTTCCGTCACATCACCGCGCGCGGCCGCGGCGAGGCGCTCACGCCCTCACTCCACCTCGCGCTCTTCCTTCTCCTTCGCGGCCTCCTTCGCGGCCTTGGCCGCCTTCTCTTCCTGGGCCGTTCGCCTCCGGACGATCTCCGCGAGGCGCCCCACCATGCCGTTCGCGACCATGGTGAGCACCTGCTTCTCGAGCGCGGCCCGCTCCTCCGGCCGCCCGCCGAACGAGATCCGCGAGCGCGCCGTCGGGCCGCCGACCACGCGCCCCACGAGCGTGCAGCTCACCCGGTGCACGTCCCCCTGCGTGACCGAGGAGAACGCCACGATGCGCGCGGTCAGCGCCACCGATTTCGTCTTCTTGCCGAAGTCGGCCTTGCGCGCCGCGCTCGAGAGCAGCCCTTTCAGCATCCGCACCAGCCGGTCGTGGTCGCTGCCCGCCGGCGCCTCCACGGATTTCCACTCGACCGTCGCCTTCGCCGCGAGGGCCGGAGCGGGTGAGACCGCCGCGCCCAGGCCGAGCGCCAGCGCGAGGAGCCACGAGGTCAGGCGTCGCATGCGCCGGAACCTACCGGCAGCGCGCGCGCCCGGCCAAGTTGCGCGCCGCGTCGTCGATTTCGACATCCCCATTCACGTTGACTGCGTCCGCCCGCTCGTCTAGATGCTTCGCACATGAAATATCTACGTGCGATGGGTTTGCTTGCGTTCGCGGCGATCGCCTCTGCCTGCGGCTCGGACGACGAGACCAACTTCCCCGGCGGCACCGGCACCACCACCGGCACGGGCGGGGGCACGACCACCGGCACGACCACCAGCACGTCGTCCAGCGTGGGGGGCGGGGGGCAAGGCGGCGACAACACCGGCGGCTCGGGCGCCGGCGAGCCGGTCGCCGATCCCAACCTGGACGGCCCGTACACCATCACCGAGATCGACGACTCGACCACGGTGGCCGCCACCGGCAACGACGTCCCGATCCATTGCGCTTATCCCACCGCCGGCCCCAGCGCGGGCCCGTACCCCGTGGTCGTGGTCGCCCACGGCTTCCAGATCCCGCCGACGCAGTACTACGGCTACGTCCGGCGCCTCGCGACGCACGGCTTCGTGGCCCTCACCGCCGACTTCCCGGCCGGCTTCGTGAGCGCGAACCACGTCGAGAACGCGCGCGACGTGCTCGGCGCGCTCGACTGGGCCGCGCAGGCCCCCGCGCTCGCCGGCAAGGCGAACGCCGACCTCGCCGGCGCGACGGGCCACTCCCTCGGCGGCAAGGTCTCGCTGCTCGCCGCGACGTTCGACACGCGCATCAAGGCCACGATCACGCTCGATCCGGTCGACTCCTCGATGAACTGCAGCCCGCAGGACTGCCCCGACGTGAGCGACCTCATGCCGCTCTCCATCCCGACGGGGTTCCTCGGCGAGACGATCGACGCGGCCGGCGGCTTCCAGTCCTGCGCCCCCGCCGCCGACAACTACACGACCTTCTATGCCGGCACGACGTCCCCGAGCATCGAGGTGACGGTGACCGGCGCGAACCACATGAGCTTCCTGGACGACGTCGCCGGCTGCGGCTTCATCTGCAGCGTCTGCAACCAGGCCACGGCCGACAACGCGACCGTGAACGCGCTCTCCCGCGCCTACGTGACGGCCTTCTACCGGCGCTATCTGAAGAACGACCCCGCCTACGACGCCTACCTCACCGGCGCCGAGGCGCAGGCGCGCTACGTCGCGACGAATCAGGTCACGATCCAGTCGAAGTGACCCCCCGGCGCCCTCGCCGCGGGATCGCGGCCGGGGTATGCATCGGCCCGGAAGCGAGGACCGATGCGGCAGAGCGCTGGAGATGCGGGGGGGATGTCGAGCAGATCGCGCCGGCGCGCGCTGCGGTGGGCGGCGGGCGCCGTGATCCTGGCCGGCGGCCTGTGGCCCTTTGCCGCGCCCGCGCAGGCGCCGGGCGGTCAGCCCGCGAGGCCCGCCGCGCCGGCGAAGCCCGGCGAGGCGCCCGGCAAGCCCGGCCAGAACGCGAAGCCGGTGATCCGGCCGCCCCTCCGGCCCGGCGCGGCGCCCGCGGATCCGGGCGCGAAGGCGCCCTCGGCGGCCGTGGCGCAGGCGGTGAGCGCGCCGCAGGCGCGATGGACGGCCGCGACGCCCGACGAGATGCTGAGCCTCGCGCTCGCGCGGGCGCGGCGCGGCGGCGACGACGCGATCGCCGGGCTCGTCGTCGCGGCCGCGCTCGACGATCGCGCCGCGGAGGGGCGCGCGCGCCAGGGGCTCGAGGCGATCGCGTCGGGCTCAGCGCTCGGGGCTCCGGGTCGCGCTCCACATGGCGCGCCCTCCGCCCCGAACGCCGGCTCGACGATCGCGGACGACGCGCGGTGGCTGGCCCTCTCGCTCGCGCCGGCGCCTGCGGGCGCGCCCTGGCCCGGGGCCGCCGGGCTCACCTACGACGCGCCGGCCGATCCCTCGGGGCTCGTGAGGTCGTTCGCTATCCTCGGCCCGTTCCAGGACAACACGGGCGGCGGCCTCCTGCGGCGCGAGGGGCCCGAGGCGCCGGGGCAGCGGTTCTCGGACATGAGCGCGCGCTACGCGTGGGGCGTGTACGACGTCGCGTGGCGCCGCGCGCTGCCGGCCGCCGCGACCGCGCGCGGGGTGCCGCTCGACCTCTACATCCACCCGCGCTCCGAGACGTGCACGTACCTCGCGTCGCGCGTCACGGTGCCCGCCTCGCTCACGGGCAAGCCGATCGTCGCGCACGTGGCCGCGACCGGCGCGGTGCGGCTCATCTGGGACGGCCACGACGTCGCGGCGAGCGAGGCGGTGCTGCCGCGCGCGGCGCTGGACCGCATGGCCGCGCGGATCCAGCCCGCGCCGGGCGATCACCTGCTCGCGGTGAAGGTCTGCTCGGGATCGATGAGCGACGAGGGCCGCGTGCGGGTCCGGTTCACCGACGAGGACCGCAGGCCGATCGCGCTCGCGACCTCGTCCGACCTCACGAAGCTGCCGGCGTCCGTCGCGGCGCCGGCGGGCGAGGGCGCGACGGCGGGGCCGATGCCGGTGTTCGCGGCCGTGCGGACCTCGATGGAGAGGGCGCTCGACGTCGGCGAGTCCGCGACGCCGGAGCAGGCGCTGACGGCGGCCATCGTGCGGACGCTGGGCGGCGCGGAGGACCTGCGATCCCCGCGCGCGCCGGGCCTGCTCGACAAGGTCACGCGGTCCCAGGGCATCTCGCCGGACACGCTGGCGATGGCGGGCTGGGTCTCGCCCTTCGGCGCGAACCGGAGCGGCTGGCTCGAGCAGGCGCGGGCGCGCGGCGCGGCGGAGAAGGACCCCGCGTCGGCCGCGTTCGCGCAGCGGCGGCTCGTCGCGGCGCACCTCTCCTCGCGCCTCACCGAGTGGGCCGCGTCGGAGATCAAGGCCGAGCCGCTGCGATCGGCGCGCGATCCGGAGGCGCGGCTCATCCGCGCGATGGTGAAGCGGCAGCTCGGCGCCGTGGGCCTCGGGCGCGCGGCGCTCGAGGAGATGCTCGCGATCGCCGACGAGCGCAAGGACCGCACCCCCATCAGCGTGTGGCTCGAAATCCAGTCGGCCGCGCGCGCGCAGCCCGACCTCGCGCTCCGCGCGGCGCGGCGCCTCGCCGAGATCCAGCCGGGCGCGCGCGACTCCGGCTTCGTGCGCGCGCACCAGGCGGTGGGCGGCGCGGCCGTCGAGGCGGCCGCCGCGGCGACCCTCGCCGAGCAGGAGTCGGCCGACGACGTCATCGACATCGGCCGCGCCCTGCTCGACGCGGGCCGTTACGCCTGGGCGCGCGAGGTCCTCTTCCACGCCGCGCAGGTCGCGCCGAACCGCTCGGCCGCGTTCCAGGCCCTCGCGTCGGCCCGGCGCGCGGCCGAGGCCGCCGGCGGCCGCGCCCCGGTACACGGCGCCGCCGCCGAGGGCGCGCGCGCCATGGACGCGCTCGGGAGGGCCCGGGACCTCGAGCCCGGAGATCCATTCCTCAAGGCGGAGCTCGCGTTCCGGCTCGGCGAGACCTCCGCGCAGGCGGCGGGCCGGCAGAAGATGCCCGACGAGCAGTACATCGTGCCGCCCGACGTCTTCCTCGCGCGCGGCGCGACCAACCCGGCGAAGAAGGGCGAGATCTTCGACCGCCAGCTCCACTGGGTCCGCGTCGTCACGTATCACCCCGACAAGCGCGTCTCGCAGCTCATGCACTACGCGCGCGAGATCGTGATCGAGCCCCGCACCGAGCAGGACCGATTCGAGCGCGACGTCCCCTCCGAGGGCGACGAGACGGAGCTCGTGCTCGCGCGCCTGCACAGGAAGGACGGCACCGTCGCGGCCCCCGAGGAGCAGGGCGCCGGCGGGAGCCGCCCCTTCATTCGCTGGCCCGAGCTCAAGGCGGGCGACGTGGTCGAGGTCGCCGTGCGCTCCTGGACCGCCGGCCCCGTCGGCCGCCGCGGCGACGCCCCCTTCTATTTCATCGATTACGTCGGATCCACTGCCACCCACCCCATCCTTTACAACGAGGTGGTCGTCGACTCCCCGAAGGGCTCCGCGCTCGCTGTCGACGTGCTCAACGGCGCCCCGGCCCGCACCATCAAGGCCGAGAAGGAGGGCCGGGAGATCACCCGCTTCGTCTGGGACGACCCCCCGGCCGTGCCTGACGAGCCCCTCGCGCCGCAGATGTCCGAGGTATTGCCGGTCGTCGTCGGCTCGACCTTCCACGGCTGGGATGAGTTCCGGGAGTGGTATCGCGGCGCGGTCAAGGGCTTCACCGAGCCCGACGATCAGGTCCGGCGGCTCGCGGCGGAGCTGACGAAGGGGAAGAAGACGCGCGACGAGAAGCTCCGGGCGCTCTTCGATTTCGTGGCGGACGACATCCGCTACGTCAATTACGTCTCCGGGGAGTGGTGGCTCCCGAACCGGCCGCAGGAGCTGCTCGCCCGCCGGCAGGGCGACTGCGACGACAAGGCCATGCTGCTCATCACCCTGCTCCGCTCGATCGGCATCGAGGCGACCGAGGTGCTGGTGCAGACGCGCTACACCGCGATGCACTCGGTGCTCCGCAGCGAGAAGGCGGCGATCCCGGTCTTCGATCACGGGATCGCGTTCCTCCCTGGAAAGGGCAAGGAGCCGGGCCTCTGGCTCGACGCCACGAGCCCCCAGAGCCGGATCGGGCCGCTGCCCGCCATGGACGCGCGCACGCTCGCGCTCTTCGTGCACGACGGCCCCGCGAAGATCGTGGAGACCCCGGCGAGCGCGCCGGACGATCACGGAATCGACGCCGAGTGGACGATCCGCCTCTCCCCGACCGGGGCCGGCGACCTCGAGGCGAAGGAGCGGCACATCGGCGACGCCGCGTTCGAGCTCCGCTCGAACCTGGCCGAGGCGGACGCGCGCGCGCAATGGGTCGAGCAGCACCTCGCGAGCGGCTGGTTCCCGACCGTGGACGTCAAGCCCAGGATCGATTTCCAGGCCAACCTGGCCCGCGGCGCGGCGACGCTGGCCTACGAGGCGCATTCGGAGGGCCTGGCGCGGCGGGAGGGCACGGAGCTCGCGGTGCCCATCTCGGGCACGCAGACCTTGACGTCGCAGCTCGCGCCCCTCGTGAAGCGGACGCTGCCCGTGGTGCTGCCGCCGAGCATGGCGCCGGGCCACCAGGCGCGCACGATCACGATCATGGCCCCGCCCGGCTATGATTTCGCGGACCTGCCGCCCGGCGGCGACGAGAACGGCGGAGAGTTCGGCCGCGCCACGCTCTCCTTCACGAAGGCCCCCGGCAAGAACGCGGTGGTGGTGAAGCGGAGCGTGGTGCTCGACCTGTCGACCATCCCGGTCGCCAAGTACGAGAAATGGCGGGCGTGGCTGCAGAGGGTGGACGGCCTGATGCACCGCATGGTGCGCCTCGTCCCGAAGGGTGAGCCGCCGAAGCCGGCGCCCGAGGCGAGCCGGCTCCCCCCGGAGACGCTGAAGGGCGCGGCGCCGAAGCTCGGCCTCGTCCCGGTGAAGGCGGCTCCGCCCGCGCCCGCGCCCAAGGGCGACAAGAAGCAATAATCTCGCAATCGAGCGGGGCCCCTCCCGCTCGGCCGTTTTCGCCTCAGGATCCCCTCGATACCGGCGCGGAGGCCTCGCCCTTCGCAATGCTGCCGCGCCGGCGGAGGTCGAGATGGGGGACCCGTTCGCCGAGGCGCCGCCTCCGGGCGAGGACGCAGAGGTGCGCGCTCCCGGGGAGCGTCCCGCCGTCGCGCTGGAATCGATCCGGATCCTGTCGGATCACGACATCTTGAAGGTCGCCGGAGAGGACGCCGGCTGGCGGAACGAGGGCGCGCCGAGCGCGGCCCCGGAGTGGACGCCGGCCGCGGCGAGGCCGACCATTCATTCGATCGACGAGCCGGTCCGGCTCGCGCTCGCGCTCCGGATGGACGGCGCCGCGCCCGCCCCTGTCGTCCTCCGCGGCCGCGGCGCCGCGGGCCTCTCGTTCGACGCCCTGGCGCCTCCTGCGCCCGCGCCCGGGGAGCCCGTCTTCGCGCCCGCGACCTCCGCGCGGCCGCTCGACCGGCGAATCCGGAAGCTCGCGCTCGACATCGACTGGGCGGCCGCCGATCCCGCCGTGCGCGTCGCGCCCCCGCGCACCTCCATCCCGATCTACGTGACCGCGGGCCGCCCCCGTGAGGACGCGGAGGCGCGCTGGCCCGAGGACGGCGTCACGCTCAAGCGAATGGAGCGCGCGGTGTCCTGGGTCGCCCCGCTCGGCACCCTGGACCCGCACGAGATCCTGGAGCGCCTGATGGAGCGGTTCCCGCGGTACACGCTCAGCCCGAGCCCGCGCGTGCCGAAGGAGTACGGCCACCCTCAATATTTCAACCGCGAGGGCGGCGCCTGGCCGATGTCCGATCACGTCGAGGAGAGCGGTGAATGCCAGGCGATCGCCCGCCTCTTCCGCGGCGTCTTCCGCCAGCTCGGGGTCCCCGGCGATTTCACCGTGCTGCTCGTCTGGGCCGATCCACGCGTCGGCGACGGCCTGGTCCCGATCGAGGTCGACTGGGAGCAGAACCCCACCGCCGGGCTGGACGCCACGTCGTGGTCCCGCGGCCGCCGCTGCGTGGCCGCGCTCGTGGACAGCCCCGTCAAGGAGGGCGCGGTCTATCCCCCCTCGCACACGAAGATGAGGGGCGGCCGGGTGAGCCCCGGATTGAACCGCTATGAAGCGTTCATCCGGCTCACCCACGACGGCAGGACGCGCTATTACGCCCCCGGGGCCGGCGTCTACGAGGACGGCGAGTCCAGGCTGCGCGTGTTCTGGGGCCTGGTCTGGGTGAGCAAGGCGCGCGGCGACGGCTTCCGGGTGGAGAAGATCGTGACGAGGTACTGATCCGGCGCCGGGCGCCGGCGACGAGGGGGGCTGAGAATGGGCGCGAGGAGGGATCCGGCGGGCGCCGGGGCGGCGGGCGCGGCCATTGCGAGCGAGCGCGGGCGGGCGCGGCGCGCGCGCGGCAGGGTCGCGGCGCTGCTCTGCGAG
>CAYQYG010000102.1:0-22215 GCA_964421485.1 uncultured Polyangiaceae bacterium | reverse complement strand
CGCCGAGGCGGCCGCCGCGGGCGCGCCGCGCGCCGCCGCGCCAGGGCCCTCCGCTCTGGAGCCCGCCGCGCCGCCCGCGCCGGAGCGGCATCGCTTCGCGGTGGCCACGGAGAACCCGACGGCGACGCGCATCGCGATGGATGTGCTGGAGCGCGGCGGGACCGCGGTGGACGCGGCGATCGCCGGGCTGCTCGCGATCGGCGTGACGCACCCCGTCTCCAGCGGCATCGGCGGCGGCGGGTTCGCGATGGTCTGGGACGCGAAGGCGCGGAAGGTCACCGCGCTCGATTACCGCGAGACAGCGCCGATCGGGATCAAGCCGGTCGACTACCTCACGCGCCCGCCGCCGAGCAGGAAGCGCGGCGTGATGGTCGGGGTGCCCGGCGAGATCGCGGGGCTCGCCGAGCTCCACGCGCGCTGGGGGCACCTCGCCTTCGCCGACCTCGTGCGCGGGGCCGCGGACGCGGCGGACAGGGGCTTCCCGGTGAGCGCGCACATGGCGCGCGCGCTGCGCTGGAACGAGAAGTGGGTGGCGTCCGCGCCGCGCTACGGCTTCTTCCATCCGGCCGGCGCGCTCGCGGCGGCGGGCGATACGGTGAAGAACCCGGCGCTCGCCGCGACGCTCCGCCGCATCGGCGCCGAGGGCAAGGCCGCGTTCTACCAGGGGGCGATCGCGGCCGACGTGATCGCGACCGCGCGCGCGGGCGGCAGCCGGATCGATCAGGCCGACCTCGATCGCTACCGGGTGATCGAGCGCGCGCCGCTCTCGACGACCTGGGACGGGCGCGACGTGTACACGATGCCGCCCCCGTCGGCCGGCGGCCTGATGGTGCTCGAGGCGCTGCACATGCACACGAAGGCCGACCTGTCGGCGCTCGGCTACGGGACCGGCGCGTACCTGCACATGCTCGCCGAGACGTTCCGCGGCGCGATCGCCGATCGCCTGCGCGCGATCGGCGATCCGGCGTTCGTGAGGTCGGACGCCGCGAAGCTCGCGGACCCCGCGCGGATGAGGGCGCGGCGCGCGCGCATCCGGCCCGACGCGACGACGCCGGCCGAGGGCTTCCCGATCGAGGAGGCGGGCACGAGCCACCTCGTGGTGATCGACGGCGACGGCAACGTCGTGAGCGCGACGAGCACGGTCAACAACATGTTCGGCGCGCGGCTCGTGACCGAGGGCGGCTTCGTGCTGAACGACGAGCTCGACGATTTCACGCCGGAGAGGCTGGCGAGGCGCTTCGGCGCGAGGCCGGGGCCGAACGCGGCCCGCGGGGGCGCGCGCCCGGCGTCGAGCATGACGCCGACGATCGTGCTCGAGCGCGGAGCGCCGGTCATGGCGCTCGGCGGCTCAGGGGGGACGAGGATCGCGACGGGCGTGACCCAGGTGCTGCTCGCGCGCCTGGCCTTCGATCGCCCGATCGATCTGGCGATCGCGGACCCGCGGATCGAGGCGCCTCCCACGGGCGGCCTGCTGCTCGACGCGGCGGCGCCTCCCGAGATCGCGCAGGACCTCCAGCGGCGCGGCGAGGTCGTGGAGGCGACCAAGGCGAACTACAGCGCGATCCAGGCGCTCTCGGTGAGCCATGCGGGCGGGGGGAGGGTGATCCGCGCGGGCGCCGATCCGCGCAAGGGCGGCGCCGCCGAGGTGAAGTGATCGCGCGGCGCGGGCAGGGCGAGCGAGCGCGCGCGGCCGCTCACTGCATCGCGGCGAGCACGAGCTGCGTGCTCTCGTCGTCGTTGAGGTCGGTGGCGAGCGCGTAGCCGACGCCGCTGCGCTCGGCCGCCGCGACGGAGTAGCCGTTGATCCGGCCGACGTAGACCGGCCGCTCGCGCACGAGCCGCGGCCTGAGCACCGGCGCCTTCTGCACGGGCAGCGTGCGCGAGTTGAACATGTACACGGTGACGCGGTGGCCGCCGGACACGGTGTACTGGAGCAGCGCCGCGCGCCGATCGCGCATCGTGTGGACGCGCGCGCCCTTGAAATCGACGTGGAACGGCTGGAACGCGGGCCTGCGGACCGGGACGCCGACGAACGGATCGAAGCGCGGCAGGTCCTCCGGGTTCGTCGTCTCCGGGGGCAGCGGCTGCGCGTGCTGCACGACGAGGTCGTCGAGCAGCGACTCGACGCTCGCGACCGCGAGCGGATCGGCGGGCGCCGGCGAGGCCGACGGCCTGCCGCCGTCGCTCGCCGTGCGCTGCTGCGCCATCCCGACCGCGAACACCACGCCCGCCGCGGCGGCGAGCGCGGCGACGTACCGCTTCTGGATCAGCCGCGGCGCCGGCGCGTCGTCGCCCTGCGCGGCCGCGCGGGCCGCGGCGCGGGCGCGCTCCGCGGCCATGGTCCCGGCGATCCGCGCCCGGAGCGCGTCCGGGCAGCGCGGCGCCGCCGCCTTCTTCATGCTCGCCCGCATCGCGCGCAGGAGCATCAGCCGCTCCGCGCAGGGGCCGCAGCCGCGCACGTGGGCCTCGAGGTCCACCGCGTGCCCCGGGTCGAGCTCGCCGTCGACGTACGCGCTCAGCGCGCCGTCGCAGCGGGCGCACCCATCGATCGACCGCGCGGCGCTCACGCGACACCCCGCTTCCGCTTGCGGTACGCCGAGAGGTCCGCAGGCGCATCGCTCGCCTTCTTCTCGCTCTCGTCGCTGACGATGCCCATCAGCACCGCGTGCTCGCGCAGCTTCTTCTGCAGGAGCTTCCGGCCTCTGTGCAGCCGCGACATCACCGTGCCGATCGGGCACCCCATCGCCTCCGCGATCTCCTTGTACGAGAGCTCCTCGATGTCCGAGAGCACCACGGCGAGCCGGAACTCGTCGGGCAGCTCGTCGAGCGCGCGCTGCACCTCCGCCTCCACGAGCGGCGTCAGCGCCTGCGTCTCCGGGTCGCGCATCGCGCGCATCGTGTTCGCGCCGACCCAGCCGTCGGTGAGCGGCTCGGCGTCCGGACCCTCGAAGAGGTCGCGCTCGAGGCCTCCGCGGCGATAGCGGTTGATGAACGTGTTCGTCAGGATACGGAGCAGCCAGGCCTTGAGGTTCGTGCCGGGCTCGAACTGGTCGCGGGCGCGCATCGCCTTGACGATGGTGTCCTGGACCAGGTCCTCGGCCTCCGTCGTGCTCTTGGTCATGCGGCAGCTCACGCCGTAGAGCGTGTCAAGGTGTCCGAGCAGCTCGACCTCGAAGGCGTCCGCCCGGCCAGGGTCGCTCCCGGTCAGGGACAGGTCTTGCACCACGGAGGTGGGTTTCTTGCTGAAGAAGAACGGCATTTCGGTCCGGCAACAGGGAGCCGGGGTGAGCTATTCCTGGCCGCTCGGCTCGGCCGGCGGGGATTCGGGGGCACCGGCCTCTTTTTCCTTGAGCTTCGCCTCGAGCTCGTCAACGCGTTGCGAGAGGCGCTTCACCTCGGCCTGGAGGTCCCGGAACAGGCCCACACCCGGGAGGATCGCCCGGATCCGTTCGTCCACGGCGTGCTGCCACTGGTCCAGGGTCTGCTTCGAGCTCTCGACGATGCCGCTGAGGCGGCTCTTCGCCGCGCCGGCCTGGTCTGTCGCGGGCGGCGGCGAGGGCGCGGGTGCGGCAGGGGGCTCGGGCGCCGGCACGGGCGCGGCCGCGGTCGCGCCCGCGGCGCCGTCGGTCGGGGCGCCGCCCGGGATCAGCCGGCCAATCGGGCCCTCACGGAGCTGCGTGAGCAGGCGCTCCGAACGCTCCTGGATCAGATCCCGCAGCGTGCCGAGCGGGACGGACCTGGGCTGCGATTTGAGGTCCTCCGAGATGATCAGCGCCAGCGTGACCTCGGTCTTGTCCTCCTTGGTCGCGTTGTCGATGATCTGGACTTCCTCGCCGGCCCGGACCATCTCGCCGATCTGCTGCAACGTGACGTAGCGGCTGTCCTTGGTGTCGTAGAGCTTACGGTTGGAGTAGCGCTTGATGACGCGACGCGGTGCATCGCCAGCCGGAGTCTCCTTCACCGTTTCCATTTCCTCTACGCCTCGGCCTCGGGTCCGGGGCGCAGGGCGCGCCACAGGGAGCGCGACCCGGAGCCCCGAGTGTCAAACAGGGGTTCGGGGGCGAAGCGCGGCTCGTCCGCGCGCAGCCCCCGATCATCGATGGCGATTGGACCACCGCGCTCAACCCCGCGCAAGGGTGGAGGGGAGCATGGGGGGTGCATCTTGAGCGAGCCCGGAGCCCAGGGAACCACGGCCGCCACACCCGTCGAGCCCGGCGGGCCGCCTGCGATCGAGCTCCACGGCGTCGCCGTCCGGTACCCGAGCGGCCGGCGGGCGCTCGAGGGGATCACCCTCTCCGTGAGGCCGGGGGAGCTCTGCGCGGTCCTCGGCCCCAACGGGGCTGGCAAGTCCACGCTGGTCCGCGTGCTCAGCGGGGCGCTCTCGCCGGTGGAGGGGGAGGCGCTGATCGGCGGACATCGCGTGCACGGGCTCGATCGGCGGGCGATCGCGCGGAGGGTGGCGGTGGTCCACCAGGCCGGGCCGCCGCCTCCGGGGTTCGCGGTGCGGGAGGTGGTGATGATGGGGCGAGCGCCGCACCAGGGGGCCTGGATGCAGGCGTCGGCGCGGGACGAGGAGGCCGTCGCGCGGGCGCTCCGGTCCTGCGAGCTCGAGGCGCTGCAGCACCGGCCGGTCGCGGAGCTGTCCGGCGGCGAGCAGAAGCGGGTCGCGATCGCGCGCGCCCTCGCCCAGGAGGGGGAGGTGCTGATCCTCGACGAGCCGGGCGCCCACCTGGACGTCCGCCACTCGATCGCGGTCCATGACGTGGTCCGCCGCGAGGTCGTGGAGCGGCGGCTGGCGTGCGTGGCAGTGCTCCACGACCTGAATGCGGCGGCCCGGTACGCCGACCGGATCGCGCTCCTCAAGGACGGACGGCTCGTGGCCCAGGGGACCGTGGAGCAGGTGATGACCTACCGCCGGCTCAAGGAGGTCTTCGAGGCGGAGCTCTACGTCGGGGTGAACGAGCTGGACGGCACCCGGTACTTCCTGCCGGTCCGGCCCCCCTGAGCCGGCGCCCCGGTCTGGCATTTGGGGCTCCGGGTCACGTGGCGGCGCCGTCCGCCCAAACCCCCGCCCCGATCTCGACCTTCAGGGCGACGCGGTCTATAAGCGGGCGCCATGCGTGGACTTTCCCCTCGGAGAGGGCTCCCCAGGGGCTCTTGGCCCTGTCTGATCGTCCTCCTCGGCGCCCTCCTGGGCGTCCTCGGGTGCGCCGCGGACACGGGCCCCGAGCTGCTGAACGTGATCGACGTCGTCCCGCGCGCGGTGGACGTCGGGGATCGCATCGAGATCCTCGGGACCAACCTGCCCACGGGCGAGGCGAAGGAGGCGATCGTCACCTTCCGCGGCGAGCTCCGCAGGCCGGGGCAGGCGCCGCTCACCGATCAGGTGATCGAGGTCGATCGGGCGCAAATCGGCGGCGACAAGGTCACGATGCTCTTCACCGAGGGGCTGCAGACGCGCCTCTGCGGCCGCGGCGACGACGCCATCCACACGACCTTCCACGGCGATGTCACGGTCCAGATCCCTCCGGCGGCGCCCGGCGGGCTCGCGGTGACCGGCACGGTGAAGGGCGTGACCGTCGACTTCATCCCGCCCACGCCGCGCCGCGCAGTGATCGAGGCGCGCGAGAAGGAGGGCGCCCGGGCGCTCGAGCACTTCGGCATCGCCGTCTCGCCCGACTCCCCCGCCGCCGGCGGGCTCGTCGTGTCCCAGGTCCGCCCGCAGAGCCCCGCGAACCGCGCGCAGATCCTCCCGGGTGACGTCATCACGAGCTTCGAGGGCGTGAAGGTCCTCTCGATCGGCGACATGGTCCCGAGCGGCCACGAGCGGCTCCCGACGATCGGGATCAAGCGCGGCGACGCGCCGCCCATCCAGCGCCAGATCTCGGCCGAGGGCTTCAAGGCGAGCGCCCCGACCGACCTGCTCGGCGCCGGGCTGATCCTCGGGATCGCGGCCGCGATCATCCTGCTCTTCATGGCGCCGACCGCCGGGATCATCACCTGGGTGGAGCGCCGCGTCTCCGGGCGCATGCAGTCGCGCGTCGGCCCGAACCGCGCCGGCCCGCAGGGGTTCCTCGTGTGGATCGCCGACGGCATCAAGTCGATCCTCAAGGAGGACATCATCCCGGCGGAGAGCGACAAGCTCCTCTTCCGGCTCGCGCCCTACCTCGTCTTCGTCGGCGTGTCGGCGACCTTCGTGGTCATGCCGTTCGGCCAGTACCTCATCGCGGCCGACCTCGACATCGGCATCCTCTTCGTCATCGCGGTGACCTCGCTCGTGACCATCGGCCTCATGACGGGCGGGTGGGCGTCGAACAACAAGTGGTCGCTGCTCGGCGGCATCCGCTCGGCCGCGCAGATCATCAGCTACGAGATCCCCGGCGCCGTGGCGATCGTGTGCATCGTCATGATGACCGGCTCGCTGCGCCTGCAGGACATCATCGGCGCGCAGGGCGGCACCGGCGCCTCGTTCATCGACGTGGGCGGGTGGCCCTGGTACTGGTTCGTCTTCCGCAACCCGATCACGTTCGCGCTCTTCTTCCTCTACTTCACGACCGCGCTCGCGGAGGGCAACCGCGCGCCGTTCGACCTGCCCGAGGCCGAGAGCGAGCTGGTCGCCGGCTACTCCACCGAGTATTCGGGGATGCGGTACCTGTTCTTCTTCTTCGCCGAGTGGGCGAACGTCTTCGTGATGTGCGGCATCGCGAGCGCGCTCTTCCTCGGCGGCTGGCAGATCCCCGGGGTGTCGCCGGCGCAGCAGGAGGCGAGCTTCGCGCTCCAGCTGGTGGGCGTGCTCATCTTCCTGCTGAAGAGCTGGATCCTCATCTTCGTGGTCGTCTGGATCCGCTGGACGCTGCCGCGCGTGCGCATCGACCAGATGATGAATCTCTGCTGGAAGTGGTTCGTGCCGCTCTCGTTCGGAGCGTTCATGCTGACCGCGCTCTGGATGATCGTCCCGGTGAACAAGACCGTCCAGCTCGTGATCAGCGGGGCGACCTTCGCGGTGTGGGGCTACGTGATGATCCACTTCTTCCGGCGCGTTCAGTACAACCTTCGCGAGTCGAAGGTCGCGCTCCACCTGAATCCATTCATCTGATCTCGAAAAGCAGCGCGCCAAGACGGGCACGCCCTGGGGTATCCTCTCGCCGTGGCGATCCCTTCGAACCCGGCCCCGGAGTTCTGCGCCGCATGCGGGTTCCCGCTGCGGGGGCCGCGGTGCGATGCCTGCGGGGTCGACCGGACGCCGTCGGTGGGGCGCCGGGCAGGGTACGCGGCGGACCTCGACGGGTATGACGGCGACATCGACGCCTGGAGGACGCGCGATCCCGTGCGGTTCGTGGGGTACTGCGTCGGCGCCGAGGCGGGGGTGAGCGTCCAGCCGACGTCGTCGGGCGACGGCGTCGGGTGGATCTTCCCGCTGCGCTCGGTGACGCTCTTCGTCGGGCTCGACGCGGCGGTGGAGCGGCTCGCGATCGACGCGCCGCTGGTGCGGGTGCCGGAGCGGCAGCGGGTCCCGGTGCTGCGGGCGTCGCTCGAGCTCTGCGACGCTGCCACGCCGGCGCGGCTCTGCCTGCGGGACGACCTCCTCCTGCTCCGGCGCGTGGCGCGGGTGTCGGCGGTGACGCCGGCGGCGCTGCGGCAGGCGCTGCGAAGCAGCGCGGAGCAGGCGGAGCGGCTGGTCGAGACGCTCACCAGCTGGTTCGACGCACGGCCTGCGTTCAGCGAGGAGCAGCGGGGCAGCCTCACGTGGGCCGCAGCGGGGCGGGCCCGGCCGCTGAAGAGCTTCTCGATCCCTCCGGCGCCTCCGCGATCGCTGCCGCCGGGGCCGCCGTCGCTGCGCTCGGCCGCGCTGCCGCCCCTTCCCATGGCGCCCCTGCCGATGCCGCCCGCGCCGCCGATGCCGTCGCGCCTCGGCCCTGAGCCCGCGTGGGCCACGCCGGCGCCGGCGGCCTCCGCCCCGAACCCCGAGCACACATTCGGGGCTCCGGGTCGCGCTCCACATGGCGCGCCCTCCGCCCCGAACCTCGAGTCGAGCCGCGCGCAGGCCCAGCTCCGGGACGCGGAGTCGATCCCCGACATCCTCTCGCCGCTCCTGGCGGCGCCCGCGGAGCCGCCGTCGTCGAGGCCCGCGCCCATGAGCCCGCAGGATGCGCCGCCTGCCAGGCCTCCCGGCGTGCCGGCCAAGCTGGACAGCTCGGCGGGGAGGGCGGGCGCGGTCGCCGCGCCGCCGCGGCCCGACGGCGCGGCGCCGAGGCCCGGACCCTCGCCGGAGGCGGAGCGCCGCAACGCGCCGACGGTCCCGTTCCGCCGCTCGACGCCGCACATGGATGCGATCGCGCCGCCGCCGGTCTCCTCGCCGCCGATGTCGACGCCGCCGGTCTCGGTGCGGCCGCCGGCGATGCCTGAGCTCGACGCGGAGCAGCTCGCGCGCCAGAGCGCTTCAGCCCGCGCGGATCAGGCCCGGTCGCCGGCCGATCGGTTCTGCCAGCTCCTGCGCGACGCGCAGGCGCTCGCCACCGCGCTGAGCTTCCAGGACCGGGCCAGCGTGATGGTGATCCTGATCCGCTCGACGGTGTTCCGCGCGATCCTCGAGCACGGCGACGCGCTCCCCAGCGCGGTCGCGCACCTGTACCGGTCGACCCTGGCCGCGACGCGCGACCTCGGGCAGGCCGAGGGGGCGCACCGCCGCCCGAACCCGGTGTCGATCGCGGAGCCGGCGCTCCTCGTGCTGGAGCGGATCGTCAGCGCGCGCGGGCAGGTGCCGGAGGAGAAGCCGCTGCAGATCGATCCGCTCACGAGCGCGGCGCACGCGCGCGAGCACCTCTCGGGCTACCTGCGCGAGATCGAGCGCGCGCCCGCGGAGCCCGCGCTGCGACACTTCCTCGCGCTCGGCGCGCTGTCGGAGCTGCTCGTCCGGGCGAAGCTGCCCGCCAAGACCGACCAGCGGCTGCGGGAGATCGTCGCGTACGCGCACCGCGACGGGCCCAGGCACCAGGCGATCGAGCTGATGATGACCGCGCTGAAGAAGATCGTGGCGCAATGAGCGGGCGGGCCGGCGGAGGAGCCGCGGAGGGCGAGGTCAACGTGATCCAGGAGCGGATCGCGCGCGCGGGGCACTCCATCGTCGGCCTGCGCGCGGGCGCGCTCTCGGCGACGGGGTGGATCGCCCTCGCGAGCGGCGTGGTGGTCACGAGCCGGCGGGCGATCGGCTACCCGACGGAGGTCTCGATCAAGGTCGGCGACGGCGCGCCGATCGGCGGCAGGGTGATCGCCGCCGACGTGGGGCGCGACGTCGCGCTGGTGCTGCCGGTCGAGGCGCCGGGCGCGGCCGCGCTCGCGCCGCGCCACGCGCCGGAGCCGCGGCTCGGCGAGCCGGCCATCGCGCTGAGCGCGGTCGCGGGGCGCGGGCTGCGCCTCTCGGCCTGCCGGATCTCGCACGTCCGCCGGGGGGACGCGGCGCTCGGCTTCGAGATCGACGCGCCCGCCCCGCTCGGGGCGCCGGTGCTCGACGTCGAGGGCCGCGTGCTGGGCGTCGTCGTCGACCCGCCGCGCGGCGATCCCGAGCCGCGCCCGGCCGGGCGCGCGGTCGCGCTCGCCGCGGGCGCGCTGCAGCCCCTGCTCGCGGTGATCGACCGGCCCGCGGCGGAGCTCCGCGATCGGGCGCCGGTCTACCGCTGCCCCGCCTGCGAGGAGCCGTTCGAGATCGAGTCGGATCGCTGCGGCGCCTGCGGCCGCGCGCTCCCCCACGCGTTCCCGCCGAGCGCCGCGCGCGCCGCCGCCGAGCGGCTGATCCGCGACGGGCTCTCCGCGCTCGGCCTGGTCGCGAACCGCGTCCGCGTCGGGCCGCGCTCGTGGCGCGTCGCGCAGCGCGCGTTCTCGACCGACGAGGCGACGCACGTCGAGGTCGAGATCGACGAGGCCGGCCGTCACCTCGCGATCCGCGCGCCCGTGGTGGGGCTGCCCGCGGCGAACCACGAGCCCTTCTACAGGTTCCTGCTCACGATGAACGACCAGACGACCGGCGAGCTCCGCGTCTCCGTCGCCGGCGACCTCGTGTCCGTGTCGCGCGTGGACCCGATCGAGGGGCGCGCCGCGAGCGACGTCGCCATGCTCATCGACGAGATCGTCCGCACCTCCGAGGAGTACCGGCGGACGCTGGCGGACACGTTCGAGGCCGTGCCGCGCTTCGATCTGCCGCGGACCTGACGCGCGGAGGGGCTGCTCCGCGCGGCGAGGGGCGAGGGTGGGCCTACTGGGGGTCGATCCGGAACACGGCGCCGGCGAGGTCCACGACGTAGAGGTTGCCGGCGGCGTCCTCGCCGAAGGACGAGAGCGCCTGGATCATGTTCGTGCTGTTCAGGTCGGCGCTGAGGTCGACGGCGAGCGTGGCGGCGTTGCCCTCGTAGACGAACGACCGGATCCGGTTGCTGCACCAGTCGCCGTGGAGGAAGCGGCCGTTCATGCCCGGGATGAGCGACCCGCGGTACACGTAGCCGGCGATCATCGAGCAGTCGCCCGCGTTGTGGTCGACCGCCACCAGCGGCAGCGTCACGCCGGCGCAGGCCGCGCCCTGGCACGACGTCCCGGAGTCCACGATGCTCCAGCCGTAGTTCTTGTGGCCCTGGCCAGCCGGCTCGACGTTGACCTCCTCGAACTGGCCGCCGACGTCGCCGATGTAGAGGTCGCCCGTGCAGCGATCGAAGCTGAAGCGCCACGGGTTGCGGAGGCCGTAGTCCCAGACGTAGGGGTCGCCGCCGGGGAGGTTGCCGGGCGGCGGGGTCCCGACGTTGTCGACGTCGAACCGCAGGATCTTGCCGCGCTGGTCGGTCGTGATCTGCCCGCTGGCGGCGTCGCTGCGGTCGCCGGAGCCCACGTAGAGGTACCCGTCGGGCCCGAAGGCCATCATCCCGGAGTAGTGCTGGCCGCCGCCGGCGCTGATGGTCAGCAGCGTCTGCACCGCGGCGGGGTTCGCGAGATCGGGGTTGTTCGCGGAGCGCGCGTACTCGGCGAGCACGCTGTCGCCGTTGTTCGCGACGTAGAAGACGAAGAAGCGGCCGTTCTGCGCGTAATCCGGGTGGAACGCGAGGCCCAGCATGCCGAACTCGTCGGCTGGTCCCGGCGAGTTGATCACGAGGCTATCGATGTCGAGGAACGGGGCCGCGAGCACGTTGCCGCCGCTCAGGACCTTGATGCGGCCGCCCTGCTCCAGGATGAAGAGGCGCGTCGTGTCGCCGGGGGCGCCGGCGACGAAGAGCGGGCGGCTCAGGCCGCCGGCGACCTGCGTGAGCTGGAGCGGGGGCGGCTGGCCGACCGGCGCCGGGCCGCAGTCGATGCCGCCGCCGGCGCCCGAGCCCCCCTGGCCGGTGGTGCTGGTGGTGGTGGTGGTGCTCCCGCCGGCGCCGCCCGCACCCCCGTCGCCGGTGGTGGTGGTCGACGATGTCGTCGTCGTGGACGTCGTGGACGTCGTGGATGTGGTCGATCCGGAGCTCGATCCGCCGGATCCGCTGTCGGAGTCACATCCCGCGCCCGAGAGCGCGTAGCCGGAACCTAGGAGCGCGAGAAGGAGGAGCGGCGCGGCGCGCCGTGAGGAGAAAAAGGCCATCCAGACAGATTACTTCATCCGTGGCGCATCTTGAACATCGCCGGGACAGTCCGGACATCAGACGGACGCTTCATTGGGTCACACCTTGACCTACCTGCACCCAGGCGACGCCGGCGCGTGGAGCGGATATAGGTCGTCGCGCAGCGCGGGCGCCGGTCGTCAGCACGTGGCACGCGGCGCGCCGCCAAGGAGGATCATGAAGCGAGCGAAGCAGCTCACGAAGCGCGAGCGCAAGGCCCTGGCGGGCCCGCGCCCCGCGGCCCCGCCGGCCGATACGAAGCACATCCACTGCATCGCGTGCGGCAAGCACCTGGACGCGTCCCAGTTCGAAGCGCCCGCGACGGCGACGATGCTGACCTGCCAGCACGGATCCCGTTTCCCGTCCTGCGTCGAATGCGCTGATTTCTCGCGGCGGCTCCTGGCCGAGCACGATCGCACGGGGCGACCCGTCCAGACCGCCGCGGCCTGGCACTGAAGCACGAGCGCGCTTGCGCCCGCGGGCTTTCGTGTCCAGGGTGCGCGCCCATCCATCCCGGAGGAACCTGCATGACCCAGCCAATCCGCCGCGCCGGCGTCGTCGGCGCCGGCGTCATGGGCAGCGGCATCGCCGCCCATCTCGCCAACGCGGGCGTCGAGGTGCTGCTGCTCGACGTCGTCCCCCCGAACCTTTCCGAGGCCGAGCGGCGGGACCCGGCCGCGCGAAGCCGGTTCGCGTCCGGCGGGCTCGAGAAGGCGCTCAAGGCGCGCCCGGCCGCCTTCTACCACCCCTCGTTCGCGCGCCTCGTGCGCACCGGCAACACCGAGGATCACCTCGGCGACCTCGCCTCGTGCGACCTCGTCATCGAGGCGATCGTCGAGAAGATCGAGCCCAAGCGGGACCTCTTCGCGCGGCTCGAGGGCGCGCTGCGCCCCGACGCGATCGTCGCCTCGAACACGTCCGGGCTCCGCATCGAGGACATGATGCACGGGCGCTCCGAGGGCTTCCGCAGGCGCTTCCTGGTCATGCACTTCTTCAACCCGGTCCGGTACATGAAGCTGCTCGAGCTCGTGACCGGGCCCGACACCGATCCTGCCGTCGCCGCGCGCGTGCGGCGCTTCGGCGAGGACGTGCTCGGCAAGGGGATCGTGTTCGGCAAGGACACGCCGAACTTCATCGCGAACCGGATCGGCGCGCACGCGATGATGACCGCGATCCACCTGATGCTCGAGGAGGGCCTCGCGCCGGAGGACATCGACGCGCTCACCGGCGTGGCGATGGCGCACCCGAAGAGCGCGAGCTTTCGCACCGCCGACGTGGTCGGGCTCGACACCTTCGTGCACGTGGCCGACAACTGCTATGCGGCGCTCGAGGGCGACGAGGACCGCGACGTCTTCCAGGTGCCGCCGTACATCCGCCGGATGGTCGAGAAGAAGCTGCTCGGCGACAAGGCGGGCGGCGGCTTCTACCGGAAGGTGAAGGACGGCATCGAGACGCTCGATCCGGCGACGCTCACCTACCGCGCCCGCGGCGGCGACGCCGCGATCCGGAAGGCCGTGAAGGGCGTCGAGTCGATCGAGGGCGCGGCACCGCGCGTGCGCGCCCTCGTGAAGGCCCCGGGCAAGGCGGGCGAGGTCGCGTGGAAGGTCCTCTCGCGCTCGCTCGCGTACGCGGCGCGCCGGATCGGCGAGATCGCCGACGACGTCACGGCGATCGACGACGCCATGCGCTGGGGCTACAACTGGGAGCTCGGGCCGTTCCAGACCTGGGACGCGCTCGGGTTCGTCGAGACGGTCGAGCGCATGGAGCGGGACGGGATCAAGCTGCCGCCCGCGATCCTCCGGATGCGCGACGCCGGGGCGAAGTCCTTCTATCGCGAGGGGCTGCCCGGGAAGGGCGTCGGGCTCGATGAGGTCCGCGCGCACGAGCGCGGGGCGAAGGCGGGCTACCACGCCGAGGGCGCGGTCTTCGACCTCCGCGCCGGCGAGTACGTCCCGCGCGAGGTGGACCCGCGGAGCGCGCCGCTCGCGTCCGTGCGCCGCGGCGACAAGCCCGTGCTCCGGAACGACGGCGCCGAGGCCTGGGACCTCGGCGACGGCGTGCTCGGCGTCACCTTCAAGACGAAGGCGAACAGCCTCGACGCCGACGTCATCGCGATGCTCGGCCAGGCCGCGGACAGGGCCGAGCAGGGCTTCCGCGCGCTCCTGTTCTACAACCAGGGCGAGCACTTCTGCGTGGGCGCGAACCTCTTCCTCGTGGCCATGGCCGCGGGCAACCACGACTGGGCGGCCATCCGCCAGATGGTGAAGGCGTACCAGGACACGACGCAGCGGCTCAAGTACGCGCGCGTGCCGGTCGTGGCGGCCCCGTACGGCATGACCGTGGGCGGCGGGCTCGAGCTCTGCTTCGCCTGCGACGGCGTGCAGGCCGCGGCGGAGACGTACGCGGGCCTCGTCGAGGTCGGCGTCGGGCTCATCCCCGGCGGCGCGGGCACGCTGAACATGCTGTGGCGCGCGCTCGAGGGGATCCCCGAGGGCGCGCACGTGAGCACGCTCGAGATCGTCACGCAGGTGTTCAAGAACATCGCGCTGGCGAAGGTCGCGACGAGCGCGGACGAGGCGAAGGCGCTCGGCTATTTCCGGCGCACGGACGGGGTCTCGTTCGACCGGGCGCGGCAGCTCGCCGAGGCGAAGGCGCGCGCGATCGGCCTCGCGGAGTCCGGCTACCACCCGCCCGCGCCGAGGGCCTACCGGCTGCCCGGCGACAGCGGGATCGCGACGCTGCGGATGATGATCGACACGCTCGTCGCCGGCGGCTACGCGAGCGAGCACGACGCGAAGATCGCGGTGAAGCTCGCGGAGGTGCTCTGCGGCGGACCGGGCGGTGCCTCCCGCGAGGTCACCGAGGACGAGGTGCTCGAGCTCGAGCGCGAGGCCTTCGTCAGCCTCTGTGGCGAGCCGAAGAGCGTCGAGCGGATGAAGCACATGCTGATGCACAACAAGCCGCTGAGGAACTAGGTGAGCGCCATGATCCGAGTCGCTATCGCAGATGCCGTCCGCTCGGCCGTCGGCCGCGCCCACAAGGGCTCCCTCGCGCTGAAGCGCCCCGACGAGCTCGCCGGCGAGGTGATCGCCGGGCTGCTCCGGCGCGTCCCCCAGGTCCGGCCCGAGGACGTGGAGGATCTCGTCCTCGGGTGCGCGATGCCCGAGGGTGAGCAGGGGCTCAACGTCGCCCGCGTCGCGGGCCTGCTCGCCGGCCTCCCGGAGGAGACGTCGGCCATGACGATCAACCGCTTCTGCTCGAGCGGCCTCCAGGCGATCGCGATCGCCGCGGGCGCGATCGCGAGCGGATCGATCGACGTCGCGGTCGCGGGCGGCGTCGAGTCGATGACCATGGTCCCGATGACGGGCAACAAGCTGAGCGCGTCGCTCGAGGCGATGGACCGCTGCCCGACGGTGTACACGCCGATGGGCATCACCGCGGAGAACGTGGCCGCGCGCTTCGAGGTGAGCCGCGCCGATCAGGACGCGTTCGCCCTGAAGAGCCAGCAGAAGGCCGTGGCCGCGCGCGCCGCGGGGCGCTTCGAGGCCGAGATCGTCACGGTGCAGGGCGTGCGCTACCACGGCAACCAGCGGAGCACGTTCGACTTCCGCGCCGACGAGCTCATCCGCGGCGAGACCACGGCCGAGGGGCTCGCGTCGCTGAAGCCGGCGTTCTCCGCGAAGGGGAGCGTGACGGCGGGCAACAGCTCGCCGCTCTCGGACGGCGCGGCCGCGGCGCTCGTGATGAGCGAGGAGCGGGCGCGCGCGCTCGGGATCGCGCCGCTCGGCTGGTTCCGCGCGTTCGCCACGGCGGGCGTCGACCCTGCGATCATGGGGATCGGACCGATCCCGGCGGTGCGCAAGCTCTTCGCGCGGACGGGCCTCTCGATGAGCGACATCGACCTCATCGAGCTCAACGAGGCGTTCGCGTCGCAGGCGGTGCACGTGCAGCGCGCGCTCGAGATCCCGGACGAGAAGCTCAACGTGAACGGCGGCGCGATCGCGCTCGGCCACCCGCTCGGCTGCACCGGCGCGAAGCTCGCGGCGACCGCGCTCCACGAGCTCCGCCGCCGCGGCGGGCGCTACGCGATCGTCACGATGTGCATCGGCGGCGGCATGGGCGCCGCGGGCCTCTTCGAGGCCGCGCCGGCGAGCGCGGCCTGACGGGCGAGCGTCGCCCCGCCGCGCTGGTCCGCGGCGGGGCGATGCCTTATAACGCGCCCATGTCCCATCACCTCACGACCTTCCAGGGCTCGGTCGCGGACGCGGTGAAGCGCGCGATCGAGGAGAAGATCGAGGGCTCGACCGCCGAGGTCACCGGCGCCGGGGGCCATTTCGACATCGTCGTCACCTCGCCGGTGTTCGCGGGCAAGAGCATGCTGGAGAGCCAGCGGCTCGTGTACGGCGCGATCAAGCACCTCATGGCGGGCGACACGGCGCCCGTCCACGCGATCGACAGCCTGAAGACGCGCGCGCCCTGAGGGGGCCAGGACCTCCGCGGTTCGTTTGACACGGCAATTCGCCGGATGTTACCTGGCGCGGAGCGCTTCCCTTGGCCGCGCCTCGCCGCGATCGCCCGAACCTCGAGGTCTCTCATGACGCCCACGCCCTGCTCGCCCTGCTCTCCTCGCCGAAGGAGCCTCGCCTCCCGCGCGGGCGCCGGGCTCGCCGCCGCGCTGCTCGGCGCCGGCGCGCTCGCCGCCTTCTCCAGAGACGCCGCGGCGCAGCCGCGCCCGCAGGTCGAGACGCGCACCGGCGAGGGCTCGAACGGCGACGGGATGGACCTGCACCTCTTCCGCCCCGCGCTCGACTCCAAGGGCTTCTTCTCCGTGAACGGCGCCGACATCCTCGGCGCCAACGACGTCAGCTTCGGCCTCGTCATCGATTACGGGCACAACATGATGCCGCTCGCGGACAACCCGAGCGGCGCGGATTTCCTCCTCGAGCACGCGTTCCAGGGCACGTTCCAGTTCGATTACGGCATCGCGAACTGGGCGGTCGTCGGCCTCTCTGCGCCCGTCGTGCTGAGCTCGGGTGATGCCGTCCAGGACATCGGTCCCGGGCCTGGTGAGAACTATGACGACGACGAGCTCAACGGCCAGGCGCTCGGGCACCTCGCGCTGCACGGCAAGCTGCGGCTCCTCCGGCCCGATCAGGATTTCGTCGGGCTCGCGCTGGTCGTGCAGGGTGGCGTCGCCGTCGGCGGCGCGCAGGACTTCGCCGCCGAGCCGGGCTTCTTCTACTGGCCGCAGATCGTGCTCGAGAAGCGCATCGGCGCCTTCCGCGTGGCCCTGAACGGCGGCTACCGCGGCCACACCGGCAAGAACCCCAGGTTCGGCAAGCAGTCCGACGGCGAGACCGATCAGCTCGAGGAAGGCGATTTCGAGTACTCGAACCTGCTCACGAGCTCGGTCGGGCTCAGCCTGCGCGTGCTCAAGCCGCTCGATATCGTCGCCGAGACCTACAGCACCTACCAGCTCGGCGGCGGCAGCAGCGGCCCGCAGAAGCTCTCCGCGGAGGTGATCGGCGGCATCAAGCTCTTCATCGAGCGCAACAGCTTCCTCATGCTGGGCGGCGGCATCGGCTACACCCCCGGCTTCCAGGCCGCGGATCAGCGCGCCACGATAGGGTTCATCTTCGAGCCCTCGATCGGCGATCGCGACGGCGACGGGATCAAGGACGACCAGGACGATTGCCCGGACGATCCCGAGGATTTCGACGGCTTCCAGGACACGAAGAGCGACTCGCCGCCTGGCCAGTACGGCTGCCCGGATCCGGACAACGACAACGACGGCATCCTCGACGTCGACGACCGGTGCCCGAACAACCCCGAGGACCGCGACGGCATCGAGGACGCGGACGGCTGCCCCGAGGGCAACGACGGCGATCGCGACGGCGACGGCATCCTCGACTCGCGCGACAAGTGCCCCGACGACCCCGAGGATCGCGACGGCTTCCAGGACAAGGACGGCTGCCCTGATCCGGACAACGACAAGGACGGCATCCCCGACAAGGTCGACAAGTGCCCGAACGATCCCGAGGACAAGGACGGCTTCGAGGACGAGGACGGCTGCCCTGATCCGGACAACGACAAGGACGGCATCTTCGACGTCGTCGACAAGTGCCCGAACGAGCCGGAGACCTTCAACGGCAAGGACGACCAGGATGGCTGCCCGGACCGGGGCGACGTCGTCATCGAGGAGAACAACGTCCTCATCTTGCAGAAGATCCAGTTCAAGACGGGCAGCGCGCAGATCCTCCCGGAGTCGTTCGGGATCCTGGACGCCGTCGCGGAGACCCTGAAGCACCACCCGGAGTTCACGCTGCTCGAGGTGCAGGGCCACGCGGACGAGCGCGCGGCCGACGCCCTCAACCTCAAGCTCACCCAGGACCGCGCGAAGGCCGTCATGGAGGCGCTCGTCGCGCGCGGCGTGCGCGCGGGCACGCTCCGCTCCATGGGCTACGGCGAGTACTGCCCGATCGACCCCGAGAAGAACGCGGTCGCTTACGAGAAGAACCGGCGCGTCGAGTTCAAGGTCGTCCGGACCGACAAGGGCCCGACGGGCGTGGAGCTCGGGTGCGCGAAGGCGCGGGAGAAGGGGATCAACCCGCCGCCGCCCTGAGGTATCCTCGGCGGATGCGCCTCACCTTCACGATCGCGCTCGCCGCCGCCGCGCTCACCGCCGGCGCCGGCTGCATCGACACCGACGCCGCCGTCTTCGTGGAGCCCGCGATCTCCGGGCCGTCCGCCGCGGTGACGGGCGGCACGCTCGGCACCCAGCTCACGGGCGGCTTCCGGCTGGAGCTCCACCTCGGCCCGCGGGCCAGCGGCGCGAGCCAGGTCTCGATCCGGAGCTTCGAGATCACCGACGCGGCCCAGACCGCTGCGATCGTCTCCCCCCTGGAGGCCGTCACCGCGACCGCGCTGCCCGTGACCGTCGAGACCGACAGCGACGTGGCCGTCGAATTCACCTTCGACACCGGCGCCGACCTGCTCCCCGCCGAGGCGCGCGATCCGCTCTGTGCCGCCGAGGGCATCCGCATCACCGGCTCGATCCAGGACTCGCTCCAGGACGGCGCCACGCCCGTCGCCTCCGCGGTCTTCCAGGCGACCTGCATGTAACGTCCCGTCCCTGCCGCGGGCCGGTCGCGCCCGCGCGCCCGCGCGTGGTCGAGGCGGAGCCCGCGCGATCGCGGCGCCCTCTCCCCTCGGCGGAGCGGGGGCGCTAGAGTCCGGATCCCATGGCGTCCCAGGAGCACCACACCCTCGAGACCGACGCGAAGCGCTACACGAACGGCGGCAACGACCTCGGCCTCGACCCTGACGGCGTCGTCGCGCTCCGCCGTGCGATCGAGGCCTGGCGCGCCGGCCCGGTGGCCGAGGCGGAGCGGCGGATCCCGCCGCGCGAGGAGAGCTTCACCACCTGGAGCGGCGTCGAGGTCCCCGACCTCGTCACGCCTGCGGACAGCGCGCGCGGCTACACCGAGGCCCTCGGCCTCCCCGGCGAGTACCCGTTCACGCGCGGCGTCCAGCCCACGATGTACCGCGGCAAGCTGTGGACGATGCGCATGTTCGCCGGCTTCGGCACGCCCGAGCAGACGAACGCCCGCTTCAAGTACCTGCTCGCCGAGGGCCAGACCGGCCTCTCCACCGCCTTCGATTTCCCCACCCTGATGGGATACGACTCCGACTCCCCGCGCGCGCTCGGCGAGGTCGGCATGTGCGGCGTCGCGGTCGACACCCTCCGCGACATGGAGGTCCTCTTCGACGGCATCCCGCTCGACAAGGTGACGACGTCGATGACCATCAACGGCCCGGCGATCGTCCTCCTCGCGCTCTACGTCGCGCTGGCCGACAAGCGCGGCATCTCCCGGAAGCTCATCGGCGGCACGGTCCAGAACGATTGCCTGAAGGAGTTCATCGCCCAGCACGCCTGGCTCGTCCCGCCGCGCCCCGCGATGCGCGTCGTCACGGACATGATCGAGTTCTGCGCGCGCGAGGTGCCGCGCTGGAACACGGTCTCGATCAGCGGCTATCACATCCGCGAGGCCGGCTCGACCGCCGCCCAGGAGCTCGCCTTCACCCTGGCGGACGGCCTCGCCTACGTCGAGAGCTGCCGCGAGCGCGGCCTCGACGTCGACGCGTTCGCCCCGCGCCTCTCGTTCTTCTTCGACGTGCACAACGACTTCTTCGAGGAGATCGCGAAATTCCGCGCCGCGCGCCGGATCTGGGCCCGTTTCATGAAGGAGCGTTACGGCGCGAAGAGGGCCGAGAGCATGAAGCTCCGCACGCACGCGCAGACCGCGGGCGTCTCCCTCACCGCGCAGCAGCCCTACAACAACGTGGTCCGCGTCGCGCTCCAGGCCATGGCGGCGGTGCTCGGCGGCACTCAATCGCTCCACACCAACTCGCTCGACGAGACCTACGCGCTCCCGACCGAGGAGAGCGTCACGATCGCGCTCCGCACCCAGCAGATCATCGCGCACGAGAGCGGCGCCGCGAACACCATGGATCCCCTCGGCGGCAGCTATTTCGTCGAGTGGCTGACCGATCGCCTGGAGCAGGAGGCGCTCGCGTACATCCAGCGCATCGACGAGATGGGCGGGATGGTCTCTGCCATTGAAAATGGCTATCCGCAGCGCGAGATCGCCGCCTCCGCCTACCGATTCCAGCGGGAGCTCGAGTCGGGCGAGCGCGTGATGGTCGGCGTGAACCGCTACACCACGTCGCAGGACAAGGCGATCCCGCTGCTCCGCATCGACGAGGAGGTGCAGCGCGTGCAATGCCAGAACCTCGCGAAGGTGAAGGCCGGGCGCGACCAGGATCGGGTCCGGGCGGCCCTGGCGGACGTCCGCGAGGCGGCCCGCGGGACGTCGAACCTCATGCCCCCGATCATCGCGGCCGCGAGCGCCTACGCCTCGGAGCAGGAGATCTGCGACGTCCTGCGCGAGGTGATGGGGACCTACAGCGATCCAGCGGAGTTCTGATCCCGAGCGCGAGCGCGGCGCGGGTCGGGCTCATCCGGCGAGCGCGTCGAGCGCGGCGAGCAGCGGGGCGGCCCTCTGCCGATCGATCATCTGCAGATAGGCGAGCTTGCCCCGGATGTGCGCCTCGAAATCGGGCAGGCCCTCGCGGTTCTGCGCCGCGAGGCCGGTCTTCTTCGCGGCGTGGAGGATCGCGCGCAGGCGCCGGACCTCCTCGCGGGGCATCCCGAGCTTGTCGTTGACGACGATCCCGGTGACCTCCTGCCGCCCCGCCGCGCGCTGGATGCGGCCCTTCTTCGGGTTGATCGCGAACCCCTCCTCCGTGACGATGTGGCGCACGCGCGCGAGCAGCATCGGGATCTCCGCGCGCTTGCCGGGCGGCGCCGAGAAGGTGAGGTCGTCGGCGTAGCGCGTGTATTCGAAGCCGTGCTTCTTGCACATGCCGGCGAGGCGGCGGTCGAGCTTGCGCGCGACCTGATTCGAGAGCGCGGGGCTCGTGCACGCGCCCTGGGGCAGGCCGCGCTCGCCGACCGCGACCCAGTATCGCTGGCCGTCGTACTCGAGCTCGCGCCGCGGCGGTTCGGTGCACAGGAGCGCGAGCACCGTCGCCGCCGCCGGCGAGTAGCCGAGCCGCTCGAACACGCCGCGGACGCGCGGGAACGTGATGGTCGGGAAGAAGTCGGAGAGGTCCAGGTTGACGACGACGTCGCGGCCGATGTGAGGGCGCGCGTTGGTCACGGTCGAGCGGCCCTGGACGAAGCCGTGGGCGGGCGCCTCGACGGGCAGCCTCTCGAGGATGTCGTGGAGGATCCACGCCTGCGCGGCCGCGAGGGATCTGTGCGGCGAGGAGAGCAGCCGCTTCCCGCCCGAGCGCTTCGGGACCTCGAAATATACGTAATGGGGGCGCTCGACGGCGTCGCCGTGGAACGCGAGCCAGCGGAGCTGCGATATGGTGAGCCCGAGCGCGCGGGCGACGTCGCCGGGCGTCGAGAGGACCGGGAGGCCGCGCTCCTCGAGCGCCTCGACGTGGGCGCGGCGATCGGCGAGCCCGGCGGACACGCCGCGGCCGAGGTAGATGATGTCCTCGGCCCTGCGGCGCGCGATCTCCGCGGCGCGGCGCTCCCGGCGCTCGGCCGCGAGGCGCTTCTTCTCCGCCTTCCTGGCCTCCTTCTCGCGCTTGATGTCCGCGATCGCCTTCTCGGCCGTCTTCGCCGCGACCGTCCCCGCGAGCCGCGCGGCCTCGTGGTGCTTCAGCCAGATGTCGCCGACGCGGTGGATCTCGGCGATCTGCGCCTCGGTGAGCAGGCCGCGGAGGATCAGGCCGCGGTCGATCAGCGCGGTGCGCTCGTCGCTCTGCGGCGGGATGGTGTCCACGCGCCCGATCCACGCCGTCTTGTACGGGTTGATCTTGAGCGCGCGCTTGCGCACCTCGTCGGCGGAGAGCCCGAGGATACCCTTCGCGTCATACGGATCCGTCGGTTTCTGCCTCTGCTTCGCCGGCCTCTGCGCCGCGGCCGGCGCAGGCGCCGCGCTGAATTGCTGGACGGCCGCCGGCGGCTGCGCGGCCGCCGGCTTCGCGCTCCCCTGCGCGGCCGCCGGCCTCGCCGGCT
>CAYQYG010000101.1:10143-22451 GCA_964421485.1 uncultured Polyangiaceae bacterium | reverse complement strand
CGCCGAAGCATCGGACGTTCTCGATCCAGACCTGGCGGATGTACATGGTGCCCTCATCGTGAGCGTAGCGCGGCGCGCCTTGCCGGCGCGCGCCGCGTGGGGATTTCCTGGAGAGGGGCGGTCATCTGGAAGGCAACCTGGCGAGCTCCGGGGCACCGCGCCCTCGGGGCCGGCAACCTACCACAGTCGGAGCGCCCGGCGGCGCAAGGACAAGGCCCCAGCACAGGATCGCGCTCACGGCGCCGTCTCGCCGGGGGTCCCGGAGAGAGGAGTGGCCGCAAACGCAACGGCGCGGGGGCGGGAAGGCGCGAAGTGCAGCGATCGTCCCGCGGCTCGGGCCGCGCCGGGAGCCTCCGGGGGGCCGCCTCCAGCCCCGATCCGGCAGCCACCCGCCCCTGGCCGTATTTACGTGCTGCCCCGTCATTTGACTGCACATGATTCGCCACCAATGCGGATTTTTTTCTGGCCTCCTGCTCCGTGGCGAGTAGGTTCTCCCCCGCGCTCGCCGCCGCCTGGCTGCGCTGGTCGTGGAGAGGCGGCCAGCCGTTGATTTACCGTCTCGCTCCCCTCGGAAGAGACATGGTGCCGGTATGCCGAAATCGGATCGAGCTTTTCGAGCCCTGGCCCGGGCGCAGCCGGACGTGATTGCCGGCCTCCTTGCGGTCGTCGCCCCCGGCGTCGTGCCCCTGGGCGCGGCGCTCACGCCCGACGATGTCGCGCCCACGCACCTCGACGGTCTGCCTCCGGAGCTCGACGCGGATTTCGCTACCCGCGTCGCATCGGATCAGCTCGTGCACATGGAATGCCAGGGCTATCGCGACACCGGCTTCTCGGAGCGGACGGTCTGGTACCACCTCGGCTTTGCCCTGCGGAACCGGGGCAAGCGCCGAGTGCGCACCGTCGCTCTGTGGCTCACGTCCCCGCCCACGGGGCAGCCTCTGGAGGAGATGGGCGTGGATGACATCACGGTGAAGGTGACGACGGTCGTGCTCCAGAAGGTGCGCGCGAGCGTGCTCCTCTCGGATGCCCGGACCGTGAGCTTCGCCGCCGGAGCGCACAAGGAGGGCCGGTCGACCGATGAGCTCTGCGCCCAGGTGGCGGCCGCGCTCAAGGTGCGGGATGCGAGCTGGGCCGAGCGGCACATGGCGGTGGTTGCGGCGGCGATGCGAGGGCGGTACAGATCGATGGTGAGCGCGATGGAACAGGTGAACCTGGAGCCGGTGGTGATCGAGGACCTGGTCAAGTTCGGCGAGGACCGGGGCCTCAAGAAGGGTCTCAAGAGGGGCCTCAAGAAGGGGGAGCTCCGCGGAGAGCTCCGGGCGGAGCGCTCGACCCTGCGCCGCGTGCTCGCGCTGCGGGAGCTCGAGCTCAGCGCCGAGCAGGAGCAACAGATCAAGACCTGCACGGATCTCGCGACGCTCCGCCGCTGGCACGACCAGGCCATCTTCGCGGAGAGCGCCGCCGAGGCGCTGAGATAGCGGGCGACGAGCGGGGCTGCTGCGCCTCGACGAAGGCCCGCGGCCCGAGGCGACCGCGGAAGCGATTCCATGTCGCGTGCCCCGGCTCGAGGAGGCGCCGTGGACGACGTCCGACATGCTCCTCACGAGCGAGGGCGTGGACAGTGGCTACCAGGTACGTCGCGGCTGGGACGGCCCCATCCGTAATGCTGTTTCAGCGGGAAATTCGCCCGTCCGGGCCGCGTCCGGCGTTGACCGCGCGAGCGCGCGGCGTCAAGGGTGCGCCATGTCCAGACGGCCCACGCCCCCGCTCCTTGCCACCCTCGTCGCGCTCGGGTGCGCCGCGGCTCCGGGGGTGACCGGCTGCCTTGCTGACCTGAGCCTCTATGGCCATGATTGCCTCGACTTCGCGGACTGTGAGGACCCGTGCCCCGGCGAGTGCGTCCCGCTGGCGCCCCTCGGGTTCGACGGCCCGGCGCTCCTCTGGATCGGACCGTCGGCCGAGGTCCCCGCGTGCCCGGCGCGCGCGTCGCTCCCTGTCTACGAGGGGTACGCCGACCTGAACGACGCGAGCCCGTGCGAGGCGTGCGAGTGCACCGCGCCCGCGTGCGCGCTGCCGGCCGAGATCACGGCCAGCACGGCGGGCTGCAACCTCGGGGGGACGACGACGGCGATCTCCACCCCGGAATACTGGGCCGGGGGCTGCGCGCCGGTGAATCCGGGCCCGCCCGATCCGTTCGCCTCCCTCACGATCGCGCCGGTCACCGTCCGGTCCTGCAGGCCGGTGGAGCCCGAGGTCCCGCAGATCGCATCGAGGGCGTCCTGGTCCACGGCCGCGAAGGCGTGCGCGGGGGAGGCCATCCCGAACGTCTGCGGCGACAACACCCTCACCTGCCTGCCCTCGGCGGAGCCCCCTCCGTCCGGCTTCCGGCAATGCGTGCTCTACTTGCGCGACGGGGATCCGGAGTGCCCGGCGACCTATCCGGAGAAGCACACGTTCTACGAGAGGGTCGAGGACACCCGCGTGTGCACGCCCTGCGAGTGCACGGAGACGCAGCCGAGCACGTGCGTCGCGCAGGTGTCCGCGTACCAGAGCGCGACCTGCGCCGCGCCGCTCTTCGAGAACGTGCCGGTGTCGGACGCGCCGTACTGTTCCGACGTCGTGATCCCGGGTCTGGAGCTCGGGAGCGTGAAGGCGGAGTGGCTCACCAACGCGCCGGGGGCGTGCGTGCCGAGCGGCGGCGCTCTGCTCGGTGAGGTCAAGCCGGCGATGCCGAGCACGTTCTGCTGTCAGCCGCCGCGCTGAACCGGCGGCCGCTTCAGCACGACGATGCGCATTATCAGGCCCGGCACCGCCTCGTAGATAGGCACACCGGCCGGCTGGCAGCCGTACGCCGCCAGCACCGTCTCGGGGCGACCCTGGCTGATGATCACCAGCGCCGGGAACGGCACAGGCGGGTGGTAAGGCGCTCGTCCATGTCGACCACGAGGATCGGGATGCGGGGCCTTCCGTGCCCAGGAGGTGATGTGCACGGCCCGCGCGAACGGGAACGATGGAGTGGTCTATCTCAGCCTCGCGCGGATCGTCAGCGTGGTCAGGACGTGCTTCACGGGCCGCCCGCGCCGGCGTAACGTCCGGCCACCCCTCAGGAGACAGTTCTCATGAGCATCGCCCACCTCGCCGACACCGGCCTGCCGTTCAACCAGAAGGAGCGGTTCTTCACGGGCACCGTGCTGCCGATGCTCGTCTGCGCCGACGACTTCGCGCACTTCGGCCGCCTCACCGATCTGGTCGGGCTCGGCAGGATCGACGTCGACGCGCGGCCCGCATCGCTCGGCGCTCAGGCCGCGCTGGTCCGCTACATCGCGCGGCGGCTCGACGTGGAGCCCGCGGGTCTGGCGCACGTCGCTCTGCTCCCGGCCGCGCTCGCGTCTGCGGTGGGCTCGCTCTCGGTGCCGAGCGTGACCTGGGAGCAGCTCGCGGCGACGTACGCCGACGTCGCGCCCCCGTACTTCCTCGAAGTCCTGCGCGTCGCCCTCGCGCGGTACGATCAGCTCGTGGCGCACCGCGCGGCCTTCGGAGAGAACGCCGAGATGAAGCTGCGCGGGGACCAGCTCCTCGCGCAGCACCGCGCCGGCACGCTGGTCACCCCATGGATGGGCCGCAGGGGCGGCCTGGCGGGCGCCGAGCTCGCGAAGGACATCGCCTCGGGGACCTGGCGCGGCCAGCTGTACGAGTGCAGCTCGAAGCCGGTGCAGAACCCGAGCTGGTTCACCGTCGCCGAGCTCGCCGCCCGCGTCGCCGCCACGCCTTCCACGGCTTCGAGCTCGCGAGCCACGCCGACCTCAAGGCCGCCGGGCGCTGGCGGCGGCGCGGGAAAACGCGCTAGAAAGCCGAAGAGCCCATGATCGAGTACCTGCACCTCCAGAACGTCGGCCCGGCGCCCGAGATGAGCATGACCTTCGGGTCACGGCTCAATCTGATCACCGGGGACAACGGCCTCGGCAAGAGCTTCCTGCTCGACGTCGCCTGGTGGGCGCTCACGAGGCGGTGGCCGCACGACCTCAACGACAGGCTGACGTCGGGCTATCCGGCTCGCCCGCGCGTACCGCAGAAGCCGGCGACCATCGGCTTCAGGCTCACCTCGAAGTCGGGCAGGGTGGGCTACGAGAGCACCTATGTCCCACGTGAGGAGTCGTGGCGCGGCAAGGCGGGCCGACCCTGGAACCCCGGCCTGGTCATCTATGCGCACGCGGACGGCGGCTTCTCGGTCTGGGATCCAGCCCGGAACTACTGGAAGAAGAAGGGGAACGTGGACGTCCAGGAGCGCCTCCCCGGATACGTCTTCTCGGCCAAGGACGTGTGGGATGGGCTCGAGGTCGGTGTGGAGGGCAAGCGGACCGTCGTGTGCAATGGATTGCTGCGTGACTGGGCGATCTGGGTGCGCGAGAACGGGGCCGACGCGGAGATGATGTCGGCGCTCCTCGGCGGGCTCGCTCCCGAGGGCGAATCGCTGGCTGCGGGGCCCCTCGTGCGCCTCTCGGTCAACGATGCGCGGGACATCCCGTCGATCCGGACCCGATACGCACCGGCCGTCCCGATCCTCCATGCCTCATCGGGCGTTCGCCGCATCGTCGGGCTCGCGTACATGCTGCTCTGGTCGTGGAACGAGCACTTCCTCGCCGCCGAGCTGCTCGGCGAGGAGGGAACGAACCAGGTCGTCATGCTGTTCGACGAGATCGAGAGTCACCTGCACCCGCGCTGGCAGCGATCGATCCTGAAATCGCTTCTTCACGTCGCCGAGAGGCTCCACAAGGACGCGAAGGTCCAGCTCGTGGCCGCGACCCACTCGCCGCTCGTCATGGCCTCGGCCGAGCCCATGTTCGATCCGCAGACAGACGCGTGGTTCGATCTCGATCTCGATGACAAGACGGGCACCGTCGCGCTCGAGAAGCGCAAGTTCGTGCGGAGGGGCACCGCCGGCCGGTGGCTGACGAGCCAGGCGTTCGATCTGCCCTCGGAGGGCCGGTCCATCGAGGCCGAGCGCGCCATCGCAGCCGCGGAGCGTCTCCTCGATCGCCACCGGGAGCACGGCTCGCTCAATGCGGCCGAGGTCGACGCGGTCGACCGCGACTTGCGGGCGACGCTGCCGGACGTCGATCGCTTCTGGATCCGGTGGAGCGACGCGGTCGCTGATCTCAAGGGGGCCGGATGATCCCGGTCACCCCCGCGGCCGAGCCCCCGACGTTCGATGCGCGCGTGCGAGAGCCCGGGCTCAGCGCGATCGCCGAGCTCGTGGGCGAGCCCGGCACGCTGAAGCGACCCGGGCCGAAGCGGAAGCAGGTGGCGAAGCGGCGCGAGGACCTCAAGCCGGAGCACTTCCGGCCATTGTGGCGAGAGATGACCGAGGACTTGCTGACCGCCTATGGCCGGGTCTGCGCCTACGCGTGCCTCTACATCGAGCGGATCACGGGATCTGCGACCGTGGACCACTGGGCTCCGAAATCGAGGACATGGGACCGCGTCTATGAATGGGACAACTATCGGCTGGCGTGCTCGCTCATGAACGCGAGGAAGAACGATTTCGGCGACGTGCTCGATCCTTTCGAGGTGGTCGACGGCCTCTTCGCGCTGGACCTGGTGATGCTGAAGGCGGTGCCGGGGCCGGATGTCGGGGAGCATACGCAGGCCGTGAAGGAGACCATCCAGCGGCTCGGGCTCGACGGCGCCGACTACGCCGAGGCGCTCGGCGACTACTACCACGGCTACCGCGAAGGGGACATCTCGCTGCGTCGCCTCGAACAGCGCGCTCCCTTCCTCGCACGCGAGCTGCGGCGCCAGGGGAAGCTTCGCGCAGGGGACCTGTGAGCGGCCCTCAGGAAATTCCGAGCCCCCATCCGTAATGCTGTTTCAGCGGGAAGTTCGCCCGTCCGGGCCGCGTCCGGCGTTGACCGCGCGAGCGCGCGGCGTCAAGGGTGCGCCATGTCCAGACGGCCCACGCCCCCGCTCCTTGCCACCCTCGTCGCGCTCGGGTGCGCCGCGGCTCCGGGGGTGACCGGCTGCCTTGCTGACCTGAGCCTCTATGGCCATGATTGCCTCGACTTCGCGGACTGTGAGGACCCGTGCCCCGGCGAGTGCGTCCCGCTGGCGCCCCTCGGGTTCGACGGCCCGGCGCTCCTCTGGATCGGACCGTCGGCCGAGGTCCCCGCGTGCCCGGCGCGCGCGTCGCTCCCTGTCTACGAGGGGTACGCCGACCTGAACGACGCGAGCCCGTGCGAGGCGTGCGAGTGCACCGCGCCCGCGTGCGCGCTGCCGGCCGAGATCACGGCCAGCACGGCGGGCTGCAACCTCGGGGGGACGACGACGGCGATCTCCACCCCGGAATACTGGGCCGGGGGCTGCGCGCCGGTGAATCCGGGCCCGCCCGATCCGTTCGCCTCCCTCACGATCGCGCCGGTCACCGTCCGGTCCTGCAGGCCGGTGGAGCCCGAGGTCCCGCAGATCGCATCGAGGGCGTCCTGGTCCACGGCCGCGAAGGCGTGCGCGGGGGAGGCCATCCCGAACGTCTGCGGCGACAACACCCTCACCTGCCTGCCCTCGGCGGAGCCCCCTCCGTCCGGCTTCCGGCAATGCGTGCTCTACTTGCGCGACGGGGATCCGGAGTGCCCGGCGACCTATCCGGAGAAGCACACGTTCTACGAGAGGGTCGAGGACACCCGCGTGTGCACGCCCTGCGAGTGCACGGAGACGCAGCCGAGCACGTGCGTCGCGCAGGTGTCCGCGTACCAGAGCGCGACCTGCGCCGCGCCGCTCTTCGAGAACGTGCCGGTGTCGGACGCGCCGTACTGTTCCGACGTCGTGATCCCGGGTCTGGAGCTCGGGAGCGTGAAGGCGGAGTGGCTCACCAACGCGCCGGGGGCGTGCGTGCCGAGCGGCGGCGCTCTGCTCGGTGAGGTCAAGCCGGCGATGCCGAGCACGTTCTGCTGTCAGCCGCCGCGCTGAACCGGCGGCCGCTTCGCCCGCCTCAGGCGCGTTGGTGAGCCACTCCGCCGCGCCGGGTCAGGCCGAGCCCTTCGAGGTAGAGATCCGGTACGTCGAAGCCGCGGTCCGGCCGAGCCCGGAGCACCCCGAGCTCCACCAGGCTCTCGACCACCTCCTCGGGGTCCTCGCCCGGGGGACGGATCTCTTCGCCGGACGTGCCCCAGCTCCGATCGAACTCGTGAGCGACGAGCTGGACGAGCTCTCGACGCTGCCACGGCACCTTGCGGTCCCTCCGCAACCGTTCGCCGAGGCCTGCAAGCCAGCGAAACTCGTGCGTCTGGGCATGATCCACATATTCTTTCGACACGCGATCGAGCGCGTTGCGCACCGACACATGCCCGAGGAGGTGGGCCCCCGTGGCGCGCGGCTGAGCGAGCTCGATCTCGGCGGCGAGCTCGATGAGCCAGACGAGCGTCCGCGGCAGCGCCCGCCCGTTGCCATCCCTCAGGTGGTCGAGGAGCCACGTCACCGAGAGCCCCTTCTTCCGGTCGGCGCCCATGTATTCCGATACCAGCCGATCCACGAAAGGCTTGGCATCCGACGCGTCCGTGAGCCTTGGCACGTGGCCCAGGACGGCGTCATCGTCCACGCGGACAGCGCGCGCGAAGTGCTCGTAGAGGCGCTCCTCGCCGCTTCCATCGCGCTTGTTGAGGATGTGCTTGATGAGCGCACCGTAGAGGTTCTTGTCGCTCCACTGGAGCTCCACGCGGTTGGCTGCGAGCTTGGCGATGTCCGCGCCCACGATCTCACGGTGGTGCCGATAGAAGTCCGATCGCAGGAAGACCTTGGGGCGAATGCGCTGCCAGCGCCGGGCGTAGGCGGCCCAGAAGCTCACGAGCCCGCGCACGATCACGCCGAGGGCATGCCAGTCGTCGAGGACGAGCGTGTCGAGCTCGTCGTAGGCGACGAAGAGCCAGCGGTTCTCGCCGGCGAGTCGCTCATCGAGCGCGTCGAGCGCCGCCGTGACCGAGAGGGCGATCTGCCGGTACGCGGCAAGGCACGACGTGGCGTCCACGCCGGGCACGGCCAGGAGATCCTGCACCGTCGTCCGCGATGGCTCGTCGAGGCGATCCTGGAGCAAGCGGACGAGGTAGGCGAGCCAGACCGAGACCACGTCGTCCCGCCCGAGGCCGGGCGCGTGCGCGAAGCTCCGCCATGCCGCCGGGTCGGGGCCGCTCCTCCGGAGCGGCCAGCCAGTGCGCCACTCGGCCTGCCCGGTCGGGACGCGGAGCCCCGGCGTCCGCCGGACGAGCGTGGCGCGGACGCTCTCGTCTTCGAGCGCGCGGACGAGCTGCGTCTTGCCCGCGCCGCGATCACCGACGACGAGGACGACCTCCGGCTCCAGCGCGCGCGCGTGCTCCGGGATCGGGAACACGACGCGGGGGTCGGTGATATCCGCCTGACCGGCGTTCAGGCTGAGGGAGGCGACGAGCGCGGCGCGGGACTCCTTCGTGAGGTTCGGCATCAGGTGCTCTCCGTGTGGCCGAGCGTGAGCCGCGCGTCGAGCCGCTCCCGCAACGCCATGTACCCCGCCTCCGCGACGAGATCCGCGACAATCTCGTCCACGACGCGGAACGAAGCCAGCTTGCCGCGGTACGAGATCGGGACCGGCACATGAGGCGCGATGCTGCTGGCGAGGTCCTCGAGCGACCAGAGCTGATCCTGCTCGTCGGCCTCCTCGGAATAGTAGCCGTAACGAAAAATGTCCTCGACGTGCGTCGCGAACCTCGCTTCGGCAATCGGCGCGGCCTCGGTGCTGTCGGGCACCATCGCCTGCACGACCAGGCACTCGGCCTGCGGCAATCCCCGGCGCGCCTGCTCGAAGCCGAGGTGGCGGACCACGCGCTCCAGACCGGCGAGGCTCTGTGCGTTGGTCGTCGCGAACAGCACGTGCATCTGCGCGAAGCCGGAGAGGAGGAGCCCCGCGGCCGGCGCGAGGCCGGCGCGCCCATCCACCAGGATGACGGTCGGCTCCCGCTCGGCGATGCGCTGGAAGAGACGGAAGAGCGGATGGCGTGAAATATCGGCGCCGATCTCCAGATCGACGCGCGCGAGCTTCGTCAGGTAAGCGTCGTCGAGCGCGCCGGCGGGGAATACCTCGATGGTTCCATCACCTGTGACGTCTTCTCGCGCGCACGTATGCAGATAGTCGCTGAGGCGGAGCTCGTCTCTCGCCTCGAGAAAGAAATCGACGACACCCCAGCGCGCGGTCGTGCCCAGGCCGTCCGCGTCGAGGAGCCGGCCGATGCCGGGCGCGTCGAGGTCGAGGTCGACGACGGCGACGCGTTCGCCGCGCCGCGCGCGCGCGATCGCGTACGAGGCGAGCGCGGTCGTCCTGCCCACACCGCCCTTGAAGGAATGGAAGACGACGATCGGGGGACCAGGGGGACCGTCAGGAGGAGGCCATGCCCGGCGGCCCTTCTCGATCGGGACGAACCAGGCCGTCCGGCTGCGGTGGCGGTCGTTCAAGCGCAGCGTGTCGGACGCATCCACGGCGACGCCCTCCGCCCACGCCGCGTCGTGGAGCAGCCGATCCTCGGGCGGCGCGGCAGGCCCGGCGAGCCAGATGTCTCCGGTCCAGCACTGCGCGCACTCCGCGCGGAGCCGCTCGTCGATCGTGGCTCGGAGCGCTGCTTCGTCCACGTCGTCGACCCAGACGACCACGCGCACACGGCCGAAGAGATCGTCGATGATCGCGACCCTCTCGATACCGGGGGCGCTCGCCATGATCGCCCGCATGACCTGCACGGCGCCCGCTCGCGCCTCGTCCACGTGAACGCGCCGCTTCATCAGATGACCCCATTCATGCGCATCGCCGCGACGGACTGGGCGTAGGCCATCTCGGCCCACTCGTGGTACGACCGCGCGCGGTCCTCGGTGACGGCGCCCCGCGGCGCATACCGCAAGGTCTCACGCCAGGCGCGGACCGAGGCCGTGGCGGGAAGATCGGGCATGTACTGCGTCCCTTCCGGGCCCACGAAAGACGCCGCGAGCGCGGCCAGGTCGTGTCCGAAAGGCTTCTTGCTCAGCGTCTTGTGCCAGGCGGCGAGCGCCGCTGCGTCATGCTGGCCGGTGGTGGGGTCGAAGCTCCTGTCATGGAGAATGACCGACTTGAGGGCGCACTCGACGACATACCCGCTCAGGTACGCCGCGCCATCGGGCCGCGTCGCGTCGAGCAGCGCACCGGCGTCGGCGAGGTGCTTGCCCGCTGCGTCGGCGTGGTCGTCGTCCATCACTCGCAGCCTTGACATGGGTGCCTGGTCAACCTCCGGGGTCATCTGAGGCGAGGCCCTCGCGGCTGTCAACCTCCTGGGCGGATCTGCACCCGCGCGTTCACTCCCTCTTCTTCCCCCTGCCGCCCGTCCGGGGCTTCGGGGCGGAAAGCGGGCGGCCCAGGCGGACAGCACCTCCTCGGTGATGCCGGCCTCGCCGACGAGGCTCTTCACGTCGGCGCGGAAGTCGCGGGCGGCGTCGGGGGATTCCCAGGCGACGTAGGGGAGGAGGAACTGGACGCCGTACAGGAGGCCGTAGCGGTCGGCGACGGGGACGCCGGATTATTGTGCTGTCAGGAGAGGGGGCGCCACGTAATACGGGCGATTCCCGGCTCAGTCGTCGTGGCTCGGCGACCCGTGGTGATGGCCCCCGAGGGTGTGGCTGTCGTCGGTGTCGTAGCTCTCGTCGTCGTCGTCGACCCCCTCGTGCTCCTCGAGCTCGCGCTCGCCCGGGCCCTGCTCGTGGCGCAGCGCCGCGTGCACGACCGCGGCCCCGACGATCGGGACCAGCCAGATGAAGAGGAGCTGGAGCCTCTGCTGCGACGGCGTGTAGAGATCGCTGCGGAGCAGGCGTCGGGTGACCCCGGCCTGCACGACGACGACGGCGACGGCCGCGACGATCCACGCCAGGAGCCCGAGGCTCATCGGCCGCCCGCCCCGGGGCGATCGTTCACGCGCGGCGCACGCTTCGCCTCTGCCATGGCGCCAGCGTCGCACGGACGCCGCCGCGCTGGCCAGGGGCAAGGGCCGCGGCCGAGGAGATCAGCCGCGGCGCCTCGGGCACCATTCCTCCGCCAGCCCCGCGCCTGCGGCGTCGCACCGCGCCCCCTGATCCAGCGCCCACATCGCGAGCGCCGCTCCCAGCGCCTCCATGGACTCCCACCGATCCGCGGGCGCCTTCTGCAGCCCGCGCTCGATGATCCGCCACAGCGCGGGGTATCCCGCGAGCGCCGCGGGCCGGCGCGCGGGGGCCGTCAGGATGCCGCGCGTGATCTCCACGCGATCCCCGCCGGTGAAGGGGCGCTCGCCGCTCACGGCCTCGTAGAGCACCGTGCAGGCGCCCCACACGTCGGTGCGCGGATCGATGCCGGCGGCGCCGCTGGCTTGCTCCGGGGACATGTACGCGGGGCTGCCCAGCAATGGAGTGTGGGGCGTGAGCCTCTGCGACCACTCGTTCGGCGAGACGCAGGCGATGCCGAAATCGATGAGCTTCGGGAGCGTGCGGCGGCCCTCCTCGGCGAGCACGATGTTGGTGGGCTTCACGTCGCGGTGCACGATCCCCTCGCGGTGCGCGGCGGCGAGCGCGCCCAGGATGGGCAGGAGCAGCGTGACGGCCCGGAGCGGCGCGAGGGGGCCGCCGTCGGCGAGCGCGCGGGCGAGCGTGCGGCCCTGGAGGAGCTCCATCACGAGCAATGGCCCGGCCTCGGACCGGCAGAGCTCGATCACGCGCACGGACGCGGGGTGCCGGACCCGCGCGGACACGCGGGCCTCGCGCAGCAGGCGCTCGCCGGCGTGGGGCACGGCCCCGGCGCGGGCGATCTTGACGGCCACGTCGATATCGAGCCCGATGCTCCTGGCGCGCCATACCCAGCCCATGCCGCCCTCGCCGACGGGCTCGACGAGCTCGTAGCGACCCGCGAGCACCGCGCCCGGCACCTCGGGGGCAAAGGGCCGCGCGGAGGCGGCGGCGCGGGCGGCGCGCGCGGAGACCGGGGCGCCCGGCTCGGGCGGGGACTCCTCGGTGGGGCAGGCGTCATCGGGGCGGGCCGCAGGCTGCGCCGCCGCGGGCGCGGCGTCGGCGTCGGCGGTCTCGGCGAGCGCGAGCAGCGCCGCCTCGCGGCGCGCGTGCTCCGCGCGGAGCGCCTGGAGCACCCGGTGGCGGAGCGAGAGGGGCCCGGCGCCGGCAGGCGCGAGGGCCTGCGCGGCGCTCGCGCCGGGGCGCGGGCTGTGAGGAGCGCCGCTCCGGCTGGAGCGGGGGGCCAGCGGCGCGGCGCTCCGGCTGGAGCGGGGGCTCTGCGGCGCGGCGCTCCGGCTGGA
>CAYQYG010000101.1:0-10043 GCA_964421485.1 uncultured Polyangiaceae bacterium | reverse complement strand
AGCGGACACGGGAGCGGGAGCGGACACGGGAACGGGAACGGGAGCGGACACGGGAGCGGGAGCGGACACGGGAGCGGGAGCGGACACGGGAACGGACACGGACACGGAGCCAGGAACGGACACGGACACGGGCACGGACACGGAGCCGGGAACGGACACGGACACGGACACGGGAACGGAGGCGCAGAAACTGAAGTCTCCCCGGACGAGCGCTTTTTCCACTATACGTACCCGTGTCCGCAGCCGCCGCGGACGCGGCAGCGGCAGCGGCAGCGGCAGCGGCAACGGCAACGGAATCGGAAGCAGAAGCGGAAGCGGTCACGGACCTGCAGCGGAAACGGGCGACGATGATTCAAGACATCCTCGAGCAGCACGCGGAGGAGGCGGCGTTCCTCTGGATCCTGCGGGACGCCGCCGCCGCCGCCCCTCATTACCGCCGCGCCGATCTCGACGATCTCGACGAGCGGATCGACGCCCACCTCGACGGCCTGCGCGTCGGCGGCGACGCGGCGCTCTCGATCGCTCTCGACGCGCTCGGCTCGGGCGAGCCGGGAGAGGTCTTCCCCGCCGCGGCGCTCGCGATCGAGCGCGGCGATGCCGTTGCGCTCCGGAAGATCCTCGACCTCGCCGCCCCCGATCCCGCCCTCCGCCGCCCGCTCGCCTCGGCGCTCGCCTGGGCCCCGGCGGAGGCCGCGCGCGGCGCGCTCCGGCCGCTCCTTGCCTCGTCCGCGCCTCCGCTGCACCGCCGGCTGGGCATCGCGGCCTCGGCGCTCCGGCGCGAGGACCCGGGCGCGGCGATCTCCTTCGCGGTCCTCGACGCCGACCCGGCGCTCCGCGCGCGCGCCCTCCGCGCCGCGGGCGAGCTCGGCCGCGCGGACCTCCTGCGCGAGCTCCGGGACGGCCTCCGCGACGCGGATCCCGCGTGCCGCTTCTGGTCGGCCTGGTCGTGCGCGCTCCTCGGCGACCCGGCGGCGGCGCCCGTGCTCTGGCAGATCGCGGGCGCGGGCGGACCCCACGCCGCGGCCGCGTGCGCCATGGCCGCGCGGTGCACCGAGCCGGCCCGCGCGCGCGCCGCGCTCGAGCCGCTGCTCGCCGCCCCGAGCAGCGCGCGGGCCGCCGTGATCGGCGCCGGCGCGCTCGGCGATCCCGCGTGCGCGCCCTGGCTGATCGAGCGGCTCCGCGCCCCCTCGCTCGCGCGCATCGCGGCGGAAGCGCTCTCGATGCTCACGGGCATCGCCGTCGAGCGCGACCTCGAGGGCGAGCGCCCCGCCGATTTCAACGCCGGCCCCAGCGACGATCCCGCCGACACCAACGTCGCCATGGACCCGGACGACAGGCTCCCATGGCCCGCCCCGGACGCGGCGACCCATGCATTCCAGTCTCATGTCCATGCGATGCGTCGCGGCGTCCGCCATCTGCTCGGCGAGCCCATCGCGCAGCCGTCTGCCGGGCGGGTGCTCCGCGACGGCACCCAGCGGCAGCGCGCGGCCGCGGCGATCGAGCTCGCCCTCCTCCGGCCGGGCGGACCGCTCGCGGAGGTCCGCGCGCCCGCCGCCGGGCGATCGCCGGCGTGAGCGCCGGCGCGCGACGTCACACGATCGTCACGCGGACCACGTTGGACGTGTACGGACCCAGCGAGACCAGCACGTGGTAATCGCCTGACGGCTCGCGCCCCTGCAATGCGAGCACGTCCATGGTGAAGTACCCGAGCGGTCCGCCGGGCGTCTCTTGCTCGTCGTCCTCGAAGAGGATGCGCTCGCGGAACGGGGTCGCGGCGAAGCAATGGGATCCGCTCGTCACGACGAGCACGAGCGCCCGGTGGCGCGGCGGCGCGATCGGATCGGCGTCGGCCCAGGGGATCCGGTACGCGCCGTGGATCACGAGCGGGCTCGTGCGGAGCGGGCGCGGGGCTGCGGCGATCCGCACGCCGGCGAAGTCGGGCGGCAACGCCGGGCAGATCGGCGTGCGGAGGATGTCGGTCGAATTCGCGGTCACGGCGCCCTCCCGACCGGCGCCGGCGCCGGCGGGCGCCGGACCTCGATCCGGACGACGTTGGACACGTACGCGCCGAGCGTCGCGTACACCCAGTAATCGGCCTCCGCTGCGGGCAGCGAGAGCGCCTCGGCCAGGTTCGAGTTGAAGTAGCCGATGACCGATCGGCCGGCGAACGCGCCGGGGCCGAGCGGCACGCCCTGGAACGGCTCGGGCATCAGGTCGCCGGCCGAGGCCGCCTCGACGCGGCCTGCGCGCGCGCGGTGCGTGGCCGCGTCCACGGCGACGAGCAGGATCCGCGGCAGGAACTGCTCGCGCAACCCCAGGTAATCGGAGTCCATGTGATACGCGCCGCACACGATCACGCGCGCCGGAGGGGCGCCCTCGGGATCTCGCGCGGGCGGGGCGAGGAAGGCCCGGCGCGGCGCGTGGAGCCGGATCCCGCGGAGATCCGGGTCCGCCCCCATGTCGGGCGAGCACGCGCTGGACGAGAGCGATCCCGCGGGCACCGCCTCGAACATCCAGTCTTCCATCGGCGCCGTCATGCCCGCGAGCCCTCCGCTGCCTGGATCACCACAGGGTCCTCAGCGCGAGCTTCCGGACGACGGGCGCGCACTTGGCGCAGAACTCCTGCGGCTTCGCGACCGCGCCGTCCTGCGTCTGGATGCTGGCCGCGCCGAACATGACGCACGCGGGGGCGCCCGACCAGGTCCCGATCGACGCCTCGTTGGCCGGCGGCGTGTAGGCCGCGCCGTTCTGGCAATGAGGCCCGTTGTGGTCCTGGCCCTCGTAGTACGTGTCGGGGCCGTCGGGCCTCGTGGGATCGGGGCCGCCGTTCGGGCCGGCGGGCTCCGGGACCATCCCGATCTTGTGGCCGATCTCGTGGATGATGGTGGCGCGTATCTCCGCCTCGGAGCGGCTCGCAAAGAGCCCCTTCGTGGCCACCACGATGAACTTGCCGCGCGAGAACCCGCCGCTCCAGACCGCGGCGATGAACGTCTTCAGGATGAAAGCGATCTTATTGACCTTCTTCTTGTCCCGCTGCGGGTCCCTCAGATCCATCTTGATCCGGGTGTAGCCGCCGTGCTCGAAGGCCGGAGCGCCGTCGAGCGTGACCTTCTCGCGCGGGACCTTCAGCATCTCACGGGTATTGTCCTCGAAGGTGAGGGAGACGCCCGGCTGCCCGTTCAACCACGCCTGCGCGGCGTCGTCATTGTCGTCGAGGCCGTGCCAGAGGTAGCTCCCGACGTCCACGGTGAGCGCGCGGGCCGCGTCGTCCCAGCTCCAGAGGGCGCTCTGGGCCGAGACGTCCTCGGCCCCCTGCTTGATGTCCTTCCCTGCCTTCTGCGCGATGTATTCCACCCACACGATCCCGAAGCTCTTCGGCCTGAGGGCCTCGAGCGTGAAGCTCTCCTCCACGACGCTCAGGAAGGCCTGGCGGTCCTGGACCGCCTTCTGGAACGCGACCTCCTCGCCCGCGGGCTTCTCCTCCAGCTTGATGCAGTAGCCCTTGTCCGGCGCCCAGAACGCGTCCTTCACCGCGCCGAGGTCGGGCGCCTCGATCCCCTCCATCGAGATCGATTGAAAGTACACGAGCCGGCGCGCCTCGTACTCGGGGCCCTGCGTGACCTTGCCCTTGTACTCGTACTCGAGCTTGTACTTGTTGCCCCCGGCGGCCGGGAGGAAGACCTCGTACTCGACGGTCTGCGTGTTGGCGATGATGGCCGACCCCTTCGCGTTCCTGGAGCGGAACGCGGTGCTCCTGTTCCTCTCGTCCAGGGTGTAGGTCGCGTTGCCGCCGTCGGGCACGAACCGGTACTTGAACTTCGAGCCCACGCCGTGCTCGAGCGTGACCTTGAGCATGATCGGCCCGGCGCGCTCGATCGACGTGACCGGACCGCCGACCCATTTCTCGTCCCGCGTGATGTTGACCCATTGCTCCGGCACGTGCGCCTCCGCCCCCGGATCACTCCGAGCACTCGACCCTCAACGAGGCCTCTTCCTCCTGCTCCTCCTCGTCCGCCGCGTCGGCCGCGGTCACCCCGGGCGCGATCACGACCACCGCCGGCGGCTGCACCTCCGGCATGGGCGCCGTGTTCGGGGAGCCGCCCTTGTTCTGGACCATCAGGTCCGCGAGCCGCGGCACCGGCTTGCCCTCGATCATGACGTCGAACGAGAAGGCGACGAACTCCGCCTTGCCCTTCACCTGCCCGGAGACGACCCCGCCCCCCGCCGAGCCGGCCTCGTCGCCCGTGCTCACGGCGAAATTCGAGCCCTGGAGCATGATGGGATTCCCGTCCACCTTGACGTCCTTGCTCCCCTGCGCGGTGTCGCTCGACATCGCGACGTTGGGGTAGGGGATCGGCACCGGGCCCGCAGGCGAGGGGGTCTGGCAGACGTCGGGGAACGCCGTGGCGACACCATTGCTCGCCGCATGGACGACGGTGCGGTCGTTGACGTTCACGGTCGCGGGCACGTCGGCCTCCTCTCTGCGGAGAGAGAGAGAAAATTCACAGGGAGGCGGGGAGGCGGGGAGGGGAGAACGGAGAGAGGGGAGATCTCTGATCTCTGATCTCCCCGCCTCCCCGCCTCCCTGTGAATCCTTCTCCTTCTCACGGCGCCTCCACCCGAACGGCCGCGCGCAGCGGCCCATCCGACGACGTCCACAGGAGCGCCTCCCGCGCCGGCGCATACCCGCGGCGGAAGCCTGCGGCCGCCGCGGCGACGAGCACCGCGCCCGTCGCCGCGCCCACGTCCCCCAGGCTCATCGTCGGGTACACGACCTTGCGGATCGTGCCGAGCTGCTCCCCGAGCCGCGCCAGCGCGATACCCCACTCGAACGCCCGATAGCTCTCCCCGTTCATGTCGCACAGCACCCAGGCGGGCGCCCGCCCCTCCCGGAGCGCGCCCCGCAGCGCCGCGGTGAGCCCCGCGCCGGTGCTCTGCCGGTCGGATCGCACGGTCTCGGGCTCCGTGCCGGTGCCGATCGCCGTGATCACGACCTCGACGGCGGCCCCGCGGGCGCGCGCCGCGCGCGCGTCCTCCACGAGCAGCGCCGCCGCCGCCTCGCCGGGGCAGAAGCCGTCGACGTTGCGGGCGCTCTTCAATCGATAGGCGCCGTCGAGGTGCGTCATGCGGTCCTCGCTCAGGTACGAATCCACGCCGGCCACGATGGCGGTCCTCGCGGCCCCGGAGGCGATCAGCGCGCCGGCCTCGCGGGCCAGATCGAACACGCCGGCGTGGCCGGCCCGGCTCGATCGCACGGCGGCGAAGGTGAGCCCGAGATCGCGGCAGGCGGCCTCGACGAATGCGTCGCCGAGCCCCCACGAGGCGACGCCGTCGTCGGCCGCGGGGAGCGCGACGAGCAGCGCGCAGGCGGCGAGGTCCCGGCGCTTCATCCCCGCTGTCCGGAACAGGTCCGAGAGCGCGAGCGTGAGCAGCGCGATCAGGCGCCCGGGCCCGTCCCGCAGGGGGTCCACGGCGCCCACCGCGGCGACGACGAGCGGATCGCCCTCCTCCCACTCGGGATCGTGGGGCGTGCTCAGGTAATACGCGTGCTCCCGGAGGCGGGCGATCCCGGCGCGGATCGACGCGCAGGTCTGCGCCGCGCCGTCGCCGACCGCGGTGATCGCGCTCGACGCGGTGACGGCCAGCGGGCGGATCGCGGTCACGCGGCCCCCCGCGGGCGGGTGATCTTCACGTCGTCGATGTACAGGAACCGGCGCGCGCAGGGCGCCGTGACGCGCCAGGTGATCACGACGCGGCGGTCGTCGGGCTCGATCAGCAGCGTGTCGATCCCCGGGCGGTGGCGCGCCACCTCGCCGCGGATCCGGATCGCCACCTCCAGCGGCACGCGCGGCACCGCGAAGCGGACGTCGCCGCCCTCGGCGGCGCCCTCGACCGCGACGGGCTCGCCGCCCCTGAGCTTGCGGGCCGAGGTGAGGTCGGGGTGCGCCGCGTGGAAGAAGCGGTCGTCGAAGTCCTCCGGGAGGAACGGGCAGCGATCGCGCCGCCAGCGCTCGTCGTAGGTGCCGGCGTGCGCGAGGCGCGGCATCCAGTCGCGGGCGATGAGCCCGAAGCCGGCCGGCGCGGGCCGATCCGTGGGCGCGGCGAGCAGGCTCGCGGGGTCCTCCAGGTTGGGCAGGCGCAGGCCCTCGAGGCGCTCCTCGGACTCGCTCAGCGCGAGGCCCGTCCCGACGGGGTTCCTGCGCTCCCAGCCGTGCTTCGCGGGGTCGGGGTCGCTCCGGTCCACGCCGCCGAACGCGCGCTCGTAGACGAGCGGCATGCGCGCGAACGGCGCCGGATCCGACATCTTCCACACGCCGAGGGTGCGGCTCCAGACGCGGTCGCCGATCACCCGGAGGGTCTTCTCCACCGGGCCCGCGGCGAGGCGCACGTCGAGGCTCGGCACCGGGCGCGGCGACCAGGCGTGGCCGACCAGCGCGACGTCGGTCCCGCGCTTCGCCGGGCAGGAGTCGGCCTCGTGGTGGATGCTCGAGGCGCCCGGCTCCCCGTGGAACGCGTCGGCCTGGGCGATGGGGACCTGCCGCTCGGAGATCGGGGGATCGTCGGCGCGGCGGCCGAGGTCGAACGTGCCCTTCACGACCACGGTCACCGTCTCGCGGCCGTCGCGATCGAGGCCGGGCACGATCGCGGCCGCGAACGGGGTCCTGTTGCGGAGCTCCAGCATCGCGGATTCAGTTGATCCCGACGTTCGTGCCCTTGACCTTCACCGGGCCGGACGCGTTGAGGTCGATGGGCCCGGAGCCCTTCACCTCGACCTTGCCCGAGGACTCGACCTTCACGTCGCCGGTGGCCTTCACCTCGACCTTGCCCGAGGACTCGACCTTCACGTCGCCGCTGGCCGTGACGCTCAGGTTCGCGCCCTCCACCTTGACGTCGCCGCTCTTCTCGATCGTCACCTTCGCGGAGCCGCACTCGATCACGATCTTCGATCCGACCTTGACCTTCTTCTCGAGCTCGATCTCCTCGGTCTGCGAGGCGCCGACCATGGTGACCATGTTCGACGTGACGTCGATCGTGTAATCGGTGCCCGCCGCGAGCGCCTTCGCCTTGCCCACGGACTCCGTCGAGTCCTCGGCCACCTCCTCGGTCTTCGACTTGCCGACCGAGATCGACAGGTTCTGGCCGACCGAGGCGGTCTCGTCGTTGCCGACCGAGATCGTGCGGTCGTGGCCGATCGAGATCGACTCGTCGTTCGCGACCGATCGGGTGCGGTCGTGGCCGACCGAGGAGGTCTCGTCGTGGCCGATCTCCTCCGATTGATCGTGCCCGACCTCCGCGGTCCGGTCGTTCGTGACCGCCAGCGCCTCGTCGTGGCCGATGGTCTGGCTCTTGTCATTCTCGATGGCAATGGTCCAGTCCTTCTGGCCGTGGAGGTAGATCTCCTCGCTCCCCTTCCTGTCCTCGAACCGGAGCTCGTTGGATCCGCCGCCCCCGGGGGTGGAGTTGCTCTTCAGGGTGCTGCGCGTCTTGTTCGCGGGGAGCGGGTAGGGGGCGGCGTTCGTGCCGTGGTAGACGCGGCCGACGATGATGGGCCGGTCCGGGTCGCCGTCGAGGAAATCGACGAGGACCTCGTGGCCGATGCGGGGGATGTGCATGCCGCCCCAGGCCTCGCCGGCCCAGAGCTGGCTGACGCGGATCCAGCAGGAGCTCCTGTCGTCCTTCTTGCCGAGCCGGTCCCAGTGGAACTGGACCTTGACCCGGCCGTGCTCGTCGGTGTGGATCTCCTCGCCCGCGGGGCCGACGACGATCGCCGATTGCAGGCCCTTGATCGTCGGGCGCGGCGTGACGAGCGGCGGGCGGAACGGGACGCCGGAGGGGATGGCCTCGAAGCGGTTCTCGTAGCGGACGCCGGCGCCCTCGTCCTCGGCCATGAGCGGGTCCGATCCCCGGTGCTCGACGCGCACGAGCAGCCACGCGGTGTTGAACGCCTCGCGGCCGTGCTCGGAGAGCGTGAACGTGCACCCTGCGACGAAGCGCGGGCACGCGCTGTCGCCGTCGGCCGTCTTCCGGGGCCACGCGCGCTGCTCGAGCCGCACCTTCGCGATCGCGTCGCCCTCGGCGGGCGCCTGGTGGTCGCCCGGGTGATCGTACACCTCGAGGTCCGCGAAGGCCGATCCGGCCGCCGCGCTCTCGAGGAGCAGGCTCGGCTTCTTGAAGTCGTAATCGCGGAGCGTGACCTTGCCGGCCCCGATGGTCTCCGCGCAATGGAAGCGGGAGACGTGCTCCTCCTGGACGATCGCGCCGAGCGGCGGGCGGAACGGCAGCGTCGCCTCGCCCGGGATCGCGGCGTGCGTCGCGGGCCTGTCGCCGAGCACGAGCACGTGGCCCGAGGCGTCGTGCTCGAAGAAGTAATAGATGCCCTCCTCCTCCATGAGCCGGCAGGCGAAGGCCCAGTCCGACTCCCGGTACTGCACGCAGTACTCGCGCGCCGTGTACGTGGCCTGGAGCGAGAGGCGGAAGTCGGTGCCGGAGGCGAGGCCGGCGCCCTCGAGCACCTTCTGGATGATCTCGGGCGCGGTGAGCTCCTGGAAGATGCGGCAGTCGTGGCGGTGCAGGAGGCGCCACGCGAGGGGGACGACGGTGACGCTGTAGAGCGTGTGCTGCTTGCCGGCGTCGCCCTGCTCCATGCGGGCCACGATGCCGTGGAAATAGCGCTCGGGCCCCTCGCCCAGCACGGTGAGGAGCGCCTTCGCGCCGAGCGCGGCGGCGAGGTCCAGGCCGCCGTCGTCCGAGGCGACGATCAGGTCGATCCGGAAGAGCTCGGAGAGGCCCTCCTGGCCCACGAAGCGGACGAGGCGCAGCGCCGCGGTGACGCCGTCGATCTCGACGCTGTATCGATCGGTGAGGGGCATCGAGGCTCCTTCGCGCCGGCGCGCGCGCCGGCCCGCCCATGAGACCCGGACGCGCTCATGGGCGCAAGAGCCTGTCGCGCGCCTCGGTGAGCGTCATGCCCTCGGTGGTCGCGTCCTCGGTGAAGAGGTGGAGGGCGGTGAGGTCGGGCGCGCGCTCGTCGGCGACGCCCGCGGCGCCGCGCCAGACGAGGGTGATCTTCAGCGCGTCGAGGTCGAAGGCCACCGTGTCGAGGCGCATCGGGATCTCCTCGACGCGGCCCTTCCTGACGGCGAAGCAGCGCGCGCGGATCCCCGGCAGCGCGCCCTCGATCACCGGGTGGTGCGGGTGCGCGCCGGCGATCGCGAAGGGCTCGTCGCCGGCCAGGAACGCGAGCTGCTGCGCGCGCGGCGCGGCCTGGAAGCGGGTCCAGTCGAGGTCCTCGGGCAGGAGCGGAGAGCCGCCCCGGCGCGGATTGCGGCGCGCGGCGCGATCGCGCCACGCCTGCGGCACGGGCGCGAAGCACGCCGGGTCCGGCGTCTGCCGCGGCGTGCGGATGCGCTGCGCGGGGTCCTCCAGGCCCGGCAGCGGCGCGGGCCCGCGCGAGGCCGGCCGCATCGGATCGAAGAGGCCCACGCCGATCGGGTTGGGATCGAAGCCCGGGCCGCCGAACGCGCGGTCGTACGAGAGCGGCATTCGATGGAACGGCGCGGGCGCGGAGGGCTTCTGCAGCTTGCCCGCGCGGGTCCACACGCGATCGCCGAGCACGAGCACGCGGCGCTCGAAGGCGTTGCCCTCGTGGCCGAAGCGGAACGAGACCTCGGCCTCCCGCGCCTCGCCCCCGGGCGCCCACGCGTGGCCGGTGAGCACCACGTCGGCCCGCACCTTGTAGAGCGCGAGGTCCGAGGGGTGCGCGGCGCCGGCGCCCCGCTCGTCGAGGATCTCCCCCGAGAGCGGCTCGGCCTCGCGGCGCGGCGCGGCGGGCGCGCCCGGGACGAGGTCGCAGGTGGCCTTCGCGATCACGGTGAAGCAATCGCGGGGGGGCGAGAGGCGCCACGGGATCGCATCGAATACGAGGCCGGTGTCATTGAAGAGCTCGATCCCCTCGGCCGTGCGCGGCCGCCTCTTCGCCGCCGGCGCGGCGGCCCTCTGCGGCGGCGGCGCGCTCGGCGGCGCGGGCGCGGCCGGGGCCGGGG
>CAYQYG010000100.1:0-22538 GCA_964421485.1 uncultured Polyangiaceae bacterium | reverse complement strand
CGCCGATCTTCCGCGCGAGCCGCTGGAAGCTCGCGAGGGAGACGTCCTCGAACGAACACCAGTCGACGCAGGTACTCGTCGAGCCCGTGGGCGCCCACGAGGCGGAAGACGATGTTGGCGATCGCCCCCCAGTCCCGCGCAGAATCGGGATAGACGCAGTATTCGACGCCCGCGAGCGTGAGCAGCCTGCCCGTGCAGCCGAACTTCGACGCCTTCCCCCTGGTCCGCGCCTCGCAGACGAAGCCCCGCGGCGTCGCGCAGTCGGCGTCGTTCCACGCGCCGCTCGAGACATACCACTCCACGCAGTTCTCGTTGCCGCCCGCGTTGTTCGGCTCGCCCGTGGCCCAGCGGCCGGACTTCGGGATCGACCCGTCGGACCAGACCCAGCGCCCCTCGGCCGGCTCGGTGAGCCCGATCCACAGGCTCGTCCCCGCGCCGATCGGGGACCCCACCGCGCCGCGGAGATCGGCATTCTCCTGCGCGCTGCCGATGGCCGCGAGGTGCCCGCCGCGCGCGAGGCACCCCCGCTCCGCGTCCTCGAACGTCGCGCCCTCCAGGTACGCGCAATACGACCGCCCCCCCGCGGTGATCGCCTGCCCCTCGCAGCGATAAGGCCCCGAAGGCCCCGCCTCGATCGGGCCCACCGCGATCTGCGCCGGCCCCCGCTCCGGCGGCGCGCTCGGCGGCTCCGGCGGCGGGGGAGGGGAGGGCGGCAGCGCCTCGCCCGAGGCCGCCGGGGCGGGCGCCGCGCCGCACCCCGCGGAGGAGATCAGGGCCGCGAGGAACAGCAGGCGGGGCGCCGGCGCCGCGCGGGTCAGGGATCGGGTCGTCATCGCAGGGGCCTCCTCGGTCCGTGAATCTTCGCGCCGCGCCGCGCTCGAGCTCAAGCGCGATCGAGGAATGGGCGCTCCACCCACCGCCACGAGGCCAGCCCCAAGAGCGCCGAGGCCCCCAGCGAGAGCGCCGCGCTCCACCCCATCCGCCCCCAGGTCGGCTCCCCCGCCGCCATCGGCACCCGCGCCCCGACCAGCCCCAGCATGAGCTCGTGATACAGGAACACCCCGTAGCTCACCACCCCGAGCGCGCAGAGCGGCCCCGGCGCGATCCACCGCCTCGCCCGCTCGCCGGCCATGGTCGCGGACAGCACCACCCCCGCGGTCGCGATCGACACCAGCGAATAAGGCCACCACCCCCCCGGCGAGAGGTATCGATCCCCGTCGAGCCGGAATGCGACGACCAGCAGCACCAGCGATGCGCCGAGGACCGCCGGCGCCGCGCGCGCGGCGCGCTCCGCGTGCCTGGATCGAAGAAGATCCACGTGCGCCGCCGCGGCCAGCATCCCCAGCACGAACTGATCGAGCCGGCTCACCACGAGCCGCCGCTGCGAGAGCTCCAGCGCCGCGCTCAATCGCCCCGGATCCAGCGTCGCCGCGTGCAGCGCCCCCCGCGCCAGCCAGGCGGCCGCCACCACCCCGAGGCCCACGAGCCAGCGCCGGCGCCGCAGGATCGGGGCCGCCAGCCATGGCATCAGCAGATAGAAATGCACCTCGGTCGTCAGCGACCACGCGGCCCCGATCAGCACGACCGGCGTGAAGTACCCTTGCAGCAGCGTCGCGTGCGACAGCAGCGCCACCCCGAACCCCTCCCGCAGCACGGCCCCGGGGTGCGCCGCGATCGCCGCCGCGATCGCCGCCGCGTAGCCGGGGACGATGCGCGCCGCGCGCCGCCGCAGAAAGGCGCCGGCCGAGGGCGGAGGCCGCCCCGCGTCGAACGCCCGCAGATAGCGAAGCGACAGCGAGAACCCCGACACCACGAAGAACAGATCCACGCCCCAGTGCGCGTGGTGCAGCGCCGTCATCACCCAAGGCCCCGCCGCCCCCAGCGACGCGGCCCCCCGCGCCCAGAGCGGCTCGAAGCGGTCCCCGAGGTGCTGCACGAACACCGCGACGATCGCCACCCCCCGCAGCGCATCCAGCTCGGGCAGCGCCCGCCCGCCCGCCCCGGGCCGCGCCAGCAGGTCCGATCCCATCACCGCCGCCGCCTACCACGGGGCCCGCCGCGTGCGGCGATCTCTTCGCCGGGCTAGCCCCCAAAGCGCCCCCCCCTCGACCGGTGCTTTCGCCCGGCATCACGTGGCCTCCTCCTCGGCCCCCGCGACCGGCCTCACCACCCCCGGCGAAATCCATGGAGCCGCCCCCCGGACCGTGCCAGAAGCCCCGCCCGATGCGGATCGACACCGACCTCGAGGGCGGCAGCATCCAGGTCCTCGACGCCTCGGACCCCGCGCGCGTCGAGCTCGCCCTCCAGCCCGACAATGCCGCGCCGTTCATGCAATGGTTCCATTTCGCGGTCCGCAACGCGCGCACCCCGTGCGCCCTCCGGATCGTCAACGCGGGCGAGGCGTCCTATCCGGCGGGGTGGGGCGGCTTCCGCGCCTCCGCGTCGCGTGACGGCCAGCGCTGGACCCGCGCCCCCACCGATTATGACGGATCGGTGCTCACCATCCTCCACCCCCCGTCGCGGCGCGCCGTCCGGTATGCCCTCTTCCCCCCCTATCCCTCGGCGCGGCGCGCCGCCCTGCTCGCCCGGGCCGAGGCCTCGCCGCGGGCCCGCGTCCTCACGCTCGGGGAGAGCGTCGACGGACGCCCGGTGAGCGCGATCGCGGTCGGCGCGGGCGGACCCTCCGCGCTCCGCGTGTGGATGATCGCCCGGCAGCACCCGGGCGAGGTCATGGCCGAGTGGTTCATGGAGGGCGCCGTCCTCCGGCTCCTCGACGAGGACGACCCCGTCGCGGCGGAGCTCCTGGAGCGGGCCGTCTTCCACTGCGTGCCCGTCGTGAACCCCGACGGCGCCGCGCGGGGCAATCACCGCACGAACGCGGCGGGCCGGGACCTCAACCGCGCCTGGCTCTCGCCGACCCCGGAGGACAGCCCCGAGGTCCTCGCCGTGCGCGGCGCCCTCCTGGACGGCGGCGTGGACCTCTTCCTCGACGTCCACGGCGACGAGACCATCCCGTACGTGTTCGCGGCCGGCTGCGAGGGCAACCCCGGCTACTCCCCGCGGCTCCAGGAGCTCGAGCGCCTCTTCACCGAGAGCCTCTGCCGCCGCCACGACGGCTTCCAGCGGCGCGCGGGGTACGATCCCGACGAGCCTGGCCAGGCGGATCTGTCGGTCGCGGCGAGCTACGTCGGCGAGCGCTTCGGCTGCCTCTCGATGACGCTGGAGATGCCCTTCACCGACGACGCGGATGACCCGGAGGACGAGGGCTGGTCGCCGGAGCGCTCGCGCCGCTTCGGCGAGGCGACGCTGGAGAGCGTCCTCGACTGCCTGGACGAGCTCCGCTGAGGGGCCTCAACCCGGCGGGATGATGAAGCTCGCCATGCCTGCGGCCACGAGCTTGCCGGAGGCCGCGAAGATCTTCGCCTGCGCGACCGCGGTCGTCTTGCCCGCCTTGAGCACCTCGGCGACCGCGCAGATGTTCTCCTGGCGGGCCGGCGAGAGCAGGTTGATCTTGTACTCCTGCGTCATCGGGAACCGGCCCGTGGGGCCGTAGTGGCTGAGCGCGGCGTAGTAGGTCGAGGTGTCGAGCGCCGCGCCGAACACCCCGCCGTGCAGCACCCCCGCGGCGTGGTCCAGCTCCGGCCGGTAATAGACGATCACCTCCACCTTGCCCTTGCCGATCACCACGAGCTCGAGATCGAGGTGCTTGTGGAACGGGCACGAGCGGAAGGCGCTCTGGAGGAACTCCTGATCCACGTCCGACATCGCCCCATCCGTATCTCGGATGACCGCGGCCGGTCAAATCCGGCCGCGTCGCCGCTGCCTGCGCGCGGCCCGCCCCGAGCGGCGCGCCGCGAGGATCGCGCGAGGGCCGACAAGTCAAGCCTGGACGCGCGTGCACCCTGCGCGTATGCCCCCGCGCATGACCGACGCATCGACCTCCTCCACCAGCTTCGACCCGGTCCCGCTCCTCGCCGAGGAGCTCACGCTGCCGCGATCGGGCGTCGCCTCGGTGGTCAAGCTGCTCGCCGAGGGCGCCACCGTCCCGTTCATCGCTCGCTACCGCAAGGAGGCCACCGGCGGCCTCGACGAGGTCCAGATCCGCGCCATCGAGGAGCGCCGTGCTTACCTCATCGAGCTCGAGGAGCGCCGCGCCGTCGTGCTCTCCGAGATCCAGAAGCAGGGCAAGCTCACGGACGACCTCGCGCGCCGCATCCGCGCCTGCACCTCGAAGGCCGATCTCGAGGACCTCTACCTCCCGTACAAGCCGAAGCGGAGGACGCGCGCGATCATCGCCAGGGAGCGCGGCCTGGAGCCGCTCGCGGACCGCATCTGGGGCCAGCCCGACGACGGCCGCCCGGAGGACGAGGCCGCCGCGTTCGTCAGCGCCGAGAAGGAGGTCCCGGACGTCGCCGCCGCGCTCGCGGGCGCGCGCGACATCTGCGCCGAGCGCGTCGCCGAGCACCCCGACGTGCGCCGGGTCTTCCGCGAGGCATTCACGAAGGACGCCGCGATCAAGGTCCAGAAGAACGAGGAGCACGAGGGCAAGGCCACCAAGTTCGACATGTACGCGAGCTTCGAGGAGCCGCTCGCCACCATCCCCTCGCACCGCTACCTCGCCATCCGCCGCGGCGAGGCGGAGGGCGTCCTGCGCGCCTCGATCGAGCTCGACACCGCGACCCTCACGCCCTCGGTCCACGCCGCGATCGGCTTCAAGCCCAGGTCGCCCTGGGCCGCCGAGCTCGGCAAGGCGGTCGAGGACGGCGTCCGCCGCCTGCTCGTCCCTGCGGTCACCAGCGACGTGCGCGTCGACCTCAAGATGATCGCCGACCGCGCCGCGGTGGACGTCTTCGCCCAGAACCTGCGCGAGCTCCTGCTCGCGGCCCCGTTCGGCACGAAGACCGTGCTCGGCATCGACCCCGGCCAGCGCACCGGCTGCAAGTGCGCGGTCGTCGACGACACCGGCAAGCTGCTCGAGCACACGACGATCTACCTGGTCCAGGGCGGCGACTCCGTCGAGCGCGCCCGCGCCGAGCTCAGGCGCCTCTGCCAGAGGCACCGCCCCGCCGCGATCGCGGTGGGCAACGGCACCCACGGCCGCGAGACCGAGGCGTTCGCCAAGGAGGTGCTCGCCGCCGAGGGCTTGAAGGAGGTCTTCTGCGTCCCGGTGAGCGAGGCCGGCGCGAGCGTCTACTCGGCGAGCGACGTCGCGCGGGAGGAGTTCCCCGACCTGGACCTCACGGTCCGCGGCGCGATCAGCATCGCCCGCCGCCTGCAGGACCCGCTGGCCGAGCTCGTGAAGGTCGACCCGAAGAGCATCGGCGTCGGCCAGTACCAGCACGACGTCTACCAGGGCCTGCTCGCGAAGAAGCTCGACGAGGTCGTCGAGAGCTGCGTGAACCTCGTCGGCGTCGAGCTCAACACGGCGAGCGCCCCGCTGCTCGCCCGCGTGGCCGGCATCGGCTCGAGCCTCGCGAAGAAGATCGTCGCCCACAGGAACGCGCACGGCGCGTTCAGGAGCCGCAAGGCCCTGCTCGAGGTGGCGGGCATCGGCCCGCGCACCTTCGAGCAGGCCGCCGGCTTCCTCCGCGTGCGCGGCGGAGAGCACCCCCTCGACGCGAGCGCCGTCCACCCCGAGCGCTACGCCCTCGTCGAGCGCATCGCCGCCGACCTCGGCGTGCCCGTCGCGTCGCTCATCGGCAACGCCGAGGCGATCGCGCGCATCGATCGCCGCCGCTACGAGACCGGCGACGTCGGCGAGTTCACGATGAACGACATCCTCGGCGAGCTGAAGAAGCCCGGCCGCGACCCCCGCGCCGTGTTCGAGCCCCCGAGGTTCCGTGACGACGTCCGGACGATGGAGGACCTCCGGCCCGGCATGGAGCTCGAGGGCGTGGTGACGAACGTCACCGCATTCGGCGCCTTCGTCGACGTCGGCGTGCACCAGGACGGGCTGGTGCACGTCTCGCAGCTCGCGGATCGGTTCGTGAAGGACCCGTCCGACGTGGTGAAGGTCGGCGATCGCATCAAGGTGCGCGTGCTCGAGGTGGATCTCAATCGCAAGCGCATTTCATTGACGGCGAAGAGCGGCGCCGCGCCGGCCCAGGGCCAGAGGCCGCAGGGGCAGGCCGCGGGGGGCGGCAAGCCGGCGCAGGGCGGGCGGGGGCCGCAAGGGCAGGGGAGGGGCCAGCCCCAGCAGAGCGCGGGGAAGGGGAGCGCGGCCGGGTTCAAGAACAATCCGTTCGCGGATCTCCTGCGAAAGTGAGCCCGCCAACGGGACCGGGAGCGGAGCCGAAGTCGACCGCGGTCGCGATAGCCGCCAGTTGACGCCAATCAAGACGTTTTGTCCGGGGCATTGACGCTGGCGTTCGGCCGGCGTTAGCATCGCCGGATGCCTCATACAGGGGTGCGTTCCCGCAGCGCGCGCATGTCGTGTGCGCGCGCTGCGTGTCGAGCGATTCCTCCTTCGGGGGGCGCGGCCGCCGCCGCCGGCGAGCAATGACCGCGCCGGAGGATCCATCCGCCGCGACGGCGCCGGGCTCCGGCCGGGCAGGCGGCCGCGCGCGGGACACGCTGGCGCGCCGGGTCCTCGTCCGGATGGCGGTCCGCCTGGCGGCCGTCGCCGTCCTGCTGACCGCATTCGGGTACTGGCACGTGGTGCGCAGTATCACAAATCAATCCGTCGACAACCTGGCGGGCTACGTCAAGGCGCGGAGGGAGAGGGAGCTGTCGCTGCTCCTCCTCGCCGCCGACAATCATCAGGCCCTGTTCGAGGCGCTGCTCGGCCGGCTGCGCGCTTACGGCGCCGAGGATCCGGTCGAGGAGTTCGACCGGCGGTACGAGCGATTGCCCGACGGGAGCACCCGCCGGCGCAGCGAGGGCTTCGACGGGAGGATCCACGCGGGCGTCTTCGTGGGCCGAGGCGCCGAGGTCACGGCGGACCTGCGGAGGCGGATCCTCTCGGCGCACGACGTCATCGAGCCGTTCGGCCGGGCGATGGGCGTCCGCTTCCTGGACACCTGGATCGTCATGCCCGAGAACGTCGTCGTCCTGTACTGGCCCAGCGCGCCGAGGTGGACGCTCGAGTCGGACGCCGGCGCCGACATGACCAAAGAGGAGTTCTTCGCGGTCGGCGCGCCGAAGCGGGATCCGGAGCGCAAGACGGTCTGGACGAAGCACTACGTGGATCCCACGGCCAAGACGTGCATGGTCTCCGTGGCCACGCCCCTGTACGACGGGGATCGCTTCCTCGGCGTCATCGGGCACGACATCCCGCTCACCGATCTCATTCACCGCACGATGTCCGATCGCCTGGAGGGGACCTATAACGTCCTCTTCCGGAAGGACGGTTACCTGGTGGCCCACCCGGAGCTCGCCGGCGCGATCGAGGCCGCCGGGGGGAGCTACGATATCAAGAGCGCCGGGGATCCGGCGCTCGAGGGCATCTACCGGCGCGCCCTCACGGTGTCGGACGAGAGCGCGGTCGTCGAGTCCGAGGACGGCGCCTCGTTCCTCGGGGTCGCGCGCCTCCCGGGCCCTGACTGGTACCTCGTCTCCGTCTACCCCAAGGCGCTGATCGAGCGCACCGCGTACGGGTCGGCCCGGTTCATCCTGCTGGGAGGGGTCGTCTCGATCGTCCTCGAGATCGGTATCGTGTTCTACATCCTCCGCGATCAGGTGACGAGGCGCCTCGCGGGGCTCGGCGACGCCAGCAAGCGGGTGGCGGCGGGCGATCTGGACGTCCGCGTGGAGGCGAGGGGAGACGACGAGATTGGCCAGCTCGCGGCGACGTTCAATGTGATGGCCGCCGCGGTGCGCGACCGCGAGGAGCGCCGGAGGAAGGCGGACGAGGAGATCCACGCGCTGAACGAGGGGCTGCGGCAGAACCTGGAGGTCGTGCGGGAGAGGAACCTGACCCTGGAGCAGCTCCGGCTCTCGGTCGAGGCGCTCTCGACGCCGGTGCTCGAGGTGTGGTCGGGCGTGCTCGCGCTGCCGGTGATCGGCGCGGTGGACGCGCAGCGCGCCGCCACGATGACCGAGAAGCTGCTCGGCGAGGTCGTGCGGACGCAGTGCCGGTTCGTGATCCTCGACGTCACCGGCGTCGACCTCATCGACACCGCGACCGCGGATCGGCTGCTCAGGGTGGCGCTCGCCGTGGAGCTCCTCGGCGCGCGCTGCGTCGTGACGGGGGTGCGGCCGTCCGTCGCGCAGTCGCTCGTGGCCCTCGACGTGGGCCTGGGCCGGCTGAAGACGGCCCGCACGCTGGAGCACGCGCTGCGCGAGTGCATTCAGTCGAAGGCGTAGCGCTCCCCGCGCCCTCCTTCGCCTCGCGCCCCGAGCCCTGCGGCGCGCCCCGGGACGGGGGGATCGAGCCGTCTCCGGCCGGGCCGCGTCGAATTCCCGCCCTTGCCTTGGCCCGCCGCGTCACATCGGCGTAGCATCGGCTCGAGGTATGACCATGTCAAAGCAACCCTTCTCTTCCAGCATCCACCGCGCGGCGTCCCGCGCCGCCGCGCTCGTCCTCGCCGCCGCCTCGCTCGCCAGCGCCGGCTGCGGCATCGGGCCCGGCGACTACATCATGTACAGCGTCGCCGTCGCCGCGCCCAAGCCCGGCAAGGACTGCGACGTCAGCGACAACGTGAAGAGCGACTCGAGCACCTTCCGGGACTCGCAGACCTTCATCCTCTATGCCGGCCCGGAGGACAAGTACTACCTCGACGTCGGCCAGGTCACCCTGGAGGGGGCGGAGGACGGGGACGGCTTCAAGTTCTCCGGCAAGAGCGTGGACATCGAGTTCCTCGGCGGCGCCACGAACGACAAGGTGGAGGACACGCAGACCACGACCATCACGATGACCATCGACGGCGCGGCCGTGGACGGGACGATCAGCTCCAAGCACGCGATCAAGTACACCTGCGCGAACCCGGCGCAATGCCCGGAGAGCGCGAGCTGCACCCAGTCCGCCTCCTACGTCGGCGCCGAGATCGAGGACGTCGATCTGGAGCACGATCCGTACTGAGCCAGGCCGCGCTGGCCGAGGGCAGCGTGACCGGAAAGACCGCGTCCGCGGCCCCGTTCGACGAGGGCGGGGCCGGGGAGCGGGCGCCCGGACGCGAATCCGGTGCTGCCGGAGGGGTGCGGAGGGGCGCCGGGCGCTAGGAGCACGGCGCCGGGATGAGCGCGCCGGGGGCAGCACCGAGGTCGATCGAGGGCGACGGGGTCGTCGTCGTCGCGGCGCATCCGGACGATGAGACCGTGGGGGCGGGGGGGATCCTCCCGCACCTGCCGGGCTGCTTCCTGGTGCACCTGACCGACGGGGCCCCCCGCGATCCGGGGCTCCGGGGCGAGGGGTTCGACGGGGCGAGGGGCGGAGGGCGCCGGCAGGCGACCCGGAGCCCCGAATGTCCACCGGACGATCGGGCCGCGTACGCCGGGGCGCGGCGCGAGGAGCTCTCGAGGGCCCTCGCGCTCGCCGGGGTGCGGCGCGGGCGCGCCGTCGGGCTCGGGGCGATCGACCAGGAGGCCCCGATGGAGATCGCGAGGCTCGCCCGCGAGGTCGAGGCGGCGCTCGAGGAGCGCCGCGCGGCCGTGGTGATCACGCACCCGTACGAGGGGGGCCACCCTGACCACGACGCGGCGGCCGTGATCGTGCGCGCGGCCGTGGAGCGGCTCCGGAGGCGCCGCGGGAGGGCGCCGGCGATCGTGGAGATGACCTCGTACCACGCGGGGGAGCGGGGCCTCGTGACGGGCGCGTTCCTGCGCGGCGCGGAGGAGGTGATCACGGTCCGGCTCGGCGCCGCCGACGCCGAGCGCAAGCGGCGGATGCTCGCGTGCTTCGCGACGCAGCGCCGCGTGCTCGCGGCCTTCGAGGTCGGGGTGGAGCGGTTCCGGCTCGCGCCGCGATACGACTTCGGGCGGGCGCCGCACGAGGGGCCGCTCCATTACGAGCGGCTCGGGTGGCCGATGTCCGGCGCGCGGTTCCGCGAGCTCGCCGGGGAGGCGCTGCGGGCGCTGGGCCTGGGGGCGGGGGCGCCGTGGGCCTGACCGTGCTCAGCGTGGCGTACGCGCTCGCGCCGGTGAGCCTCGACGCGGCGGGCGGGGCCGAGCAGGTCCTCGCGATGCTCGACGAGGGCCTCGTGCGCGCGGGGCACCGCTCGATCGTGGTGGCCTGCGAGGGCTCGTCGGTGCGCGGGGAGCTCGTCGTTGGCGCGGCGCGCGCGCGCGCGCCCGCGTCGCTGGACGACGGCGCCGTCGAGGAGGCGCGCGCGGCCCACGGCGCCGCCGTGCGCCGTGCGCTCGCCGGGCCCCCGGGCGCCCGGCCGGGGATCGACGTGGTGCACATGCACGGGATCGATTTCGATCGGTTCCTCCCGCCGCCCGGCCCGCCGGTGCTGGTCACGGCGCACCTCCCGCCGCCGGCGTACGCGCCCGGCGCGCTCCCGCCGGCGCGCGCGCGCACGTGGCTCGCCTGCGTCTCGGAGGACCAGCGCGCGCGGCACGCGTGGCCCTCGCGGCCCATCGTCGTGCCCAACGGCGTGCCGCTCGATCGGCTGCGCCCCCGCGCGCGCAAGCGGGCCTTCGCGGCCGCGCTCGGGCGGATCTGCCCGGACAAAGGCTTCCACCTCGCGCTCGACGCCGCGTCGGCGGCGGGCGTGCCGCTCGTGCTCGCGGGCGAGGTGTTCGGGTACCCGTCGCACGTCGAGTATTTCCAGCGGGAGATCCTGCCCCGGCTCGTGCCCCCGCACGTGTTCGCGGGCCCGGTGGGGCTCGCGCGCAAGCGCCGCCTGCTGGCCGCGGCGCGCTGCCTGCTCGTGCCGAGCCTCGTCGACGAGACCAGCTCGCTCGTGGCCATGGAAGCGCTCGCGTCGGGCACGCCGGTGATCGCGTTCCCGGCCGGCGCGCTCGCGAGCCTCATCGACGACGGGCGCACCGGGTTCCTGGTGCGCGACGCCGCCGAGATGGCCCGCGCCATCCCCCGCGCCGTCGAGATCGACCCCGCCGCGTGCCGCCGCGCCGCCGAGGCCCGCTTCTCCGCCGGGGCCATGATCGCCCGCTACCTCGAGATCTACGAGCGCCTCGCCGCGGACCCGGATCGCGCCCTGTCGATCGGGCAGGCCGCCGCGGATCGCGCCCCGTCGATCGGGCACGCGCTCGAAATCGAGGAGGTCCGCGGCCTCCGCGCCCTGGAGCGCCTGGAGGCGGCGTGGTGCGATCTCTGGCGGCGCGACCCGCGGGCCACCCCGTTCCAGCACCCCGCGTGGCTCCTGCCGCACGCGCGCCACCTGCTCGACGGCGAGCCCCGCGCGCTCCTCGTCCGCCGCGGCGGCGCCCTCGTCGGCCTCGCCCCGATCGCGATGCGCGAGGCCGGCGCCGCCCGCGTCGCTTCCCTGCTCGGCGCCGGCGTCACCGATTACCTCGACGCGCTCCTCGACCCCGCCGTCGCCCCCGCCGCCGCCGCCGCGCTCCTCGCCCGCCTCGCCGATCCTGCCGCCCCCTGGGACCGGATCGACCTCGACGCCCTCCGCCCCGACTCCCCGCTGCTCGCGGCCCCCGCCCCGCCCGCCTGGTCCGACGAGCGCCTCGCGCAGGAGGTCTGCCCTTACGTCCGCGTGGCCCCCGGCGGCCTGGAGTCCACCGTCCCCAGGTCCCTGCACGTCCGCCTCCTCCGCTGCCGCCGCCGCGCCGAGCGCCTGGGCCCGGTCCGCGAGCACCTCGCCGGCCCCGCCGACCTCCCTTCCCTGCTGGACGAACTCCTGCGCCTCCATGCCCTCCGCTGGTCCTCCCGCGGCGAGCCCGGCGTGCTCGCGGCCCCCGGCGTCGCCCGCTTCCATCGCGACGCCGCCCCCCGCCTCCTCGCGGCCGGCCTCCTGCGCCTGCTGCTCCTCCGCATCGGCGACCGCCCGGCCGCCGCCGTCTACGCCCTCGCCGCCCGCCGCCGGGTCCACAATTACCTGGCCGGCTTCGATCCCGAGCTCTATCGCCTGAGCCCCGGCTCCCTCGCCCTCGCCGCCGGCCTCGATCTGGCCGCCCGGGAGGGCGCCGCCGAGGTCGATTTCCTCCGAGGCGCCGAGCCCTACAAGCGCCTCTGGGGCGCCGTCGATCGCCCCCTCTTCGCCCGGCGCCTGCGGCGGATACGGAAGTGATCGCCGTGGATTGCCCGGGCATCGCTCTCTCTGCACGAGGGAGGAGAGAAGAGAGATTCACAGGGAGGCGGGGAGATCAGAGATCAGAAATTCAGAGATCAGAGATCCAGAGATCAGAGAATCATGATTCTCTCTCCTCCCCGCCTCCCCGCCTCCCTGTGAATCTCTCTCTCTCTCTCTCTGGGTAGTGAACGGCTGCCGGAATTGAATATGGAATCGAGCAGGGGAGGTGAAATCATGCGTCTGGGAATCCGCTGGACCATCGGCGACGTCAGCCAGCGCGGCTTCGAGGCATTGCGCCTCTCCGCGTGGGGCGCCTATCGCCTGTTCGGCGCCGAGGCGGCCTATGCCGTCTGCGTCAACACGCTCCCGCTCGAAGAGGCCCGCGCCCGCGCCGGCGACCTCCCGCCCCCCGTCGCCTGGCTCCCTGCCCCTCGCGAGCTCCCCGCCGTCCTCCGCCCTCACGTCGACGCTTCCATGGCCGAGGGTGTCGCCTGGAAGCTCATCCCCCTCCAGATCTTCCCTGACCGCCACGAGCTCGCCCTCGACAACGACGTCATCCTCTGGGCCATCCCCCCTGCCGTCCGCGCCTGGCTCGACGACCCCGATCCCTCCGCCTGCCTGCTCGCCGAGGACGTCCGCCCCTGCTTCGGCCGCTTCGCCCCCTTCTGCCCTTCATCTCCCCGCAACTCCGGCCTCCGGGGCCTCCCCCCGCGCTTCGACCTCGAGTCCCGCCTCCGCCGCGTCCTCGAGCGGAGCCGCGCCCCTCTCACCTCCGAGCTCGACGAGCAGGGCCTCCAGGTCGCCGCCCTCCCCGCCGCGCACGTCGTCCCCACCGCCGACGTCGCGATCTGCTCCCCCTTCCCCCCGCACCAGCCTCACCTGGGCCGCTGCGGCGCCCATTTCGTCGGCCAGAACCTCCGCCCGGAGGACCCCCGCTCCCCTCCGGCCGAGCCCGCCCTCATCGCCCACTGGCACCGCCACCGCCGCGCCCTCTATGCCCGCGTGGCCCTCCCCCTGCCGCCCTGACCCAGCCCCTCCACCCAGTTCCGCAGCAACGCCGGCCCGTGCGCCGTCAGGATCGACTCCGGATGGAACTGCACCCCCTCCACGTCCAGCGCTCGATGCCGGACCCCCATCACCTCCCCCTCCGCCGTCCAGGCCGACACCTCGAGGCAACCTGGCACCGCCTCCGGATCCACCAGCAGCGAGTTGTATCGCGTTGCCTCGAATGGCACCGGCAGCCCCCTGAACACCGTCCTCCCGTCGTGCTCGATGCGCGAGGTCTTCCCGTGCACCACCCTCTCCGCCCGCCCCACGCGCCCCCCGAACACCTGCGCGATCGCCTGATGCCCCAGGCAGACCCCCAGGATGGGCACCTCCCCTGCCAGCTCCTCGATGATCTCGACGCTCGCCCCCGCGTCCTCCGGCGCGCAGGGCCCGGGCGAGATCACCACCCCGTCGACCCGCCTCTCCCGGACCCCCCTCGGATCGATTGCGTCGTGCAGCGCCACCTCGCACTGCGCCCCGATCACCTCCAGCGCCTGCGCCAGGTTGTAGGTGAACGAGTCATAGTTATCGACCACCAGCACCCGCACGCTCAGAACCCGTGCTCCCGGAAGAACCGCTCGATCCGCAGCGACACGAGCTCCGGGTACTCCACCGCCGTGTAGTGCGTCGCTCCGCGCACCACGAGGAGCTCCGCCGCCTCGATCCTCCGCGCCATCGACTGCGCCAGCGCCTGCGGCGTCAGCGCGTCGCGATCCCCCGTGATCACGAGCGTCGGCACCTTGATCCGCCCGAGCACGTCCTCCGCGTCGTGCTGCCCCAGCGCCTGCAGGTTCCGGAAGAACGCCTCCATGTCGAGCTGCCCGAACGCCTCCACCAGCTCGGCGAACACCGCGTCCTCCAGGGACCTCCCCAGGAGCCCCATCCGCTTCAGCCACCCCACCGCCTCCGGCTGCGTCGACGCCCGCCGCGTCACCTGGCTCGCCACCACGTGCGCCCTGCGCCCCAGCTCCACCAGCGGCGGCAGCACCACCCGCCCCATCCCGGGCACCGGGCTCAGCGTGTCGAGCGGCCGCCGGAACGTCCCGTTCAGCAGGACCAGGTTCGCCACCGTGTCCGGCAGCCGCCGGTACATCTCCAGGGCCACCTGCACCCCCATGCTCCAGCCCACCAGCGACGCCCGCCTGATCCCCTCCGCCGCGAGGATCGCCTCCAGGTCCCGCACGTGGTGGCTCACCGAGTAGGCGCTCGCCACGTCCGGGGACGGCCGCCGCGAGCAGTACAGGCCCCGGTAGTCCCACGTCACGAACTGGTAGCGGTCCGCCAGGTAGTCGATCTGCGCCCGCCACGCCAGGTATGGACCGCCCAGCCCGTTCGCCAGCAGCACCACCTTCGCCCCCTCGAACGGCGCCGGCGTCACCCGGTAGGCGATCTCGGTTCCATCAAAGCTCCTCACGCGCCGGGTTTCGATCTTGAGGGGCAGCCGCGGCAGCATGGAGCACCCTCCTAGCCGGGACGCCCCATCGCGGCCAACCTTCCTGTCCCGCGCCCCTGCGGCGCCCTGCGCCTACTTGGCTTCGTGGGTCCGGCGCGCCCCTCGCCGCTCGAGCGCGCGCCATCGCGTTGACATCTCAGGCGGCGCGCCGCTAACGTGCCCGGCGGGTCGCCCCCGAGGAGCCGATGGCTGCAGACGACAAAAAAGCGAAGACCAAGATCGATCTCAAGGCTCGTCTAGGTAAGACGTCCATGGGCGGTGGAGGCGGCGCGGCGGTGCCGCTGCCCGTCCCCGGATCACAGCCCGGCGCGTCTGGACCGCCGGCCGATTCAGGCTCCGGCCCCGGCGGCGCGGCGCCCGCGCCGTCTCGCCCGAGCGCGCGCCCCTCGGTGCCTGCGGGCATCGCGCCGCCGCCGGGCATCTCGCCCGGGATCCCGCTGCCGCCGTTCGCGCAGCGCCCGGCGCCCGCCGCGCCCGCGCCCAAGCCCACCGCGGTCCAGCAGACCATCAAGGTCGAGGTCGGCGAGGAGGTCGAGCGCGAGCGCAAGGCCGCCGCCAAGAAGACCGCGATCTACGCTGCCATCGCGGCCGTCGTCGGCATCGGCGTCGGCTTCGTGGGCGGCGGCGCGAAGGAGCGCGGCGACCGCGGCAAGGCCGCCATGGATGGCGCCGCGGCGCTCGAGAAGGACGTCAAGGCCGCCAACGAGAAGATGAAGGAGCTCAGCGAGAAGCTCGGGTCCGCGGCCTCGACGCTGGGCGAGAAGAAGTTCCCCGCGGACTTCGCGAAGGATCTCGGCGCGATCAACGTGCCCTTCGACGCGATCAACCTGGAGAACAAGCAGGTCGGCAGCCTGCCGGGCAAGGTGCTCCGCCAGGTGCTCGCCTACACGACGGCGGTCCAGGATCTGAACAAGACCAAGGACAGCCTCAAGAACCTGCTCATCGCCGCCCAGGCGCCCGTCGAGAAGTCGTGGGCCGAGGAGAAGGAGCCGGTCGTGAACTTCTCGGTCATCTTCGCCAAGGACGGCGACAAGACGCTCGCGGAGCTCGTCCCGAACAAGGACGCCTTCCCGTTCGGCAAGCCGTTCCCTGAGAAGATCAAGATCCTCCGTACCGAGCGCACGCAGCAGGGAGCGAAGCAGGTCGAGAAGGAAGTGGCTCGCTGGACCAAGGGCGAGCTCACCGGCAGCGACCCGCTCGCCATCCCGGTGACGCCGCAGAGCACCGCGGCGCTGACCAGCGAGCAGGTCGTCTTCAAGCTCGCGGGCGCGATGCGCGACATCCGCCAGCTCCTCGAGGGCAAGAAGGACGACCCCACCAACGAGACGGCCGGCCTGCTCAAGGAAGGCGACGATCTCGCGAACGAGCTCCACAAGATCGCGCTGAAGCGCTGATCCCCCCCTCCACCCGCACGGCTCTCTCTCTCGGGGTAGCGACCATCGGGAGCGTAGGGGGCGGAGCCCCCTCATCGGCGCCCGGCCCTGCCGGGCCCCTCATCGGCGCCCGGCCCTGCCGGGCCCCTCATCGGCGCCCGGCCCTGCCGGGCTATGCTGCGTCCCCCGCGTCCATCCGCGGGCGCACGATCTCCACCTTGCCGATGTGGCGCTCGTCCGAGTCACGCACGATGAAGCGCAGCCCGAACTTGCTCACCGCCGTCCCGACCTCCGGCACCTTCCCGAGGTGCTGCGTCAGCATCCCCCCGAGCGACTCGTACTCCCCGTCGCGATCGATCTCCGCGCCGAGGTAGGCCGACAGATCGCTCATCGACACCTCCGCGTCCGCCACCAGCCGCCCGTCGCCGAGGTCCTGGATCGCCGCGGACTCCTCCCCCTCGTCGTGCTCGTCGCGGATATCGCCCACGATCTCCTCGAGCACGTCCTCGAGCGTCACGACCCCGCTCACCCCGCCGAACTCGTCGACCACGATCGCGAGGTGCTGCCGGCGGCTCTTCATCTCGCGGAGCAGCGACGACAGCGGCTGCGACTCGGCCACGAAGTTCGCCGGGCTCCGCACGATCTCGCGGAGCGACGTGTTCTTGAGCCGCTGCTCCTCGAGCACCTGGAACAGATCCTTCGCGTAGAGCAGGCCCACGACGTTGTCGATCTGGTCCTTGTAGACCGGGTAGCGCGAGTGACCGCTCTCGGTGACGATCTCGAGCACCTTCTCGAGCGGCGTGCCGACCTCGATCATCTCGACCTTCGTGCGCGGGATCATCACGTCCCGCGCCGTCAGATCCGCGAACTCCAGCACGTTCCGGATCATCTCCGCCGGCTCCGAGCCGAAGAGACCGGACCTCTCGACCTCGTCGACCAGGATCTCCACCTCGGCCTCGGTCACGCGCGGATCCGAGGCCTTCTCCCCCTCGCGGGGGCCGAGCCTGGAGCCGATCCAGCCGAGCGGGACGGCCAGGGGCAGCAAGGCGATCTCCAGGGGGCGGAGCAGCCGGGCGGCCGCGGGCGCCGCGCTGTCGGCGTGCTTCCGCCCGAGCGTCGCGCTGATCTCGTACAGCGTGCCGCTCAGGATGATCGTCACGCCTGCCGCCAGGTAGAGCGCGATGTCGGGGAGGCTCCGGCGGAAGACGATGTCCAGGAAGACCGCGGTCAGGCTGGTCGAGACGATCCAGCCGAGCAGGTAGCGGGAGCGGAGCTTCGCGTCCTCGCGCCGGATCCGCTCGTAGGCGGCCCTGGTGGGCCCCGAGGCTTGCTCTATCAACGCCCCGAGCCGCGTCGCGCTCAGGGAGGTCAGCGCGGTGTCGGCTCCGACGAACAGCGAGCCGAGCAACGCTGACAGGACTGCCGCGCCGAGCGCTGGCAGTGGAACGATATCTGGACTCAAACCGAGGCTCCTAACCTGCCTGGCGGGGCCGAGGGCCGATGAGGGGGCTTCGCCCCCCACGCTCCCGATGATCGCTACCCCGCTGGACCGTGCGTGCGAATCGTAACGGATGGCCTGCCGGGAGCGCAACCGGGAGCCGCCGCGTTCTCCCGGGATTCCAGCGGCGACGTGGACTCTCCATCATGCGCTCGCGCGTGCGGCCACATCGATCGCGGCCGCGCGCAGGACGCATCTCTTGCACGCTGATCGCGCGCACGCACGGCGCGGCCGCGCTCATCCCACGCCGCCCACGAATCCGCGCAGGACCGACCAGCCGTTGGTTGTGTCGGCGACGGGTGCTCCGATGGCCACGAGACGTCCGTCCGGACCGAGCCATGCGGCTGCCTGCTCTGGCGGAGGGCCTGCAAAATCCTCTGCGGAGAGCCGCTGCCCGAGCCGCGCCCGGCGCGCGCCCTCCTCCGTGAGCTGCGCGCCTGGCAGCCCGAGCCGCGCCGCGTCCTCGAGAGGGATCAGCGCCGCGCGCAGCGCGTCCGCGCCCGCGTCGAGCGGCACGGCGCGCTCGAGGGTCAGCGCGCCGCTCGCCGTGCGCCGCAGCGCCGCGAGGTGCGCCGGCACGCCGAGCCGCGCGCCGAGGTCGCGCGCGAGCGATCGGACGTAGTACCCCTTCGCGACCTCCATCGAGATCGAGAGCCGCGGCGGCGACGCCGTGGCGCCCGTCGCGCGGAGCGATCGCACCGCGACGGCCCGCGGCGGGAGCTCCACCGCCTCGCCCGCGCGCGCGCGCTCGTAGCTGCGCCGCCCGCCGACCTGGATCGCCGAGTGCGCCGGCGGCACCTGCTCCCGCCGGCCCCGCTCCGCCTCGAGCGCGGCCTCGATGCCAGGCGCGATCACGGCGAATTTCGCGGCAAACGACTCGGCCCTCTCCGGGGTAGCGCCCCCCGAGGGGCGCGTAGGGGGCGCAGCCCCCTCATCGGCTGTCGGCCCTGCCGACAGCTCCTCCGCGAGCCATGCGGGCAGCGGGGCCTCCGCCGTGATCTCGCCCTCCGCGTCGAGCGTGTCGGTCGCCGCGCCGAGCGCCACGATCGCGTCGTATCGCTTGTCCTGGGCGGTCAGGTACGGCACGAGCTTCGTCGCCTCGCCGGCGAGGATCACGAGCACGCCCGAGGCCATCGGATCGAGCGTCCCCGCGTGCCCGATCCGCCGCGTCCCGAGCGCGCGCCGCACGCGCAGGACCGCGTCGTGGCTCGTCGGCCCCGGCGGTTTGTCGACGACGAGCAGCCCGCTCGCCTCCTCGCGCGCTACCCGAACCAGATGGACTTCCGCTCGGCGAGCGTCTCGTCGAGGAGCCCCTGGATCGTCGCCCGCACCCGCTCCGCCAGCCGCCCCACGAGGATCTCGTCGTCCGCGGCCTCCGGCCCGTACGCGTCGAACCGCACGACCTCCCCGAACCGCATCTTCCACTTGGTCGGCGCGGGGACGAGGCCGAGCGGGCCCAGGGCGGGGAACGTGGGCGTGATGGGCACGTACGGGATCCCGAGCGATCGGGCGAGGTGCTCGAAGCGGTAGAGCAGCGGGTTGGTCTCCTCGGCCCCGACGATCGCGCACGGCACGAGCGGCGTGCGCGTGCGCAGGCAGAGCCGGATGAACCCGCCGCGCCCGAAGCGCTGCAGGCGGTACCGATCCTTGTAGAGCTTGCCGATCCCCTTCACACCCTCGGGGAAGACCGCCACGAGCCTGCCCCCCGCGAGCAGCCGCTCCGCGTTCTCCTGGCAGGCCCGCACGGCCCCGAGCCGGTTCATCACGGTGCCCGCGAACGGCAGGTAGTAGACGAAATCCTCGGTGAGCCAGCGGAGCTCCCGGTGCCGGGGGTGCTCGCGCCGCACGGCCGCGCGCAGCATGATGCCGTCGTACGGGATGGGCCCGCCGGAGTGGTTCGAGACGACCAGGCACCGCCCCTCGTCCGGCACGTGCCCGATGCCCTCGACCTCGACGCGGAAGTAGGTCTTGTAGAGGAAATCGAAGAGCGGCCGGTACCTGGCCTCGTACGCGGGATCGAAGCCGAACTCGTCGACCTCCTCCGCGCGGCTGCGCATGGCGGCGCGCCCCCACTGCCGGAGGTAGAAGTCCGACGAGAGCAGCTCGCGCGCGGTCACGGCGCCCGGCGCGGAGGGCGCGCCGCGTGGAGCGCGATCCGGAGCCGCGGGCGTGGCCTCGTCGGCGTCGGCCGCCGCGGCGGCGCGCTTCGGCTCCGGGGCGCCCTTCGCCGCGGCGCGCTTCGCGTCGGCGGCGGCCCGCTTCGCCTCGGCCTCGGCGGCCACCCGCGCGGCCTCGGCGCGCGCGTCGCCGACGACCTTCTCGGCGCTCGCGGTGGCCGCGGCCGCGTCGGCGCCGGCGCGATCCCGGCCCTCGTTCATCATGCGGTCGAGGCGCGCCTCGAGCTCGCGGATCTGCCGCTCCAGGTCCTCGGTCGTCGCCGCGTGCCTGGTCCACGAGCTGCCCGGCGCCGCGTCGCCCTCACCCGGCTCCGCGCCGTCGTTCGAGGGCTCGGTCGGCCCGATCGGCGCCACCTCCAGCGCGGTCTCCTCCTCGAGGTCGAACCCCGCGACGAGCCGCCGCGGGGGCTCCGGGGGCGCCGCCTCCTGTCCCGCATCCGCCGCCCCCGCCGCCTCGCCGTTCCGCTGATCGTCCGCGCTCATCGCTCGTGTGCTCCCCGCCGCGTCGCTAGGCGGGCGTCTCCCGGGTCTCGTGCAGCAGCCGCGCCTCGCGGAGCCGCTGCGCGCTGATGAAATCGAGCAGGGCCTCGCGCGTCGAGTACACCGGCCTGAACCCCATGACGCGCGCGGCCTTGTCGCCGTCGGCGACGCAGAGGTACCGGAGGTACCGGAGGAAGCTCGCCGGCGTCGGCGCCGCCTGGACGGCCCAGAGCGCGCTGGCGAGCGCGCCCGCGGCGGTGTGGAGGACGGGCATCGGCGTGCGCCCCGTGAGCCGGACGATGGTCGAGAGCGGCAGCACGCCCTCGCCGACGACGTTGAACGTGCCCGGGAAGTCCCGGTCGATCGCGAGCTTGAAGGCCGCGATGGCGTCGACCTCGTGCACGAGCTGCCAGAGCGGATCGAACCCGAGCAGGGTCATGATCACGCGCTGGGAGAGGTACCGGGTGACGTAGTTCTGGATGGTGGGCCCGAGGATCGGCGCCGTGCGCAGGATCGTGACGACGGTGCCCCTGGCCTTGCCGCCGAAGGCCGTGACCTCGCGCTCCGCCGCCATCTTGTCCGCGAAGAAGCGCTCGTCGGGATCGGCCCGGAGCGGGTGCTTCTCGGTGAGGAAGTTCGGGTTGGTGGGGTGCGCGCCGTAGAGGACGGTCTGGCTCCAGAGGATGAGCTTGCGGAGGCTGACCTGCCGGGCGGCGTTGAGCAGGTGCATGGTGCCGATCGACTCGAGCTCGTGGGCCCACGCGGTGGCGTGGGTGGGCGACGAGAGGAAGGCGAGGTGGACGAGCGTGTCGACGCGCTCGGCGGCGAGGATCTCGCCGACGCGCTCCTCCGCGGCGGGCGCGGTGAGGTCGACCGCGTACATGCGGGTCTTGGGGCCGCCGGTGTCCGGGGCCTTCACGTCGACGGCGACGACGCGATCGATGCGGGGATCCTCCTCGAGGACGCCGATGAGGTTCCTGCCGAGGAAGGCCGACGCGCCCGTGAGTGCGACGACGCGCCCGCGCGGGCCCGCCCCGGCGATGCGCTCGGGGGCGGGGCGGAGGGCGCGCCACGGGGAGTGCGACCCGTTGTCATCCGAGGGGTCGGCGGGAGGCGGGGCGGTCATGCGCGGAGGCGACACTACTCGGTCGGCGTGGGCGCGCAAGCTGGGCGGGCGTCACGGTCCGGCTCGAATTTTGGGGTTCGGGGCGCAGGGCGCCGGCAGGCGACCCGGAGCCCGGGCGGCGAGCGGGCGGCCGGGCCGGGGGCCTCGGCGGCGCCGGGGCGGGCTCCGCGGGGAGCGCCGCGGGCCCGAGATTGCGCTCGCCGCGCATCGGCGCGACGCTCGCCCGAGCGATGCGGCCCGGGGAGATCGTCGTCGGCCGGTTCGAGGTGGAGCGCCAGGTCGCCGAGGGCGGCATGGGCACGGTGCACCGCGCGCGCGACCTCCTCTGCGGCGGCGCCGTGGCGCTCAAGATCCTGCGGGGCGAAGGGGGCGCGGCCGCGGCGCGGATGCTGCGCGAGGCGGAGCTGCTCCTCTCGCTCGAGGACCCCGGCATCGTCCGCCACATCGCGCACGGCGTGGTGGGCGCGGGCGGCGCCGAGCGGGTCTACCTCGCGATGGAGTGGCTCGAGGGCGAGGACCTCGAGCAGCGGCTCCGGCGCGCGAGGCTCTCGCCGGCCGAGAGCGTGGCGCTCGCGCGCCGCGTGGCGGCCGCGCTCGACGCGGCCCACCGGCGCGGCGTCGTCCACCGGGACATCAAGCCCTCGAACCTCTTCCTGGTCGGGGGCGACGTCGGCCGGGTGAAGATCCTCGATTTCGGCGTGGCGCGGCAGACGCGCGTCCTCTTCGCCACGACGGGCGCCGGCGCGCTCCTCGGCACGCCCGGGTACATGGCGCCCGAGCAGGCGCGCGGCGAGCCCGACGTCGACGCGCGGGCCGACGTGTTCTCGCTCGGCTGCGTGCTGTACGAGTGCCTCGCGGGGCGGCCGCCCTTCCTCGGGGAGCACGTGATGGCCGTGCTCGCGAAGATCCTCCTCGAGGACCCGCCGCGCCTCCGCGAGCTGTGCCCCGGCGCGCCGCGGGCGCTGGAGGCCCTCGTCGCGCGGATGCTCGCGAAGGACCCGGCGCTGCGCCCCTCCGACGCGCGCGCCGCGGCCGAGGCGCTCGAGGCGCTGGACGGCGCCGGCGAGCCCGGGGGCGCGGCCCCGGGCGGCTCGATCGCGCCGCCGTCGACCGGCGCGGGGCTCGGCGCGGGCGAGCTGCGGCTCGTGCCCGTCGTGCTGGTGGGGCCGACGCGGGCGCCGGCCGCGGCCGCGGCGGCGAGCGTCGATCGCGACGCGGAGACGTGGGCGGCGGCCCCG
>CAYQYG010000099.1:0-22722 GCA_964421485.1 uncultured Polyangiaceae bacterium | reverse complement strand
CTCGGCGCTGGCGCCGGCGCCGGCGCCGGGGGCCGCGCCATTGCCGGCGCGGGCGCGGCCCTCGGCATCGGCCCCGGCGACGGGGCCCGCGCCATCGCCGCGAAGGCCGGGGGCGGTGGCGCTTCATACGAACGAACCATCACCGGCTCGTCCACGACGCGAGGCATCTCGTTCACCTCCTCGTCGAGGTCGGCATCCATCATGTCGAGCGGCGCCTCGGCGGGCGCCGGCCGCGGCCGAGCGATGGGCTCCGGGCGCTCGTCCGCGCGCTCCGCGATACGGCCATCCGCCGCCGGCGCCGCTCCCTCGGCGACATCGGCGGGCGCGCCGCGAGCCAGCCTCCCCTTCAGGTCGATCTTCTTGCGCTTGCCGAGCGGCTCCTGAGCCCGAGCGGGCGGGGGAATCGGCGGGCTCCCGACGCTGCGGTGGAGGACCTCGACCCCCGAGAGCCCGACCGTGAGGATATCGGCCAGCGCGCGGCGGTCGATCTGGAATCTCTCGTAATCCGCCTCGGTCTCGAGCACCAGGAGGGCCGTATACGGGCAGAGGACTCGATGCCTCACCGACAGCTCGACGATCTGCTTCTGGAGCCCGGCCCGGACGTCAGGATCGGTGTCGGGCAGCGCGCGCATCTGCTCGAGCCGCTCGATCCGGGCCTTGACCCAGGCGCGCAAGAGAAGCGGCCTCTCCACGGGATCGAGCTCCAGATCGCCTCCACCCACGGGCACCTGGTCGAGCAGCACGCGGACGGGCTCGTCCGCGGGGACGTCCGCGTAGATCAGCGCGGCCTCCCCGGGCTGCACCCCGTCGAGCCGCGAGGGCCAGACCCATGCGGCGCCCGGCACCTCGACCTGGATGCCCGATCGGGTCGCGCTGGTCAGGCGGGCGGCGATCTCCTGGGCCGGCAGATCGCCATTGCATATCGTGCCGTCCCGATCGAGCCCGGCGGTCACGAGCCGCCGGAGCGTGGAGTCGTCCCGCAGCCCGCCCACCGCGAGCACGTCGAGGCGCTTCACCCCTGCCTCGGAGAGGGCCCTCGCGGCTCCGGCGACCTTCTCTGCCTCGATGTCTCCCGCGGTCGCCACGCCATCGGTCACGAGGAGCAGGCGCTCGTAGACCACCTCCCGGCGCGCCGCGGCCCACCAGAGCGCCCCCGCGAGATCGCTCGCGCCCAGGGCGAGCCGCTCCCGGATCCGCCTGGAATCGGCCGCGGAATAATCGCCGGCGGCCCCGGCAAACACCTCTTCCACCCCCTGATCGAAGCAGACGACCGACACGGGGATCCGGGGACCTCCCCCGAGCGACAGCGCCCGCACGAGCTGCTCCACGAGCTCGATCTGCCGCTCGTGGCCGAGCGCCCTCGAAGCGCTGGTATCCAGCAGCACGCGCAGCGAGGGGATCTCGTCCGGCTCGGCCGGCAGCTCCGGGACCACGCGAATGACCGCGAGGTTCTCGTGGCGCAGCCCCGCGCGCGCCGGTTCCATGGCTTCGACGGTGAAATCCGCATCCGGCTTCCACGCCGTCTTCCGCACCTCCACGACCTGCCAGCTCACCGTGGATCCGCCCAGCGACGTCCGCGCGGCCTCGCCTCCTTCGGATCGGCCGACCAGCGCGCGGATGTCGAGCTGTCGCATCTCCGGGAGGCCGAGGAGCGACAATCGATAAGGCTCCTCGGCGCTCGCGAGCTCGTGGCTGTAGGAGACGAGGATCTCCTTGTGGCTGCTCGCCTCGATGGGAAAGACCCGGGCCGAGAACTCGTTGCCCGCCTCGTGCTCGAGCAGGGCCGGGTCCTGCCGCCGGTGGAGGAAGTCCTCGTACGCGCGCCGCGCGGCCTGCCGCTCGACGACCTCCCCCTCCTGCCATTGCGTCCCGATCCGCATCGCGAACCGCGACACGGCCGCGCCCGAGGGCAGCGCGATCCGGAAGCGCCCCTCGAGCTGCCGCGCCTCCGGATTGCGGAAGACGAGGTGGAGCTCGGTGAACGCGAGCGGCCCGAGGATCACCACCCTGGCCGACAGCGACACCAGCACGAGCCCGGTGCCGTCCGACGCGGTGAGGTCGAGCGAGGGCTCCGCCGGCGCGGGGCGCGGCGCGGGGAGCGCGTCCAGCTTGAACGACGTCGACGGAAGGGGTGGGCGGGGGCTCATCCGTGTTGTTTACCGGATTTCCGCCGCAGCGGTCTACCCCCTCCGGTTCCGGGGCTCACCGCGAACCCTCGCGTACGGTTCGCTCTGGCGCCTGGAAGCGCACAGGCGGTATCCTCCGAGGCCACCACCGTGACACAGAGCATCGCCACTGCGCGCCCCTCGTTCCTCTCCATCGTCGGCTCGGCGCTGCTTTCGGTCGTCAAGCACGTCCCGACGCGCGGCGTGCTCTGGGCGGTCATCGGCTTCCTGGTCGGGTGCGTCGCTGTCGCGCTCTCCCTCGTGATCGGCGTGTTCGTCCTCGACCGGGGCGCGATGCTGCTCGGGTACCTCCTCGCGATTCCGCTGGCGATCCCGTTCCTCGGCGGAGCGCTCTTCTTCATGCACGGCCTCCACCGCGGCGCGGCGCGGGCGGCGCTCGAGCTCGAAAGGAAGTTCGGCCTCGTCCGCTACGTGGTCGACCGCGTGATGGCGCTGCTCGCGCGTCACGTCGGAGGGTGGCTGAGCGACCTCCCGCTCGCCGAGATCGAGCGGCGGCTCAAGGCGGCCGTCGACGAGTACCTCGGCTCCGACGACATGCGCGAGGGCACGGGGCTCGGGGGCTGGATCCTGAGGCGCGCCAAGCGATCGATCGCAGAGCGCATCGATCGCTACCTGCTGGCGGCGTATCGCGCCGAGGAGCGCCCTGACGGCTCCGGCGGCGGGGTCTCGCTCGAGAAGGTCGGCGCGAGGGTCTCGAGCGAGATGTCGACCCGCCTCGGCGAGATCGTGATGTCGCCCCTGAACAAGCAGCTCGCCGTCTTCATGATCCTCTACATCGCGCTGGGCGTCGGCTGGTGGGGCCTCCTGTTCGGCGTGCTGTCGCTGCTCGGGCGCCGCTGAGCTCCCTGCGCCGCGCCCTCAATCCTGGCCGCTACGCGGTGGCACGCAGCTCTTTGCGTGCGTCCTTGACGATGACAACGCCGCCTCGGAGGACGATGGCAGCGATGATGGAACCGATCACGAGGTCGGGCAGCGCAGAACCGGAGACCGCGACGAGGGCGCCTGCAAGGATGACTCCCAGGTTGGCCAGGACGTCGTTCGCGGAGAAGATCCAGCTTGCTCGCATGTGAACCTCGCCCTCGCGCTGCCTCGACAGCAGCGCGAGACAGGCCACATTCGCGATCAATGCCATCGCACCGACGCCCAGCATGATCATGGACCGCGGCTCGGATTCGCCCAGGAGGCGGCGGACGACCTCGGCTGCGACGCCCAGCCCCAGCGCGAGCTGCATGACTCCGCTGAGGTAAGCAGCCTTCGCCTTGTGCGCGCAGGATCGACCGACGGCGTAGAGGCTGACGCCGTAGACGGCGGCGTCAGCGAACATGTCGAGCGAGTCGGCGATAAGCCCGGTGGAGCTGGCCAGCCAGCCAGCCACGCCTTCGGCGAGGAACATGGCCGCATTGATGGCCAGGAGGGCTCTCAGGACCCTCGCCTGCTCCGCGTTCTTCACTGCCATCTCGCATTCACAACCCACGCGGCCCTCCTCGATGTGGCCGGAGCCCCGGCGCCCCGGGCGCCGTGTCGCACCGCTTCGCAACCTCGCCTGCCTGATCCTCAGGCCCGGATCACCGTGACGTCGCGCCCCGCCGGCGTCTTCGCCCGCTCCGCCGTGGTCCGCTCCTCGGCCGGCGGCTGGTCGGGGCGCCGATCGAAGATCACAAGCCACCCCGCCGCCTCGCCTCCGAGGCTCGAGAGACAAGCGTCGAGCTGCGACATCCCCGCCTGCAGCGGATCCGGCCGGCCGCTCCGCCACACCTTCAAATAACCCTTCTGGTCGATCAGGCGCCGCACGTCCGGCAGCCGCCGGAGCGCCGGGCTCATGTAGTGGTCCTCGGGTCGGCACGGGCCTGCGGTGTTGAACCAGCGTGGCATGGAGATGCCTTCGTCCGTGCGCGCGCTCCTGTCAAGCCCGGCCGCGCCACAAGTGCGGCCGGCCTCCAGGCCACCCGATCCGCGCGGCGGAAGCTCGAGCGGAGCGCACGCCGATCTGATAAGATGGCCGCGAGATGGTGAAGAAGACCACCAGGTTCGGGTGCCACGAGCTCTGGTTCGAGGACCCGGACCTCGTGTGCTTCCGGGTGGTGGGTGACGTATCGGCGCGCGAGCTGGAGGAGACCTTCCGGATGCTGCTGGCCCATGGCGAGGGGCGGGGCCCGCAGCTCTGGCTGTTCGAGATGGCCGAGGCAGGGGCGATGAACGCGGAGGCCCGGCGCTGCGCCGCCGAGTGGACTCCACGGCTCTGGATCGGCGCGGTCGCCATGATCCATGCCGGCTTCGAGCAGCGGATCGTCACGACGATGCTGGCGCACGTCTATCGGCTGGTCGGCGTGCTGAGCTACCCGGTGCGGAGCTTCGACGACGAGGCGGCGGCCCGCGCCTGGCTCGCGAGCGTGCGCGGCTGATCCCCGAGGCCGCCGGCGCCCCGGCCCAGGTCGGCTTGAAAGAGCCCGCTGGCATGGGGTAACATTCGCCGGGAATGCTGGACGTGAGGCGCCGCCGATGAAGGACCTGGAAGCCGAGTACCTCGGCCCGGCCATGCTTCGCGAGCTGCCGCAGGCCGCCCGGGACTGGGCGCGGGACGCGGCAGCTTATCGGGAGGCCGCGGGCGCCCGGGCGGAGATCGGCGTCGCGTATGGCGACGGCGACCGGCAGCGCCTCGATATCTTCGAGCCCGCCTCGGGGGCCGGAGGGCCGGTCGCGGTGTTCCTCCACGGCGGGTACTGGCAGTCCATGAATCGATCGTCCTTCAGCCACATGGCGCGGGGGGCGAACGCGCACGGGATCACGGTCGCGATCGCGGGATACACGCTCTGCCCGAAGAGCACGATCTCGGGGATCATCGACGAGGTCCGGAGGGCGGTGGCGTTCGTCGTGAAGCGCTCCGGGAGGCCGGTCGTGGTCTACGGGCACTCGGCGGGAGGGCACCTGACCGCGTGCATGCTCGCGACCGACTGGCGCGCGCTCGACCCCTCCCTCGACGCCGGCGCCGTCACCGCGGGCATGCCCATTTCAGGGATCTTCGATCTCGAGCCGCTCGTCTCCACGAGCCTGAACGACAGGCTCCGCCTCGACCCGGACGAGGCCCGCCGGGTCTCGCCGCTCTCCTGGCAGGCGCCGGCGGGGAGATCCGTCGTCGCATACGTCGGTGGGGACGAATCGCCGGAGCTCCTGCGCCAGACGCGCGATCTGGTCGAGCGCTGGAGGGGCGCGGGCGTCGCGATCACCGGCGTGGAGGTCCCGGGGGCGAGCCATTTCGGGGTCATCGCGCCGCTCGCCGATCCGGAGAGCGCGATGACGCGCGACCTCGTGGCGCTCGCGGCGGGAGGCTGAGCGGGGACGAGCTCGAGAGAGGCCGGGTCAGCCGGGCCGGCGGCGGGCCCTCCCGCGCTTCAGGACCTCGAGGACGAGCTGGTCGAGATCCGCGGCGCGGCAGCGGTGGTTCACGATCGACGTCCGGATCGCCAGCCTGCCGTCGAGCTCGATGGTGGACGGCGCCGCGATCCCGTCTTCTTGAAGGCCGATCACGATCTCCTTGTTGACCGCGTTGATCTCCTGGGCGACCGGATGGCGATACCGGAAGCAGACGATGTTGAGGGCCACCGGGGCGAGCAGATCGAGCTCATCGTCGAAGGACAGGATACGGTCCTTCAGATATCGTGCGAGCCTGCAGGTCTCCGCGATGGTCGCGCCCAGGCGCTCGGTCCCGAAGCACCGCAGGGTGAACCAGACCTTGAGGGCGCGGAACCCGCGCGACAGATCGGGCCCGAGATCGGTGAACCAGGGAGATCCCGCGGCGAGGCCGCGGTCGTAGCGGGCGAGATAATCGGCGTCGCCGGCGAACGCGGCCCGGTGCAGGTCCGCGTCGCGCACCAGGAGGAACCCCGCGTCGTAGGGGACCTGGAGCCATTTATGAAAATCCAGCGCGATCGAGTCGGCCCGCTCGATGCCCGCGACCTTCGGCCGGAGCTCGGGCGACAGGACGGCGAGGCTGCCGAAGGCGCCGTCCACGTGGAACCACAGGCCCTCCGCCCTCGCAGCGTCGGCCAGGGCGGTCAGATCGTCGATCGCGCCGATACCGACCGTCCCGGCGGTGCCGACGACGAGGAATGGTATGCGCCCGGCAGCCCTGTCTTCATGAATGGCGTCGCGCAGGGCCGCGAGATCGATCCGGTGGTCCCGATCGCACGGGATCCGCCGCAGGGCGTCGGAGCCGAGGCCGCTCATCTCGAACGCGCGGGCGACGCAGCCGTGGGCGGCCTTCGAGGTGTAGCCGGTGAGCCGCGCGCCCTCGCCGCCCAGCCCGCGCCGGCGCGCCTCGACGCCGAGGCGGGCCGTCCTGGCCACGAGCAGGGCCACGAAATTGGCCATCGACGAGCCGGTCAAGATGAGCCCGCTCGCGGTCTCGGGGAAATCGAAGAGGCGGCGGACCCACCGGACGATCTGCCGCTCGACCTCGACGGGCGAGTGATCGCGGCCGCCGAGGTTGGCGTTGAGCCCCGCGGCCAGCATGTCCGCCAGCATGCCGACCGGCGTGCCGCCGCCGTGGACCCAGCCCAGGAAGCGCGGATGGTTCCCGGTCGCATAGGGCATGACCAGGCGCCGGAAGTCCTCGTGGACGATCTCGAGCGGGGTCGGCTCGCGGGGCAGCGGCGCATCGAAGGCGCCGCGGACCTCCGGCGGCATCGGCCGCCAGGCGGGGCGGCTGGCCGCGCCGGCCAGGTGATCGAGGATGTCGTCGAGCATGGCGTGCGCCTGCGCGCGGAACGCCGGCCAGTCCTGGGGATCGAGGGTGGGCAGCGCCGGGGGGCGCTCGCTGTCGGTCATGGCGCCACGGTAGCGGCAGCCGGCGAGGATCGCCAGGCGGCAGCCGGGCGGGCGCTGCTCCTCGCCCCGCTCGTGGCGCCGCCGCTCGATCATCTCGTTCACCCGGCGCATGGTCTCCTCCGAAGAATGGACGGTTCGCGAATTCGCGGTGAAGAGCGGGCTCGAGCACGGGAGCGTCCTCCGCGTGGATGCTGACCCCATACATCGATTCCCGCGACAGGCCTCGGGATCCCCTCGACCCTTCGCATTCAGGCTCTGTCTGCAGCGCGAGACGATCGACGACCGGCAGGGCACGCGATCGTGTAGCCTCCCCTCGTGACATCCGCACGCGTCGGCTCCCTCGTCGTCTCGATCCTCGTCGTGGGCTGCACGAGCTCCTCGGAGGGCCCGCCGCCGCCCATCGGTGCCGGCACGTCGATGCCGAGCTCGACGGCGTCGCCGCCCGGATCCTCGCCGGCCGTGCGCGCCACGGAGCCGCCGGCCTTTCCGGTGCCGGCCACCCCTCCTGGCGCCGATCCGGAGAAGGTTCTGTTCGCGTCGTCGGTCTGCGCCGCGGCGTATCGGTCGGACGGGGCCGTTGGCTGCCGTGCGCCCCCGCCGTTCGACCTCCCCGGGCGACAGCCCGACGGAGAGCTCTTGCTTCATACAGACGATCCGCTGCGGTTCTGCGAGCTCCGGAGGATCTACCGCGGCTCGTTCACGCGACCTTCCGCGAAGCAGGCCGTCCTGTCGTTCGAGCAGTGCAAGGACCCCGACGAGTCGACGTGGGACTCCGGCTCCCCCGGAAGCGCGGTGCTCGTCGAGGAGATCGGCGGTCGATGGCGGACCGTCGCGCACGAGCGGGAGGTGAACACCGGCTCCTGCGAGCAGAGCCACCGGGCCGACGGCCGCGACGTCCTTCTCTGTCGGAGCTCGTTCTCCGCCGGCGGCATCGGAACGATGACCTATTTCGTGCTCCTCGATTTCGCGCGCGGCCCGAAGCACGCTGGAACGTTCGCCTGGCTGTTCGCCGACGCCGACAATTTCAACTGCCTGGGCCTCCCGCCGAGCGGGCCGGCCGCGCCATCGGGGCTCGTCGCGCTCGCCGTGACGAAGGTGACGCTCGCGGACATCAACGGGGACGGCACGCCGGACCTGGTCGTCGATGTCGAGCGCGCCCGCGCCGCGCCGTCGGCAGCGCTCGAAGCGCGGATCCGTACGCTGTGCGAGCAGAACATGAACCGGGGTTTGGGGCGCAGGGCGCCGCCAGGCGACCCGGAGCCCCAAATGTTGAAGATCGACAGAGCGCTCCCGACCGCGACGAAGGCGAGGCTCGAGCTCGTCAGCGATGGGGTGAGCTTCGGCCCTTCGCCGGCTTCGCGGAGCCTCCTCGAGGCATGGGAGGCCGAGTCGCCCGGCGTGATCCAGCTCAAGGGCGCGGCGCCGCCGCCGCTCACCCGGTGAGCAGGGCAGCGTGGACCGACCTATCGCGAGGAGGCGACTCCCGCACGGCCGAGCCTGAACGCCGTGGGGCGGCCCCGGACCCGGGGGGACCACCACCCCGGGCGCCGTTGGAGGACCGGGGGGGCGTCGGCGAGCCGGCGCTCGACCGCGGGCGTCCGCGCGGGTGTGGCGACCGTGAGCGCCCGCAAGGGCACTTGACAAGCGAACGCTCTGGGTTTCCGCTCGTCCCCGCTCGATCGACGTCTGCGAGGGCGCAGGGTAAGATGCACATGTGGAAGGGACGGCCGTGCCCGTGCCCGGGAGGATAGATCGTGAACGCACTGGACCTGGACCTCGTGAGCGCGCCCGACGGAACGGTGAGCCTCCGCCTCCCAGAGCCCGGCCGCTTCCGGGTACACGTCAAAGTGACATGGGAACCCGCCGAACCCGATCGCAAGGCGATTTTCGAGGAGGTTCGTCGCCGCGGACATCCGGACGCCGTTGCGCTCCTCGACCGCCTCGGTGAAGATGCCATCGAAAACCCCGCCGGCTTGCTCTCCTGGGCGTCGATTGATGATCCGACGTTCGATCGACCCCCGCAACCGCCGCTGGAGGATCGGGAGATGGTCGAATGAGGTATTTGCTCGATACGAATGCCGTGATCGGCATCCTCCGCGGCCGTCGCCCCCGACCGTCCCTCCCGCCTGCAGGCGAAGCGTCCCCCCGCCGACTCTCTAATCGCACTACGTCACCACGTGCCGGTTGTCACAGGCAATACGCGCCACTTCGGGAAGGTACAGGATGCGGGTTACGGCCTCCACGACACGCTGAAGTCCTGACGTCGTGGTCCCCTTGTTCGTGACCCCGTGACAGCGCAACCTTCATGGGCTATGCTGGACAGCAGCTCGTCGAGCCTCCCCCATCGGAGATCGCCCTGCCCTGAATCTCTGCTCGTGGATCCTGAGGCTCGAAGCACATATCGCCATTCGCAGCGTCGCATTCAAGAGCCTCGCTCTCCTGGCCTGGATCACGACCACGCCAGACAAGTCCAGAGGGCAGCAAAACATACGCGCATCCTGCCACGACACCATCCTGTGGACATGCACCCGCCCGGCGGTTCGATTGCAATCACGGCCCCGAGCAGGCCGGGAACTGCGCGGCGCCCGGCGCGTCGCCGCTGTCCACGAACGGCACGCCGCTGTCCTCCAGCGTCTGGCCGAGCACGTCCGTCACGCGGAACGTGTAGGGGCCCTCGCCCATGCCGTTCGGCTCGACGAAGAAGTTGTAGCTCTCGCGGGCGACCTCGATGTAGGAGCCGTCCGCCGCGCGGTACTCGAGCTTCGCGATGGGATAGCGGTGATTGCGGATCTGCACCGCGGTCCACCAGGGATTGCTGCCCTCCTTGAAATGATAGATGATCGGGCCCTCGAGGCCGCAGGCGACGTAGCGCCAGGAGATGTCGACCCGGCCGGCCTCGAGCGGGGCGATCAGCTCGAAGGCCTGGGGGCTCATGTCGATGTCGCCCTGGGGGCACTCGGGGCAGCGGTCGACGATCCTCACCGTGATGGTGCCGTCGGGGCCGGTGATCTCCGCGCAGGCGCCGCACGCGGCGGAGCTTTGATAGTCCGTGTCGTTCATCGCGGCGACCATCAGGTCGTCCGGGCTCGGCGGAAAACTGCAATTGCCCGAGCCGTCGGCGTCGTAGTACGTGCCGTCGCCGGTGTGGGTCTGGCCGTCGATGTCGCAGCCGCCGCCGGGGCCGGCGCCGGTGCCGGTGCTCGTCCCCGTGCCCGCGCCGGTGCCGGTGCCGGTCGAGAGGCCGGCGCCGGCGCCGCCGTCGCCGCCGTCGCCGTTGCCGCCGCCCTCGTCACAGGCCGCGATCAGGGCCGCGCAGGCGACGAGCGCGAGGGCGGCGCGGGGAGCGAATCTGGAGGGTGTGGTGAAAGAGAAGGGAGCTGCCATGCGGGCATGATATCCCAGGACCGGGCAGCGTGTCTCGCCCCACACGCGGCACCGCGCCAGACCGCGTGGGAGCGGGCTCAGAGCTCGAGGCCGATGCCGAGATCGGGGCCGGCGCCGATCTCGTCGCCGTGGTGGGTGATGAATGCGCCGGCGGTGATGAACGGGGCCAGGCGGCCGGCGAGGGCGTAGGCGCCGACGAGGCGCATCCTGTAGAGCTCGTCGTGGCCGGTGAAGGCGAGCTCATCGCGGAACAGGCGATAGGCGCCGATATCGGTGCCGAGCGTGAAGCCCTCCCAGTCGAACGGGAGGCGGGCGCCCATCGTGAGGCCGCCGGCGTAGACGGGATCGCGGCCGGTGCCGCCGTCCTTCGCGGGCTCGCTGTGGAATGCGGCGCTGAGGATGGAGTAGGCGTAGCGGCTCGAGAACTTGATGCCGGCGTTGCCGTAGAGGCCCGTGCTGCCCCAGAGGAGGAGGCGGATGCCGCCGCGGCGAGGGAGCGGGATGATGCCGAGGGACTCGCCGTCGAGGTTGTCGGTGATGTTGATGACGCCGATCTGGAGGCCGTCGATGCGGCGGGCGACGTTGATGACGCCGATCTGGAGGCCGCGCTGCTCCTGGGAGATGTTGATGCCGCCGACCTGGAGGCCGTCGACGCGGGCGACGTTGATGGCGCCGATCTGGACGCCGGTGAGCTGCTTCCGCGCGATGTTGGCGAGGCCGGCGACCTGGAAGCCGGTGAGGTCGCCATAGGTCTGGTTGGCGATGGCGGCGAGCTGGACGCCCTCGAACGAGGCGCTCGCCCAGCCGAAGATGCCAGAGGCCTGGACGCCGGCGAACGGGCCGTCGACGAAGGTGAAGGCGCCGGCGGCCTGGAGGCCCTCGCCGGTGTGGCCGATGACGCCGGCGAGGCCGAGCTGGATGCCGGTGAGATCATGGGCGGTCCAGTTGATGAGGCCTATCTGGGCGCCTTCGGTGAAGCCGACCCGACCGAGGACGATCGAGAGATCGAAATTCGTCAAGATGTCGGGCCTGGCGGCGTTCATGCCGAGCGGATAAAAGATCGACAGGTTGAACGGGAAATAGGAGGTGGGAAGGACCTGGTCCTCGGGCGGCATGGCGACGTTGGAGACAGGCTCGGCGCCCGGCTCCTCGGCCACAGCGCCGCCAGGAATGCGCCCCGGCTCCTCGGCCGCGGCGCCCGCGGGAATGGGCTCGGGCGGCGCGGGTGCAGGCGCGGGAGCGGGAGCGGCCGCGGCCGCGGAACCGGGACCGGAGGCGGGCGCGGATCCGGGAGCGGGAACGGGCGCGGACCCGGGAGCGGGCGCGGGCGCGGGCATCGCGGAGCCGGGCGGCGGCGCGGGCGCCTGCGCGAGCGCGGAGGAGGTGGCGGACGCGATCACGCCCAGCACCGTGATCGCAAGGAGCCGCCGGAGGGAGCTGGCCACCTCGCTGGGGAACGGGCAGGGCCGCACGGGACCATCGTACACAAGACCGCTCGCGTCGCGTGGACGGATTCGTGCCAGGCCCCGCCTCGACGGGCGAGCAGGGCTCCGGTATCGTGGCGGACCGATGCGCTCTGCCCGACTCCCGCACCTCGGGTACGCGCTGGCCCTCGGCGCCGCCGTCAGCGCGTGCTCCGATCCGGCGGCGACCGATCTCGTGTGGCCGACGAGCGGGACCCCGGAGCCGCAGCGGCTCTCGTCGAGCTTCGGGCCGCGGGTCCGCGGGGCCAATTTCGATACGTATGACTTCCACCGGGGGATCGATATCCCCGTCGCGCCCGGAACCCCGGTCTATGCCGCCGCCGCAGGGGAGGTGAAGCGCGCAGGCGACGACCCGGGCTACACCGATCGCATCGTGCAGATCGAGCACTGCGACGGGTCGGCTTGCTTCTACACGAACTACATGCACCTCACGGCGGTCACGGTCTCCATCGGGCAGAAGGTCGAGCAGGGGGAGCTCGTGGCGCTCTCGGGGTTCGGGGAGACGGGGTTCCCGCACCTGCACTTCGAGGTGCGCGAGGACCGCCCGGAGCAGGACCACTGCGTGCACCCGCTGCACCGGCTGCCGACGCCCTCGTGGCTCGCGCCGCACGTCACCCTGTCGGCGATCGACGGCTCGAACCCGGCGAGCCCGTCCGTCGAGGCGACGGTCACGGTGCCCGGGATCTTCCCCACCCTCCTGCGCGTCGAGCTCTCCACGCGCGACGGCGCCACCGGGGCGGCCCTCGACGAGCGCACCTTCGACGTCGACGAGTGGACGCGCAAGTACTCGCCGGCGGACGACCCCGACGTGATCGACGACCCCGACCTCGAGGGCATCCACGTCGATCCGGGGCGCTTCAACGAGGAGACCGAGGTCTACACGATCCGGCTGCGCTTCGGCGCGCTCCAGCCCGCCTCGGCCGCGGGCGCGCTCGAGGTCACCGCGCGGGCCGTCGACGTGCACGGGAACGTCGACACGGCGACGGCGCCGTAGAGGGGTCCGGAGCGCAGGCGCGCGCCGCGATCGTCAGGGGCCGAGGCCCTCGGCGTCCACGCGCTCCTTGATCCGGCGCGTGAGGTCCAGGCGGGTCGGGAAGAAATCCGCGGCAGAGGCCCACGCGCGCACCAGGAGCTCCACCGAGGCGGCGTCGAACGCGCCCACGTGCACGAGCGGCGGCGGCTCGCCGAGCACGCGCGCGTCCTCGCCGATCACCGCCGAGACGGCCGCGATCGCCTTGCCGATGTCGCGCGCGCTCACCTTGACCTTGAGCTCGATCTGCCGCCGCTCGGCGCGGCTGAAGTTCTGGATCTTGCCGCCGCGCACCTTGGTGTTGGGCAGCACGATCGGGATCCCGTCGAGGCTCGTGAGCTTGACGTGGAAGACGTCGATCGCCTCGATGACGCCGGTCGTGCCGTCGATGTCGACCTCGTCGCCGACGTCGAAGGGGCGCAGCACGAGGAGCAGGATGCCCGAGGCGACGTCGGAGACCGTGTCCTTCAGCGCGAGGCCGACGCCGACGCCGAAGGCGCCGAGCACGGCGAGCATGCTCGTCGTGTCGACGCCGAACTTGTCGAGCACGGCCATGAGGGTCACCGCCAGCACGAACGTGCGCGCCACGGAGGCGAGGGTCGGGACCAGCGTGCGGTCGATGTGCTCGGTCCTCCGGCCGAGCGAGCGCACCGCGGACGCGACCCAGCGCGACACGATCCAGCCGATGATCGCGATGACGATCGCGGCGGCGATGTCGAGCCCGTAGCGGGTCAGGCTCTCGACGAGCAGGGTGATGATGTCGTTCCACTTGTCGCCCATGCGGCGGTCCTCCTGCGGCCCGGGGCTCCACGCGGCCTCTCCGCGCGGCGCCGCCGGGGTGGACAGGGCTGCGTTAATGCCACAGGCCGGCGGTGACGCTCCAGCCGATGTATCGAGCCGCGCCGTCGACCGCGCCGCCGACGCGGAACGAGGCGCCCTCGTCGAGCAGGCCGAAGGCGCTCCAGGTGAAGGGCAGGTGCACGTCGAGCCCACCCGTCCCGTGGATCCGGGCCTCGCTGCCGGCGAAGCGCGTGGGCTCGTAATAGGAGCCGGCGCGCAGGACGAGCCAGCCGGGCACCGCCTCGCCCTCGACGCCGACCCGCGGGGAGAGCGAGAGGCGCTCGCCGCTCCGCTCGACCCTCTGGCGCAGGAAGGACTCGAGGCCGACGCCGCTCACGGTCCTGGTGGTCACCTTGACGGCGGCGCTGAGGAGCAGGCGCTCGCGGCGCATGGTCTCGTAGGGCATCCGGCGGCGGATCCTGTCGGCCTGCTTCGCGGACGCGAGCAGCGAGCGGGCGCGGGTCTCGGCGATCTCGTCCTCGCGGTCGAGCGCGGCCTCGAGCGCGTCGTCGTCCTCGCCGGCGGCGCGGGCCTGCTCGAGGCGGTGATCGCGGTCCCTCTCGCGGCGGGCGCGCTCGGCGGCGATGTCGGCCTGCGCGCGGCGGGTGGCGCTCTGCTCGTCGTGGGGGTTCACCCAGGGCAGGTTCATCGTGCGGAAGAGCTGCACCGCGACGCCGCCCTGGACCTCGGTGGGGAGGGAGATCGTGCGCGGGAGGTAGTAGCCCTCGCTCACGTAATCGCCGTGCTCGTCGGGCGAGACGAGCTCGGGCGTCGATTTCGGCGTGGCCGACGCGGGGAGCGAGTAGCGGATCGAGGCGCCGACGCGCAGCGGGAGGTACGCGGGCGCCCAGAGCGCGCCGGCGTGAAAGGCAGGGCCGGAGACGCCGGCGATCTTCTGCTCGTCGCCGCCCGCCCCGGCGGCGGGGCGGCTGATGTCGACGTTGTGGGCGCTGACGCCGAGGCCAAAGAGCAGCTCGCCGTCGAGGAACGAGTGGGCGGCGACCAGCAGGGCGCGGGCGAAGTTGACGTTGAGCACGTCGTCCTTGCCGCCTTCGCGGGAGGTGACCTTGTACTGGTTGATATCCAGCGTGAGGCCGAGGCCGAGGTCGCCGAGCTGCATGCCGAGGCCGCCCGTGAGGAAGATGGCGGCCCGGTTGGTGAAGCCGTCGTCGCCGTTGTTGTCGAAGTCGGTGCGCGTGATGCTCGCGGGCAGCGTGAGGCCGCCGTCGAGCTCCCAGTCGAGCCAGGTGGTGCTCCACGGGACGCGCTGCGCGGCCGCGGCGGGGTTGTAGCCGTGGCCGGCGATTCCCTCCGCGATCGGGGCGTAGGCGCCGCCGAGGCCGATGACGCGCGCGCCGGCGAGGACGGGGCCCTCGTAGAGGTCGATGGTGTACTCGGACGTCGTGATCCTCGCGCCGTCCTCGCCGAGCTTGCCGGCGGCGGGCGCGGGCGCGGCCGCGAGGCCGAGGGCGAGCGCGGCGGCGTACGCGGCGAGCGCGCGCGGCGGCGGGGAGGCGGCGGGGGGCATCGCGGAGGCGAGGCGATGGTAACCCGATCCCGCGCCGATCGAGGCCGGGCTATTTCGCGCTTGCAGGTGCGCGCGGCGTGGCGTCGGATCGGCGCATGCAGTCGACCACGCTGCCACTGCCGGGCGACATCAAATGGCGGCGCCTGCTCGGCGTCACGGTCTTCCTGGGGCTCCTGTTCGCGTTCAGGAGGCTCGCGCCGGTGTTCATCTGCTTCGTGATCCTGGAGCGGGCGCTCGGCTGGGCCGCGGGGCAGATCGAGCGGCGCACGAAGATCCACCGGAAGGGCGCGATCGCGCTCCTGCTCGGGTCAATGCTCGCGCTCGAGGCCGCGGCCGCCGCGCTCGCGATCCGCCGGGCGCTGCCGCTCGTCGCCACGATCCGGACCGACGGGAGGGAGTACCTGGAGGGCCTCTTCGAGCACCCGTCGATCGTGCAGCTGCGGGCGATGGCCGGGCTCGAGGGCGAGGCGCTCTCGAGCGCGCTCAAGGAGCACGCGGGCGAGGCGGTGAAGTACGCGACCGGGACCGCGAACCTGATCCTCTACCTCGTGATCGGGTTCGTGCTGGCGGTGATCTACCTGTTCGAGCGGGAGGAGGTCGATCGCTGGTACGCGGGGCTCGCGCCGGCGTCGGTGGCGGGCACCATCGCGCGGTGGTTCGGCTACGTGGGGGACGCGATCGCGGTGACCGTGCGCATGCAGGCGGTGGTCGCGGCGGTGAACGCGGTGGTGACGCTGCCGGTCCTGCTCTTGCTGGGGCTGCCGCACGTGCCGCTCCTGTTCCTGCTCATCCTGATCACGGGCCTGTTGCCCGTGGTCGGCAACATCATCTCCGGGACGGTGCTCTGCTACGTGGCGTACACGTCGAAGGGCGCGTGGGCCGTGGGGGTTTTCCTCGCGGTGACGTTCATCCTGCACAAGATCGAGAGCTACTGGCTGAACCCGCGGCTGTCGGCGGAGCACGTGAAGCTGCCTGGGCTCGTGCTGGTGGTGAGCCTCCTCCTGTTCGAGCAGGCGCTCGGGTTCGTGGGGCTGTTCCTGTCATTCCCGGCGCTGTTCGTGGCGACCAAGATCGCGAACGAATGGCGCGCGGCCGCTCAGGCGGGCGAGGCGCCGCCCTAGGGCGCGGCGGTGGGCGCTCAGAAGCGGCCGCGCAGGACGCCGCCGGCCACGCCGGGGCCGACGGCGGGGGCGAGCTGCCACGCGGGCGCCGGCGCGCCGCGCGCGGGCTGGGCGGGTGAGGGCTCCGCGGGCTCGCTCGGCGCGGTGAACCAGAGGTACGCGCCCGCGCCCACGCCCGCGACGCCCAGGAGGAAGCCGATGGTCGATACGGTCGCGGCGCTCGAGGCCTCGTCGCCGAGCGAGACCGCCGACGCGGAGCACCGGTCGTGATCGCCGCCCTCGCACCGCGACTCGGCGTCGCTCCACTTCGAGGCCGCGCTGATGCCGAAGCCGGTGCCCAGGACGAGGCCGATCGCGCCGACGCCGGCCGCCCCGGCCGCGGCGATGCGCTGGGTCGTCCAGAAGCGCGGGCCCTCGGGCTCGGCCGGCGCCGGCTCGGGGCTCGGGCCGGGCGCGGGCGCGATCTCCGCGGGGGCGGCCTCGAGGTCCTCGGGCGCGTCGACGGCGACCGAGGTGCCCGGGCGATCGACCTTCGCGGCGCCCTCCCACGGCTTCCGGCCGGTCGCCTTGATCTCGATCCGGTGCTCGCCGGGATCGGCGGGGCGCGGGGCGCCCCAGTGCTCGCGGGGGACGGGCTTGCCGTCGAGGCGGACGTCCAGGCCGACCAGCGTGCCGAGCCGCGCGGGGACGTTGATCGCGAGCTTCGACAGCCGCGGCTCGAGCGCCGCGGCGCGCTGCCGCGCGACCTTCTCGCGATCGGGGGTCTGCGCCCACTTCGCCTCCTCCGCGACCGCGGTGAACAGCGCCCACGCGCTCGCGAGCCGCCCCGTGCCCTCGTAGCACTCGGCGATGCGGAAGCGCGTGCCCATGCCGGGATCGAGCTGCTCGCTCTGCTCGAGCAGCGGGCAGGCGTGCGCGAAATCGCGCGCGTCCATGAGCTTCATGCCGACGTCGAACAGGTTCTGCGCGCGCTCGGCCTTCGTGGGCTCCCTGGGCTGCGCGAGCGCCTGCCCCGCCGCCGCCACCGCCGCCGCCGCCACGAGCCCAGCGACCCACCGCCTCATCACCTTCACCTCGTCTCTATTTCCGCGACCGCCCGAAGGGATCCGCCGTCGAGGTCCCGGCCGGCCGGGCCTTGGATCCCGCGCCCGGCAGCGGTGACCACGTGCTCGCGCCCTTCGGCGCCGACCCCGGGCCCGGCAGCGGCGACGACGTCGGCGCCCCCGAGGGCGCGGCGGGCGCTCCGCTCACGGCGCCTGCAGCGGCCGAGCCCGGGGGCGCGGCGCTCGCGGCGGCCGACTCCGCAGGCGCGGCGCTCGCGGCGGCCGACTCCGCGGGCGCGGCGCTCGCAGCGGCGGTCTCGACCGGCACCGCCGTCTGGACAGGCGCAGCGCTCGGCGGCGCCGAGCCCGAAGACGCGGCGCCGCCGCCCTCGGGGCCGCGCCACGAGATCGCCGCGCCGATGCCGAGCCCGAGGCCGGCGGCGCCGAGCACGGCGAGGATCGCGAGCTGGCGCCGGCGGCCGCGGGGCGCGGGGGAGGCCTCGGCCCCGGTCGCGCCCCACGCCGCGGTGCCGGACGTCGAGACGTCGGAGCCCCGAGCGTCAGCCGAGGGGTCGGGGCGCAGGGCGCCGGCAGCCGACCCGGAGCCACGAGCATCAACAGGCGCCGCGCCCCCGCTCTTCGGCTCCGCGGAGGGCGCCGGCGACGAGCCCTGGGTCATGTCGGCGATGCTCGCGAACGAGATCCGGCCCGGCGCGATCGAGAGCGCGAGCCGCCGCGACATCGGCAGGATCTCCAGGGCCTCGGTGGGCGCGAACGGGAGGAGCGCCCCCGCGAGCTCGGCGACGGTCTGCACGCGCTGCTCCGGATTCTTCTCCAGGCAGCGCAGGATCACCGCCTCCAGCTCGAGCGGCATGTCCGGCCGCAGGACCGACGGGCGCTCCGGGACCGTCTCGAGGATCCGCGCGCAGAGCTCCATCGGCGTGTCCGCGGGGAACGGGAGCTTGCCGGTGATCAGCCGGTACAGGATCACGCCGAGCGCCCAGACGTCGCTGCGCTCGTCCGCGGCGCGCGTCGAGCGCATCTGCTCCGGGCTCATGTAGTGCGGAGAGCCGAGCACGTCCTTCGCGGTCGTGATCTCCATGTCGGACATCGAGCCCGGTCCGGTGTGCTTCGAGATCCCGAAGTCGAGCACCTTCACGGACGGCGTGCCGTCGTCGCGCCGCGTGAGGAAGAGGTTCGCGGGCTTGAGGTCGCGGTGGACGATGCCGAGCGAGTGCGCCTCGGAGATCGCGTCGCAGGCCTGCAGGATGTAGTGGACCACCTCGGCGACCGGCAGCGCGCCGTGCTTGCGCGCGATGCGGGAGAGGTCGTGCCCCTCGAGGTACTCCATCACGATGTACGGGATGCCCGAGTCGAGCCGGCCGACGTCGTAGACCCGCGCGACGTGCTCGCTCTTGAGCCGGACCGCGGCGCGCGCCTCGCGGAGGAAGCGCTCGACGGCGAGCGCGTTCTCGCTCTCGGACGCGTGCATCAGCTTGATCGCGCGGATCTCGTGCAGATCGAGGTGCGTCGCCGCGAGCACCGCGCCCATGCCGCCGACGCCGAGCACCCGCTCGACGCGGTACTTGCCGCCGAGCACGGCGCCCACCTCGACCGGCACGTTCCAGGGCCCGGGCGCCGCGCTCGATCGCTCCTCGTCGGTCGCGCCCATCGGGCGCGCCTCGCCCACGTCGAGCCGCTCCGCCGCGCCCGGGCGCGACGCCGGCGGCGCGGCGGCGGGGCGCGGGGGGCGGGGCGGGGGGCGATCGAGCAGGCTCATGGCTCCGCCGGGCTGATCTTCGCGACGAAGAGGTCCTCGACGCTCCGGGCCGTGAGCTCGCCCTGCCCGAGATCGATCGCGCTCTCGAACTGGCCGGCGAGGAAGACGGCGCCGAGCGCGTCGACCGCCACGCCGCGGCCCGTCTGATCGCCGGGGCCTCCGAAGCCCTGGCTGAAGCGGTGGAGCCCGTTCGGATCGAACGTGGCGACGAAGACGTCGTCGCCGCCGGCGCTCGCCAGCGGCTCGCCGCCGAGGTCCATCGAGCCCGCGAACGCGCCGGTGATCGCCACGTCGCCGGCGGAGGTCACGTGCACGTCCCAGCACCTCTGCGAGCCGGATCCGCCGAGCTGGTGGCTCCAGAGCTCGGCGCCGGCCGCGCTCAGCTTGACGAGGAAGACGTCCTCGGCGCCCTCGCTCACGAGCGGGGTGCCGAGGTCGATCGTGCCCGTGAAATCACCGGCGACGACCACGTTGCCCCCGGCGTCCATCGCGACGCCGGCCAGGTGCGTCGCGGCGTCCCCGAAGCCCTTGACCCAGACCGGCGCCCCTGATCGGTCGAGCGACGCGATGAACGCCCCGGCCGGCACCGAGACCGCGCCGGCGGTGAAGCCCGCCGAGGTCGATCCGGCGACGACGACGGCGCTGTCGCTGATCGCGACGCGCGCGCCCTGATCCGCGCCGGAGTCGCCGAGCGCCGCGCTCCAGGCCGCGGCCGCGTCCTGACCGTCGAGCTCCGCGACGAAGGCGTCGGTGCCGCCGGGGTCCGGGAGCACGCCCGCGCCGAGATCGAAGCCGGCGGTGTAAGAGCCGGTGATCGCGACCGCGCCGAGCGAGGCGGCGACGTCGATCCCGAGCTGGTCGCCGGTCCCGCCGAAGCCCTCGGTCCACAGCGGCTCGCCGCCGGGCCCGAGCCGCGCGGCGAAGGCGTCGGGCGTGGTGCTGCTGAGGAGCTTGTCGCCGAAGCCGAGGCTGCCGGTGAAGCCGCCCGCCACGATGACGTCCTCGCCGTCGGCCGCGATCCGCGCGGGCGGCGGGGCCGTCGCGGCACCCGCGTCGGCGAAGCTCTTGCTCCAGCGGTGCGCGCCGGCGCCGCGCTCGAGGCTCGCGATGTAGAGCCGCACGCCCCCGAGGTTCGGCAGCGGGCCGCCGCCGAAATTGATCGCGTCCTTGAACGATCCGGTGATGATCAGGTCGTCGCCCGCGAGCTCGACGTCCTCCACGGTCTGCCGCCCGGTCTCGCCGAAGCTCAGGCTCCACCCGTCCGCGTCCGCGCTGCCCGTGGAGAGATCCTCGATTCCGAGGATCGCGCCGCAGCCCGGCGTCGCGAGCGCGAGCAGGGCGACGCCGGCCGCCCGCCCGAGCCGGCCTGGCACCGGGCCCACGCTGCGCCCCCGAGCTTCATTTGCACCACGCGAACGCACGGCTCTTTTCGAAGAGATTGGGCCCTCTGACGACATCTCATCGCCCACGGCGGCCGAAGGCGAGCGCACCCCAGGTGCTAGCAGCCTACCCCATCATGGCGGGCAGGGTGTAGCTCTACGCTCGGGAGCGCGCGTGGTGGAGCCCGCGAGCTGCAGAAGGCGCCTCGGCCCGCGGGATCAACCCTCGCCGACTAGCGCGGCCATGTCCTCGGGCAGCGGCGAGGTCACCACGAACGCCGGCACCACCTCGTCCCCGTGCCAGGCGATGTAGCAGGCGTGCAGCGCGTGCCGCTCGAGGCCCTCCACCGCAGGCCCGCCGTAGAGCGTGTCCCCCGCGAGCGGGTGCCCGACCGCGGCGAAGTGCGCCCGGATCTGGTGCCGCATCGCCCTCGGCGCCCGCGCCTCCACGAGCAGCCAGCGGCCCACCTGCCGGACGCGCCGATACGTGGTCGCGGCCGGCCGCGGCGCGTAGCGCGCGACGTCGCGCGGGTGCAGGCACGGGTAGACCCGCCGCCGGTCCTTGGGGTGCGGCGCCAGCGGCACCTCGATCGAGCCGAGCTCGGGCAGGTCGCCGGCCAGGCACACGAGCAGGTAGCGCTTGTCGAGCCGGCCCTCCTTCAGCGCCCCGGCGAGCGTCGCGAACGCGCCGGGCGTACGCGCCGCCAGCACGAGCCCGCTGGTCTCGGTGTCGAGCCGGTGGCAGAGGCCCGGCTCCCGCGGCGAGAAGCCGACGCGCGCCATCTCCGGGTACCGCGCGACCAGCGCGTTCGCGAGCGTCCCGCGCTCCCCGGGCTCGAGCGGCGCGGTCGGCACGCCCGCCGGCTTGTCGGCGACGACGAGATCGTCCCGCTCCAGCGCGATCGAGAGCGGCGCCTCCGGATCCGGCACCGCCGCGCCGCCCGCGCCGCCCGCGCCGGGCACCTCGAGGTCGATCTCGACGACCTCGCCGGCCGCCGCGACGTCGCCCTTCGCGGCCCTGCGCGCGCGCCCTCCCTCCGCGGCGCTCACGCGCACGCGCCCTTCTGTGAACAGCCGCTTCGCCGCGGCGCGCCCGAGCCCGGGCACGGCCTGCACCAGGAGCTTGTCGAGGCGCGTGCCCGCCTCCAGGTCGGTGATCGTGATCTTCATCGCTTTTACAGGAACGTCCCTCGCCAGCCGAGCCCGAGCGCCGGCGCCCGCCGCCGGCCCACCACGCTCTCGCCCACGACCCCGATCATGGGGGACCCGGCCCCCGGTTGGACAGATGGGGCTCCTGGTCGCCTGTCGGCGCCCCCCGCACGCGCGCTCGCCTCGCGCCGCTCGCCGCCGTCGGGCTCACCCGTGAGCAGCCACGCGGCGGCCGCGCCCACCAGCAGGCCGCCGGCGGTCGCGCCCACCCACGCGCGCTGGTCGTCCGCGGTCGGCGCGTCGAAGAGCAGCGGGCTGCCGAGCGCCGCGCCGCCGAGGCCGCCGAGCAGCGCGCCGAGGTCGACCGAGAGCACGCGCGACGGCGGCAGCCGGATCTGCGTCGCCGCCGCGGCCGCGGCGAGCCAGCCGAACGCGACGCCGTACCCCGCCCCCGAGAACGGCGTCGCCTCGATGTCCCCGGTCGCCGCGATCTCCACGAGCCCGCCGAGCACCAGGCCGAGCCCGCCGCCCGAGTGCGTCATCACCGCGCCGCCGTCGGACATGCCGCCGCGCAGCGTGAGGCCGAGCGCCGCGAGCGTGATCCCCGTCGTCCCGCCGATCAGCCCGAACGTCCAGCGCTCCTCGTCCTGCTCCCCCGCGTACTTCGCGAAGCGCCCCTCGTAGAGCAGGTGCCCCGCGAGCGTCGGCCACCACGCCCCTGCGGACAGGTACCACGCGTCCCCGATGCCCACGTTCCACTCCTCGGCGATGAGGATCGATCCGCCGAGCCCGATCCCCGCGCCGACCGCGAGCAGCGGGTAGAGCAGCCGCGGATCGCTCGACCCGCTCGACGCCTGGATCGAGTAGCCGACGAGCCCGCCGTAGAGCGTCGAGCTCACCGCGAGCGTCGCGCGCCCGAGGCTGCGCGCGGGCGCCGCGATCACGCCCGGCTCGCGCCGCGCGCCGGCCTCGGG